>CP128857.1:1229505-1536882 GCA_030388725.1 Prodigiosinella aquatilis
CAGTCCCCCGGAGAGCAAAATCAGGTCACGGCAGGAGATTACATTTCCCATTACGGTAAACAGTGGGTTTGTCAGCCGGATAACCCAGGCGATGGAGGCCAACAGCCCGAGGCGCATTAACATCGCCCCAAGCAAACCGATGCGACGGGCCTTGTTTTGCCGCGCTTTTGGGAGTTTTGCGACAACCAGAGAAAGGAAAATAATGTTGTCGATACCCAAAACAACTTCCAGGATGGTGAGTGTACCTAACGCCAACCAGGCATTGGGATCTGCAATCCAATCGAACATCGTAACATTGCACCTTTAAACAAAACGTAAACAATAATTATACGCTGCCCGGTTAGTCTGGAGGCAATATAATGCGTGACAAATCAGAGTAAAAAGTGACGAGCCAGCAGCGGGGCGGTAAATGCTTTTTTTAAATAAAAACCACGAGGCAGTGTCATAATCGGCTGACCATACTCGCCGATGGCTTCTGTCAATGCCCGGCTATTAGCCGCTTTGGGGCGCAGTTGCAGCACTTCACCATGCCGTGCAGTAATGCTTTCTACCTTGCCCAGTACGATGAGATCCATTAGTTCTTCCCAGTCTTGTTTCAGTTTTTCCTCTTCTTCTGCATTGGGACTCCATAATAATGGTGCACCAATACGGCGTTCGGCCAGCGGAATATGACGCGCACCTTCAACCGGAATCCACAACACTCGCGCCAGTTTATAGCGCACGTGGCTGTTTTCCCAGGTAACGCCACTGTTGCCAGTTAGCGGTGCCACGCAAACGAAGGTCGTTTCCAATGGCCGCCCGGTTTCATCCACGGGAATGGTTTTCAATTCTATCCCTATCTGTGGAAAATCCGGTTCAGGCTTACTGCCCGCACTGGCTCCCAGAAAACGCTCCAACAGAACGCCGGTCCACCCTTTATCGTGTTTCAGATCGGCAGGTATCGGCAGTTGGGCCATGTTTGCCAGTTCTGCCAGGTTATAACCTGCCAGCGCACGGGCATGTTGCAGCAACTCCTGCTCATTCTCTGGTGGGATGTTGTGGATCGAAGGTGAATACATACCATTACCTGATTTTGATTAAAAAAAGCACACTCAGCGGTGATAGTAGAAAATAGATAACGCTAACCATGAATAAGAATAATAATAACATGATTCTGCTGGATTTTTTCTTGATGATATTTATCACTCAGCATATCACTATTAACTTGTGCACGGTAAGACACCGGGAATGAACAGGATTGCACACCATGTTATCCACAGTTTTTTGGGATAAGTGGAATAAGTTGGGATCACTGGTTCCATTTACAGCCTTGACGGCCGCTTTTTTTGCTGGTTTTGCCGGTTTTTTGTTTGATATTACCTCAGCGTCTGTGGATGAAATGTCCGTAGCGTGATATTTCACCGATTTTAGTGATCCGTTTTTTTTGTCAGGTTATACACGGGTATAAATGTGGTAGAGGATAGAAATAACATCATGAAATTAAAAAACTATTTTAAATTTTAACCGAAAGTACTTCTGCAAGAGAAAGAAGTTTTACTCACTTTTTCATGATGTTCTTCACAAAGATGTCCACAGAAAAAGTGAATAAACCGATACAATGACGCTTTGTATGTTTATAACTTTGATCTTATCTGTGAGTTACCGAGATTTTATTATAAAGTCAACGATGTTAAGCGGTGGTTTACCGTCTGGCGGGAGTGTGAAACAATCAGCTTATCTTTGCATTTTACGTTTATTGAGGTAGTCCGGTGATCGATGATGATGGCTACCGCCCGAATGTTGGAATTGTGATTTGTAATCGGCAGGGGCAAGTTCTCTGGGCTCGTCGCTACGGTCAGCACTCCTGGCAGTTTCCCCAGGGTGGGATTAACCCAGGTGAAAGTGCAGAACAGGCGATGTTCCGTGAACTGTTCGAAGAAGTTGGTTTGCGGAAGAAAGATGTCCGTATCTTGGCTTTCACCCGTAGCTGGTTTCGTTATAAATTGCCAAAACGTTTGGTGCGTTGGGATACAAAACCAGTCTGTATCGGGCAAAAGCAAAAATGGTTTCTGCTACAGTTAATGTGTAATGAATCAGATATCAATATGCAAAGCAGTAGCACGCCTGAGTTTGATGGTTGGCGTTGGGTGAGCTACTGGTATCCGGTACGTCAGGTGGTTTCTTTTAAACGGGATGTTTATCGGCGGGTGATGAAGGAGTTTATCACTCCAGTTATACAGTTACAGGAGAATGCTGCTGCCCGGATGTCATCAGGTTCCAGACGAAAAAGAGGATAATTCAGTACATCATGCTCACGC
Source organism: Prodigiosinella aquatilis (assembly GCA_030388725.1). Lineage (NCBI taxonomy): Bacteria > Pseudomonadati > Pseudomonadota > Gammaproteobacteria > Enterobacterales > Pectobacteriaceae > Prodigiosinella > Prodigiosinella aquatilis. The sequence goes on from CP128857.1 coordinate 1,231,803, forward strand.
GTTTGCGAGAAATTATCGAGAAAGTCGCGGCTACAGCTCAACTGAATGATGCGCTGGATATTTTGGTCAATGAAACCTGTCTGGCGATGGATACAGAGGTCTGTTCCATTTATCTGGCCGATCATGATCGCCAATGTTATTACCTGATGGCGACCCGGGGGTTGAAAAAACCTCGGGGTCGCACTATTACGTTGGCTTTTGGTCAAGGTATTGTTGGTCTGGTGGGGCAGCGGGCTGAACCTATCAATTTGGCGGATGCGCAAAGCCACCCCAGTTTCAAATTCATTCCTGCGGTTAAAGAACAGCGTTTTCGCTCCTTCCTGGGTGTGCCAATAATCCATCGTCGTCAACTGTTGGGTGTTCTGGTTGTTCAGCAGTGTGAGCACCGCCAGTTTGACATGAATGAAGAATCTTTTATGGTGACGCTGGCCACTCAGATGGCAGCTATTCTGTCACAGTCACAAATGAAAGCGTTATTTGGACAATATCGGCAGACCCGTATAAAGGCACTGGCTGCCTCTTCTGGCGTGGCGATTGCTCCGGGTTGGCAAGATTGTAGCCAACCTTCGCTGGATCAGGTTTTCCCCACCTCCACTTTGGATACCGAACGGGAACGTTCCCGTTTACTCTTGGCTATTGAGGAGGCTACCGCCGAGTTCCGTCGCTTCAGTAAACGTTTCACCGCGGGTGCACAGAAAGAAAGCGCGGCGATTTTTGATCTCTATTCTCATTTATTGAATGACACCCGCTTGAAACGAGAGTTGTTTCAGGAAGTGGGGGAGGGTAACGCGGCGGAATGGGCAGTCAAAGTCGTTATTGAACGCTTTGCCGAGCAATTTGTTGTCCTGAAGGATACCTACTTGCGCGAGCGGGCTGGGGATTTACGGGCGTTGGGCCAACGTTTACTGTTTCACCTTGATGATAATGCCCAAAGTATTTCGCAGTGGCCGGAGCGCTTTATTCTGGTCGCTGATGAACTGACAGCGACGCTGCTGGCTGAACTTCCGGCGGAACGGTTGGCTGGCGTGGTGGTTTATGATGGTGCGGCCAACTCTCATGCGGCTATCCTGGTGCGGGCGATGGGGATTCCGACGTTGATGGGCGCTGATATACAACCAGAATTGCTACATCAGCGTATGCTGATTCTGGATGGTTATCGCGGCGAATTGCTGGTAGATCCGGAACCCGTGCTGATTCAGGAATACCAGCGACTTATCAGTGAGGAAGACGAACTGACCCGGTTGACTGAAGATGATATGGACCGTCCTGCCATGTTGAAAAGTGGCGAACGGGTAAACGTGATGTTGAATGCCGGGTTAAGTGCCGAGCATGAAAAACACTTTATTAATCAGGTTGATGGCGTTGGGCTATATCGTACTGAAATTCCGTTTATGCTACAGAACGGTTTTCCATCAGAAGAAGAGCAGATGGCACAATATGAAGGAATGCTGCGTCTCTATCCTTCGCGCCCGGTTATGCTGCGTACGTTAGATATCGGTGCTGATAAACAGCTACCGTATTTGCCCATTAGTGAAGAGAATCCTTGCCTTGGCTGGCGTGGAATTCGTGTCACACTCGATCAGCCTGAAATATTCCTGATTCAGGTGCGGGCGATGCTGCGTGCCAACGCTTATATTGGCAACTTGAATATTTTACTGCCGATGATTAACAGTCTGGATGAAATCGATGAGGCCCGAAGGCTGATTGACCAGGCCGCCAGCGAAGTGGAAGAGATGCTGGGCTTCCTACAACCTCGACCCCGTATCGGTATCATGATTGAAGTCCCGTCAGTACTGTTCTTGCTACCGCATCTATCTGCACGTATTGATTTTGTTTCGGTGGGAACCAATGATTTAACGCAGTATCTGTTGGCTGTTGATCGCAATAATCCTCATGTGGCATCGCTGTATGACAGCCTTCATCCGGCCATGTTGCAGGCATTACACATGATCATTACCACTTGTCAGCGCTATAGCCTGCCGGTTTCTGTGTGCGGTGAAATGGCGGGAGAGCCGATGGGCGCGTTATTGCTGATGGGGTTGGGCTACCGGACTTTGAGTATGAACGGGCGCAGTGTGGCGCGCGTGAAATACTTATTGCGACATATCGAGCAAGAAGAGGCGCAACTGCTGGCGAATAAAGTGTTGAAAGCACAAACGGCCAGTGAAGTGCGGCAGTGGGCCTCGATCTTCATTGAAGAGCGTGGCCTGGGAGGGTTGATTCGTGGTGGTCGTTAATCATTACCTGATATTTTCATATTAGGGGGGATGTGGCGATGCAGCGTCTGTCGGCACGGTTTTATCAAGCTCGTTTTTTAGCTTAGCCATCTTTAACTGAACCCATATTTTACAGATCTTTTCCTGCAACTGAGCCGCTTGTCCTGATGCGCTATGCTATGATGCGCAACCGCAGTGTGTGGAAGAATGTCGTTTCTTCCTCCTGTCTATCAAAAGCCCCGTAATCAGGGACAAAACAACGAGATGTGGTGATCGATGACGACGAACTATTTGGTATTTCCCAAGTTTGATCCGGTGATCTTTTCTATTGGGCCAGTCTCACTGCACTGGTATGGATTGATGTATTTGGTCGGCTTTGTCTTCGCTATGTGGTTGGCTGTACGCCGGGCAAACAAGCCAGGAAGCGGTTGGACGAAAGATGAAGTTGAAAACCTGCTCTATTTTGGTTTTCTCGGTGTGTTTGTTGGTGGTCGTTTAGGTTATGTGTTGTTTTATGCTTTCCCATTGTTCATCGAGAATCCGCTCTACCTATTTAAAGTATGGGATGGGGGGATGTCTTTTCACGGTGGGCTGATAGGGGTTATTACGGTGATGTTGTGGTTTGCTCACCGGACCAAACGCAACTTCTTTCAGGTTGCGGATTTTATCGCGCCATTGATTCCGTTTGGCTTAGGTGCCGGGCGTTTGGGTAACTTTATCAACGGTGAATTATGGGGACGCGTCACGACAGATACGCCTTGGGCAATGCTGTTTCCTGGTTCCCATAGTGAAGATATGGCGTTGGCCGCTACTAACCCCAAATGGCAGGCGATTTTTAATCAGTATGGCCTATTGCCCCGCCATCCTTCGCAAATATATGAGATGCTGCTGGAAGGTGTGGTGCTGTTTATCATTCTGAATATTTTTATCCGCAAACCACGTCCGATGGGAAGTGTTTCCGGTCTATTTTTGATCGGGTACGGACTTTTCCGTACTTTTGTCGAATTTTTCCGTCAGCCGGATGCTCAACTGGGGTTGTTCGACGGCATTATCAGTATGGGGCAAATTCTGTCCATTCCCATGGTGCTGGTGGGGATTCTGATGATGATATGGGCATATCGGCATCAGTCTGCAAAACAATAACGGCGATTATTAATCTTTAGACGAGGTTGTATGAAACAGTATCTGGAATTGATGAAAAAAGTGCTTGATGAAGGGACGCCGAAGAACGATCGCACTGGCACAGGTACACTGTCGATTTTTGGTCATCAGATGCGTTTCAATCTGCAGGACGGCTTCCCGTTGGTGACGACCAAACGTTGTCATCTACGCTCTATCATTCATGAGCTTCTGTGGTTCCTGAATGGGGATACCAATGTGGGCTACCTGCATGATAATAGTGTCACTATTTGGGATGAATGGGCCGATGACAACGGCGACCTCGGCCCTGTATATGGCAAGCAGTGGCGTTCATGGGGGGCGGCGGATGGTCGCCATATAGACCAGTTGGAGAACGTGCTGACTCAATTGAAACAGGACCCGGATTCTCGCCGTATTATCGTATCGGCCTGGAATGTTGGTGAGCTGGATCAGATGGCGTTGGCGCCGTGTCATGCTTTTTTTCAGTTCTATGTGGCTGATGGAAAACTGTCCTGTCAGTTATACCAGCGTTCTTGTGACATATTTCTTGGCCTGCCGTTCAATATCGCCAGTTATGCTTTACTGGTTCATATGGTGGCCCAGCAGTGTGACCTGGCGGTCGGTGATTTTGTCTGGACCGGGGGTGATACTCATCTCTACAACAACCATATGGATCAAACACATCTTCAGCTTGGTCGTGAGCCACGTCCACTGCCAAAATTGGTGATCAAACGTCGTCCGGCTTCACTGTTTGACTATCGTTTTGAAGACTTTGATATTGAAGGATATGATCCGCATCCCGCCATCAAGGCACCTGTTGCCATCTAATCCAGCTGTGCCCATCTGAACCGCCTTTAGGGCGGTTTTTTCACGTTTTTTTCCAGTCAATTACGCACCACTATTCCGCCGTTACCTGTTTGCAGAAAAACATTGCGTACTGCTTTGAAAAAGCAATACGCCGTTCTTTCGCTCCGGTCTTCGTCCTCTACACTGTGAGTATGAAAAAACGCAAAGGATGGCAGCAGGGGTTTACCCTGCCTGAATTATTAATGGTAATGACAATCGTAGGATTATTGGCCGGAGGTGGATTACACAGCTGGCTGGGATATCGTCAGGCATTAATACTGGAACAAGGCGCTCGGCAACTGCTGAGCTTTATTGCCCGCATTCAGGCTAATGCCTATTGGCATAATGAAACATATTCGGTTTGGATCAAACAGAGCGGAGATCGCTGGTGTGTTGGCAGTGGCCTGGAAATGCCGATCTGCCCGCCAGATAGCTCCAGGTATTACACTCGCTCAGCGGAGCACATTGATTTGGCAGAAACAACGGCAGATCAATTTTTATTTTATGGATTTCGCAATACAGCGCAATCCGGACATTTGACGCTGTCTAATCCCGCAGGGCGCGTGCGGTTGGTCATTTCGGTTCGGGGGCGATTACGGCTTTGCAGCGAATTTCAACCAGTGTTGGCGATCTCTGTATGCTGAACAACCATAACCATAATCAGTGCGGGCAAAGCGGCTTTACCCTGTTGGAAATGATGGTGGCTCTTGGTTTGAGTAGTTTGATTATACTTTCTACAGCACAGATTTATCCGGTGCTGCGTGCTCAGAGTCAGAATAGCGCACATTATTTCCGGCTGGAGCAGCTTCTCAGTCAGACATTATTCAGCATTGAAAAAGACATCCGCCGGGCCGGTTTCTGTGCTGGTACCTGTAGCGGCAGCGCATTAACCCTCATCCCGGATACGGTAAACCCGGCGCAAAACTGCCTGACGGTGGCTTACGACGTTAATCGTAATGGAAAATGGGATGAGACTGATCAGCCAGAGGCGGAATTTTTTAGTTACCGCTTACGTTCCGGCGCGCTGGAGATTCAAACCGGTAGACGCTTATGTCAGGGCGAACGCTGGGAAAAACTTCTCGACCCCGATGAGGTAACGATAACGCAGTTTCAGGTTCTGCCGCAAAGCGGCGGAGACAACACGCGCTATGCGATACAACTGGCGGGATATTGGTCGCGACGACCTGAGATTAAGCAGCAGGTTGGCCGTCTGGTCGTGAGGCTAAATGATGAAAAAGGATAGTCAGGTCGGAAGCAGCTCATTGTTGATGGTGATGTTACTGTTGATGATCGGATTGTTACTGTTGGGAGGATTACAGCGGCAACTAGATGCGGCTGTGCAAATAGGGAGTGATGAACAACAATATTGGCGGGCGTTCAATCGAGCGCTTTCGTCACTGAGTTGGGGGTTAAGTCTCGAGTGGCAGGGAGACCAAAGCGACTGGCAGTGTCAGCGGTTATCTGCGGAAATACTGCGGGTTTGTCTGCGACTTTCGCCGGAAAATGGCCGTGGCATTCTGCGGGGCGAGGGCGCGTTTTCGTCACAGACCACACCGTTATTGTTCTATCACCGGGTGGAAAGCCTGGCTTCAGCCACTGGGCTGGTCTTGCGCCCATTAGCTCAGGGATGGTTTGATTCCTGCCCTGAATCGCAGGAGAGTCAGTGTGCCAGTGAGTGATAGCGGATTGGCGTCGGCGCAGCAAGGGTTCAGCTTACCGGAAACACTGGTTGCGGCTTTGTTGTTTGCAGTTTCGCTGGCCGGATTATTGCAATATCATCAGGTGCTTCAACAGTTGTTGCAGCATCAATGGCAGCAGCGTCAGGCCTGGCGATTCGCACATCAGCAGCTAGATGTTTATGGCTCGGCCGCTGGGGAGGAGGTGCGGGTCACCTCATTGCCGTCAGGGTGGTCAATGACACTGACAGAGCAAGTCCGTACCCCGGCGTGTCGTAGCGTGACGGTAACCACAGTAACTCCTTATCGTTACCGGGCCGTACTTACCCGTTGGTTTTGCCGTATCGTAGCGGAAGATTCTTTGGGCGTGCAGACGCAAACTACACCTTAAATGGCAGTGGATAGTCAGGAGTCAGGATGTTCACGGTTTATCATTCAAATCGGCTGGATCTTTTAAAAGACGTAGCGGCAGCGTTGATCGCGAGGCAACCGTTGAGTAATCCCTTCCAGCAGGAAGTGATTCTGGTTCAGAGTCCAGGTATGGCGCAGTGGTTGCAGATAGAGCTGGCAAACAGTTTCAACATTGCCGCTAATATCCGGTTCCCTTTACCCGGCGTGTTTCTGTGGGAGATGTATCGCCTTTTGATGCCGGATATTCCGCCAGAGAGTGCCTTTAGTAAAGATGCCATGGCCTGGAAGCTGATGCATTTGCTGCCACAACATCTGGAGGATCCGGCGTTCACCCTGTTGGAACACTATCTACAAGAGGATGCTGACAAACGTAAACTGCACCAGTTGGCCGGGCGTATTGCCGATCTGTTTGATCAGTATCTGATTTATCGTCCTGACTGGATAACGTGCTGGCAACAGAACGAATGGGTAGCAGACATCGGCGATGCACAACAGTGGCAGGCTCCGCTCTGGCGTGCGCTGGTGGATTACACTCATCAACTGGGACAACCGCGATGGCATCATGCCAGTCTTTATGAACGTTTTATCGGTCTTCTGGCGGGTGCCGACGAATGCCCGCCGGGATTACCTGTGCGAGTATTTATCTGCGGTATTTCGGCGCTTCCCCCTATTTATTTGCAGGCGTTGCGGGCATTGGGACAACATATTGATGTCCATCTCTTGTTTACCAACCCATGCCGGGATTACTGGAGTGATATTCAGGATGAAACCTTTCTGGCCAAACTAAAGCGTCGACAACGGTTGCTGTATCAAAACAGCCAGATAACGACGATGAGTCGGCCCCTGTTTCGTCAGCCCAATCAGGCTGAATCCTTATTCAAGGCGAGTGGTGAGTCGAGCGTGGGAAATCCGTTACTTGCCTCATGGGGCAAGCTGGGGCGTGATCATCTCTATCTGCTGGAACAGCTGGATGAGGTGCGCAGTATTGATGCTTTTGTGGATATCGATGCCCATAATCTGCTTTCGACTCTTCAGCACGATATTCTTGATCTGGAAAATCGCAGCGTAATTGCCACCGATCAGGAGACATTGGACAACAGTCGTCAGAAGCGACAACTGTTGCCCGATGATTACTCGGTTTCTCTGCATGTCTGCCATAGCCCTCAGCGCGAAGTTGAGGTCCTGCATGATCAATTGCTGGCAATGATGGCCGACCATCCTGAATTGATGCCACGGGACATCATTGTGATGGTAGCGGACATTGACAGCTACTCCCCGTTTATTCAGGCGGTATTCGGGAATGCGCCTGAAAACCGCTACTTGCCTTTCTCTATATCAGACCAGCGAGCTCGCCATGCACATCCGGCCTTACAGGCGGTGCTCTCGTTGCTGGATCTTCCTGACAGCCGTTTTACTGCGGAACAGGTGCTGGCGTTGCTGGAAGTCCCGGCGCTGGCAGCGCGTTTTGGCATTGATGAAGACGGTCTGCGGCGGTTGCGGCTGTGGGTGGCCGAGTCGGGTATTCGCTGGGGGCTGGACGATGATAACGTTCGAGATCTGAACCTGCCTGCCACTGGTCAGCATACCTGGCGTTTCGGTCTGACACGGATGTTGCTCGGTTATGCGATGGATAGCCAGTCAGGAGACTGGCAAGGCGTATTACCTTACGATGAATCCAGTGGTTTGATAGCCGAACTGGCTGGGCAATTGGCCGAACTGTTGATGCAGCTTAGCCGGTGGCGGGAATGTTTGCGTCAAGCTCGTGAAATAGAGGCGTGGCAACCGCTGTGTCGTCAATTATTGGAGACCTTCTTTAAACCGGATGATGATACCGAAGCCGCGTTAACACTGATCGAAGAGCAGTGGCAAAAGATTATCAATATGGGAGAGCAGTCCCGTTACCCCGAGGTGGTTCCTATCACGTTGTTGCGGGATGAACTGGCCAGAAAGCTTGATCAGGCGCGTTTGAGTCAGCGTTTTCTCGCCGGGGCAATTAACTTTTGTACCCTGATGCCGATGCGTTCTATCCCCTTTAATGTTGTCTGCCTGCTGGGTATGAATGACGGCGTCTATCCGCGAACACTCCCGCTATTAGGTTTTGATTTAATGACCCGACCGGTTCGTCGGGGGGATCGTAGTCGCCGTGATGATGATCGTTATCTGTTTCTGGAAGCGTTGCTTTCTGCTCAACAGCGCCTCTATATCAGTTTTATCGGACGTTCAATACAGGATAACACCCGGCGTTTTCCGTCTGTGCTGGTCAGTGAACTGATGGACTATATTGCCCAAAGCCATTATCTACCGGGTGATGAGGATCTGGATATTGATGCCAGTGCAGACAGGGTAATAGCACATTTGTGGCATGAACATTCACGGATGCCGTTCGATACCGCCAATTTTATTCCAGATCCGGTTCCGCAAAGTTTTGCGGCGGAATGGCTGGCGGCGGCAGGCCGTCAGGGAGAAAGTCAGCCGATTTTTGATCATCCTTTACCGCATGAAACGTACCGCGAGATAACTTTGGATGATTTAAGTCGCTTTTACCGCCATCCGATAAAGGCGTTCTTCCAGATGCGTCTGGGGGTGAGTTTCCTGCTGGAAGGAAGTGACATGCAGGAAGAGGAACCTTTTCAGGTTGATGGTCTGAACCGTTATCAGATGAATATTCAACTGCTCAACGCCTTGATTAATGGTGGCGATGCTGAACGTTTGTATCAGCATGTTCGGGCGGCAGGAGAGTTACCTTACGGTGCTTTCGGTCAACTGTATTGGCAGACTCAGCAGGAAGAAATGGGTCAACTGGCCGCCAAGGTACGTGAAGAGTGGCGACCTGACCCGCTCGGTAGTCAGGAACTGGATATCGAGTTGGATGGCATACGGATAACAGGCTGGCTGACGCAGATTCAACATGATGGTTTGTTACGCTGGCGCCCCGGCAAGTTGGCGATGAAAGATGGCATGATGTTGTGGCTGGAACATTTAGCCTATTGCCTGATGGGTGGGCAGGGAGAGAGTCGTAGCTATGGTAGCCAGGATACCGGCTGGCGCTTCCCGGCTTTGAGTAGAGAGCAGGCGCGGGAGTCCCTGGCAGTGATGGTCGACGGGTATCAACAGGGAATGAATAAGCCTTTGTTATTGCTTAATCGGTCTGGCAGTGCCTGGTTGACGGAAGTTTATGATCGTGAAGCTGACCGTCTGTCGTCAGATGAAGCCATTCGGCAAAAAGCCCGGCTCAAACTGCTGGATGCCTGGCAGGGAAACCGGATGATATCGGGCGAAGGGGAGGATTATTACCTCCAGCGGATTATCCGTGTCATGGACAGTGAGCGGGTGGAGCAGGTTATTGATGCGGCGCAAACCTGGCTGTTACCACCAGTGCGTTTTAATCAGTACGGCAAGAAAGTGAGTATATCCACGTGAAGTATTTGGAGCGTTGCATGCGTAGACAGTATGTCTGGATCACCGGATTGTTGTTACTGATTTTCTGGCTTCCGATCAGTTGGGCCGATACCGGTTGGCAGGTTTTGCCGCAAACCATCAATAAAAGCGCCAACGATTTGCGGCAATATCAAGCGATCAAGCTGGACAATGACATGACGGTGCTTCTGGTTTCTGATCCGCAGGCAACCAGTTCTCTGGCCGCGCTGGCACTGCCGATCGGCTCATTGGATAACCCGAAGAGCCAGCCAGGATTGGCGCACTATCTGGAACATATGTTGTTGATGGGATCCAAACGTTATCCGCAGCCGGAAAGTTTGTCCGAGTTTTTGAAAAAACACGGAGGCAGCCATAACGCCAGCACCGCATCGTACCGTACCGCGTTTTATCTGGAAGTTGAAAATGATGCTTTGCAACCCGCGGTTGATCGCCTGGCAGATGCTATCGCGGAGCCTTTATTGGATCCGGTCAATGCTGATCGTGAACGCCATGCCGTCAATGCCGAACTGACTATGGCCCGTTCACGAGACGGATTGAGAATGTCACAAGTGAGCGCTGAGACACTGAACCCGGCACACCCCGGTTCTCGGTTCGCGGGGGGGAACCTGGAAACCTTGCGTGATAAACCAGGCAGCAATCTGCATGATGAACTGGTCCGTTTTTATCAGCGTTATTACTCCGCAAACCTGATGAAGGGCGTTATCTATAGTAATAAACCCTTGGCGGAAATGGCCAAAATCGCAGCGGAAACCTTTGGCCGTATTGCCAACCATCGAGCTCGTGTACCAGAGATTACGGTACCGGTTGTGACTGAAAAACAGCGTGGTGTCATTATTCATTACGTGCCGGCTCAACCACGAAAGCAGCTGCGCCTTGAATTCAGAATTGAGAATAATAGTCAGGCATTTCGAAGCAAAACAGATACCTATATCAGTTATTTGATTGGTAATCGCAGCCAGAATACACTTTCAGACTGGCTACAGAAGCAGGGACTGGTGGACTCGATCAACGCGGGTGCCAATCCCATAGTTGAGCGTAATGGCGGGATATTGACTATTTCCGCGAATCTTACAGATAAAGGACTGGCGCAGAAAGATGAGGTGATTGCCGCGATCTTCAGTTATCTGCACAGAATACGTCAGGATGGGATTCAGCCACGCTATTTTGATGAGATCGCGCATGTACTGAATGTGGATTTCCGTTATCCCTCGATCAATCGTGATATGGGCTATATCGAGTGGCTGGTGGATACCATGCTGCGTGTTCCGATTGAACATACCCTGGACGCGTCTTATCTTGCCGATCGTTATGATCCCAACGCTATTGCGGCAAGGTTGGACGGTATGACGCCACAGAACGCTCGTATCTGGTTCATCAGTCCGGATGAGCCGCATAACAGAATGGCCTACTTTGTTCAGGCACCTTATCAGGTCGACAAAATCAGGGCTGACCAGATAGCCAAATGGCAGCAACAAGAAAAGAGTATCAACCTGACGTTGCCTGCGGCCAACCCTTATATTCCGGATGATTTTTCGTTGATCAAGACGGATACCACGATTGATCATCCTAAAATGTTGCTGGAGCAACCCGGTTTGCGTGTGCTGTATATGCCCAGCCGCTACTTTGCGGATGAACCGAAAGCCAATATCACCCTACTGTTACGCAATAAAATGGCTGACGATACGGCGCGTCATCAGGTGTTGTTTGCACTGCATGATTATCTGGCCGGGTTGGCATTGGATGAGTTGAGTTATCAAGCATCGGTGGGCGGCATTGGTTTTTCTACCGGCAGTAATGGTGGAGTGGTTATGGAGACCAGTGGCTATACCCAGCACCTACCCGAATTATTGCAGTCGTTAATTGATGTTTACTCCTCGTTTATGCCTACGCAAGAGCAGTTAGCGCAGGCAAAGTCCTGGTATGTCCAACAGCTGGATGCGGCAGATAAGGCTAAAGCGTATGAACAGGCGATACAGCCGATACAGGCGCTGTCCCGTGTTCCTTACACGGAACGCTCAGAGCGTCGTCAGTTGCTCAGCGGCATACAATTGCAAGATGTAATGGATTATCGCAACGCGCTGCTGCAACAAGCTACACCGGAAATGATGGTGGTGGGAAACTTGCTGCCGGATGATGTGGTCCGTCTGGCGCAGAGCCTGAAAAGGCGTCTGGGCTGTGGCGGCGTCCAATGGTGGCGAAGCAAAAAAGTGAAAATTACCCAGGCTCAGCGTGCCACTCTGCAACAGGTGGGCAGCAGTACGGATTCTGCGCTGGCGGCGGTTTACATTCCGGCTGGCTATGATGAGGTACAGAGTATGGCCTATAGCAGTTTGCTGGGACAAATCTTGCATCCCTGGTTTTATAGCCAGCTCAGAACACAAGAACAATTAGGGTATGCGGTGTTTGCTACGCCGTTCTCCATCGGTCGTCAGTGGGGTATTGGTTTTCTGCTGCAAAGCAACAGCCGACAACCGGCTTATCTGTTTCAGCGTTATCAGAATTTTTATGCCACAGCCGGAGAACGCCTGCAAGCGATGGCTCCAGACGAGTTTGCGCAGAATAAACAGGGATTGATTAACGAATTGCGCCAGCGTCCGCAGACGCTGGATGAAGAAGCTGGTCGTCTGCGTAACGATCTGGAGCGGGAAAACTTTGCCTTTGACACGCGGCAAAAGTTGATCGAACAGGTGAACGCGATAACGCTCACTCAACTGGCCGACTTTTTTCAACAAGCGCTGAAACCGCAGGGATTGGCGGTGCTGTCTCAGGTTTCCGGTAGTCATCATGATAAGGCGGATTACGCGGCGCCTCAGGGATGGACAATCTATCCCGATGCGTCGTCGTTGCAGAAAACGCTGCCCATTGAGCAGGTGGAAAATAAATGACCAATGCGCCCCCACAATCACTGAATTTTTTCACGTTACCATTGTTTGGCGAAAGGTTGATTGAAGCCTCGGCAGGTACCGGAAAAACCTACACACTGGCGGCACTGTATCTGCGTTTATTACTGGGGTTGGGTAAAGAAGCGGCTTATCTGCGCCCGTTGTCAGTGGATGAAATTCTGGTGGTGACGTTTACCGAAGCGGCGACGGAAGAGCTGCGTGAGCGTATCCGTGAGCGGATTCATGAGCTGCGTTTGGCCTGTATCCGCCGTCAGAGTGATAACCCATTGATGATGCAATTGTTAGCGGAGATCCCGGAAGCGTCGAGAGCCGATGCCGCGGAAACGCTGTTGATGGCCGAACGGCAAATGGACGATGCGGCTATCTACACGATTCACGGTTTCTGTCAGCGCATGTTGACCAGCAATGCGTTCGAGTCTGGGGTGCTGTTTGAACAGGATCTGCTGGAAGATGAACAACCATTGCGTCGTCAGGCTTGTGCTGATTTCTGGCGTCGCTATTGCTACCCGTTGCCACTGGATATGGCGAGGGTAATCGGGACATTGTGGAGCGGGCCGGAAAAACTGTTGCAGGAGCTGACGCCTTATTTGCACGGTGATACGCCTGCGCTGCGCCTGCCGCCGCAGGAAAGTGAAACGTTGGTCGAGCGGCATCAGAAAATCATTGCCATTATCGACGGTTTCAAACAGCAATGGCGGGAATCTGCCCCGGAACTGGACGCGTTAATCAGTGCATCGGGTGTTGATAAACGGCGTTATAGCAGCCGTAATCGACCCAACTGGTTACGCAATGTGACCCAGTGGGCCGAGGAACAACCAACAGTAGACTATCAATTGCCCAAGGATTTGGCGCGGTTTGGCCAGTCAGAACTGAATCAGCGTACGGTCAAGGGTGAACCTCCATCACATGCGGTTTTTGATGCTGTGGATCAGCTTTTACAGCAGTCTCTGTCACTACGGGATTTGATGATTTGGTTGGCGTTGAAAGCGATCCGCCGCTCGGTACGTGAGGAGAAGCAACGGCGAGCCGAATTGGGGTTTGATGACCTGCTTGCCCGTCTGGATGAAGCGTTACAACAGGCCGGGGGAGAGCAACTGGCGCACGCTATCCGCGACCGTTATCCGGTGGCGATGATTGACGAGTTTCAGGATACGGATACCCAGCAGTATCGTATTTTTCGCACCTTGTATGCAGATCAGTCGCAATGTGGCTGGCTGATGATCGGTGATCCGAAACAGGCCATTTATGCATTCCGCGGCGCGGATATTTTTACCTACATGCGTGCGCGGGACGATGTGACCGCACATTACACATTGGACACCAACTGGCGTTCTTCCCCGGATATGGTGAATGCCGTGAACTGCCTGTTTCAGCGCGTCGATGCGCCATTTATTTTTTCGCAGATCCCTTTTATGGCGGTCAAACCGGCCGAGTCCAACCGCTCACTGGCCTTTGAGTATCAGGGAACCGTAAGTCCTGCATTGCAGTTCTGGTTAACGGGAACACAAGGTGTCGGTGTGAGTGAATACCAGCAGATAATGGCCCGACAGTGTGCATCTCAAATCCGTGACTGGCTGATGGCGGGGCAACGCCACGAGGCCTGGTTGGTGAACGGTGATAAACGCCAGCCAGTGCAGGCGGCGGATATTACCGTACTGGTACGGAGTCGGCATGAAGCAACCCTGGTGCGCCAAGCGCTTGGCCACCTGAATATTCCTTCTGTTTATCTCTCAAACCGCGACAGCGTATTTACCACACCTGAAGCCCGGGATGTGCTTTGGCTGTTACACGCCGTGCTGGCCCCGGAGCAGGAGCGGACACTGCGCAGCGCCATGGCCACTACATTGATGGGGTTAGATGCGCCAGCGATAGAGGCATTGAATCATAATGAAGCGGACTGGGATGCGTTGGTGGATGAGTTCGCAGGTTATCGTCTTCTATGGCAACAGCGTGGTGTGCTGCCGATGTTGCGGGCGTTGATGCGCCGTCACCAATTGGCTGAAAATTTGTTATCCAGTCGTGATGGGGAACGACGACTGACGGATATTCTGCACGTTGGTGAGTTGTTACAGGAAGCCTCTTCATCTCTGGACAGTGAACACGCACTGGTGCGTTGGTTATCGCAGCAGATCATGCAGCCCAATCCACAGGCGGAAAATCAACAGCTTCGTCTGGAAAGTGATCAGCATCTGGTACAAATTGTCACCATCCATAAATCTAAAGGACTGGAATATCCGTTGGTATGGTTGCCTTTTATCGGTAATTTCCGGCAACAGTCGCAGGGTCTTTATCATGACCGGGAAAGTTTTCAGGCACTGCTGGATTTGCAAAATAGTGAAGAGAGCCAGATGCTGGCGGAAGAAGAACGCCTGGCGGAAGATCTGCGTCTGCTTTATGTCGCGATGACCCGGGCCATTTATCACTGTAGTATCGGGGTGGCTCCGCTTTACCAGCGTTCCCAAAAGAAAGAGGGCGATAGCGACATGCACCAGAGCGCCCTGGGGTATCTGTTACAGAGGGGAATGCCTGCGGACGCCGCGGGGCTCATTGCCGAGCTGGATGGCATGGCAGCGGATGGCGTGGTCACCTGTCTGGTGAAACCGGAGGATGAGCAACCGTGGCAGCCACTGAGCGCAGACCAGCAGGAGTTGCAGGTACGCCAGAATACGCGCGTATTACGTGATGGCTGGCGGGTGACCAGTTATTCCGGATTACAGCAGCATGGTTCTTCAGTTGTGCAGGATTTATTACCCCGCCTTGATATTGAAGCCATGGGGGAGCGGCAGCAGGAGCCGGAGTCACAGTTAACGCCACATACTTTTCCCCGAGGTGCCTCGCCGGGCACTTTCTTACATGGCTTGTTTGAATCGCTGGATTTTACCCAACCCGTTGATGATGACTGGCTGATGACGCAACTACAGGCATATGGCATTGATGAGAGCTGGTGTTCAGTACTCAGACAGTGGATGGAAACCATACTGACTACCCCGCTGAATAAGGACGGTATTCAGCTCGCCGGGTTGGATAACGGACATAAGCAGGCAGAAATGCAATTCTATCTGCCCATTCAGCAAGCGATGCAGGCCAGAAATCTGGATAGCCTGACCAAGACGTTTGATCCTCTTTCTGCTCAATGTCCGCCGTTGGCATTCCAGCAGGTCAAAGGAATGCTTAAGGGGTTCATTGATCTGGTGTTTTGCTGGCAGGGGCGTTATTACCTGCTGGATTACAAATCCAACTGGTTGGGGGCCGATGCCAGCGCTTATACCCAGTCCGCGATGATGCAGGCGATGGCGGAACACCGTTATGATCTACAGTACCAATTGTATACCCTGGCATTACATCGCTACCTACGTCATCGGCTGCCTGAGTATGATTATCAGCAGCATTTTGGCGGTGTGTTCTATCTTTTTTTACGGGGTATTGACGCCACCTATCCCGGAAATGGCGTGTTTTTCTACTGTCCGCCACAGGGTTTGGTAGAAGGCATGGACCAACTATTCCAGGGGAAAGGCAGTGAGGGGGAACAGCGTGCCGGGCATGATTGATCTATTGGAAACCGCTTTTCAGCGCCAATTACTGCGTTCGCTGGATCTGCAATTTGCCAGAATGCTGGCAGATGATGATCAACCGCATTTGCTATTGGCGGCGGCCAGTCTGAGCCATCATGCCGGGGCAGGGCATGTTTGTTTACCACTGGCGCAATTGCATCCACGTGATTTTTTTGATGGGCGTGATCCAGAGCTGTCTCAGGCCGTATGGCAATCGGTCGGGGAGCCTGATACAGCGGCGTGGCATCGTCGGCTGTCAGTTTGTCCAGCGGTGGGCGATGGCAGTACAGCAACACCACTGGTACTGCAACACGGGCGGCTTTACTTGCAGCGTAGTTGGCAGAGTGAATGTCGGGTGGCGCAGTTCATTGCCAGTGATCGCCACGATCAGCCCGTTGATGAACAGGCTGTACGTCAGGTACTGGATAGTTTGTTTGGCATCGCTACATCGGAAACTGATTGGCAGAAAATTGCCGCTGCGGTGGCGCTGACACGGCGTATCACTGTGATTTCCGGTGGCCCGGGAACGGGGAAAACCACCACGGTCGCCAGATTGCTGGCGGCGTTGGTTCAACTGCATCACGGTGCACGATTGCGCATTCAATTGGCCGCACCGACAGGTAAAGCGGCGGCGCGTTTGACAGAGTCATTAGGGTCGGCGCTGGGTGACCTGCTGCTCAGTGCCGGACAGCAACACGTTTTCCCGCAAGAGGCGACAACGCTTCACCGTTTGTTGGGGGCCGTACCGGATAGCAACCGGCTGCGTTACCATCAGGAAAATCCGTTGCACCTGGATGTTCTGGTGGTTGATGAAGCTTCCATGGTCGACTTGCCAATGATGGCGAGTTTGATAGCCGCCTTGCCCCTTCATGCCCGTGTCGTTTTCCTTGGCGACCGTGACCAGTTGGCTTCTGTGGAAGCCGGTGCCGTATTGGGTGATATCTGTCGCTCGGCCGAACAAGGTTATAGCCGCAGTCGCAGTCAGCAATTGTCCCGACTTACCGGTTGTCCGCTGACACATACTGCGATGGAGACACAGCGCAGCGTGGCAGACAGCATTTGCTTGCTGCGTAAAAGCTATCGCTTTGAGCAATCGTCGGGAATCGGTCAACTTGCCCAGGCGGTGAATGACGGTGATGAACTACAGGTGCAACGTGTGCTGCAACAAGGGCATGCTGATATTACCTGTCAACCGCTGTCTGATAATCAGGATTACCAGCAGTTGCTGTCTCAAGCTGTCGCCGGTTACCGTGACTACCTGACGCGTATCGGCGTCGGTGATACACCAGAAGCGATCCTGCGGGCTTTCCAGCGTTACCGTCAATTGTGCGCCCTGCGTGAAGGGCCGTTTGGCGTATCGGGACTTAACCCGCGAATTGAGCAAGCTTTACATCAGGCCGGACTGATACGACACAGTACAAATCCCACCAGCCACTGGTATGTGGGACGGCCGGTCATGATTGAACGTAATGACGCGGTACTAGGATTGTTTAATGGCGATATCGGTATCGCGTTGTTGAATGAGAATAACGATTTGCGAGTCTACTTTCAGTTACCAGATGGTAGTACCAAGTCCGTGGCTCCCAATCGGTTGCCGCGCCATGAAACGGCTTATGCCATGACGGTACATAAATCTCAGGGATCCGAGTTTGAGCATACGGCCCTGGCGTTGCCGAACCATTTCCTGCCGGTATTGACCCGGGAACTGGTTTATACCGCGATTACCCGCGCCCGCGAGCGTTTATCGCTGTATACGGACATACCTGTTTTGTGTCGGGCAGTGAAAACGCCGACTCTGCGTTACAGTGGATTAGCCGAACAGATTCAGATATTGATGACATGATGCGCGTGGTGAAGTGAGCACCACGCGCAAGTAAAGTACTGCGGATTAGAGATCAGTCACCAGAATTTTGGAGCGGCGCTGATAGTTATAGAGTTCCTGCTTTTTCTTCGGCAATACGTCGACTTCTGCCGGTTGAAAACCCCGTTCCTGGAACCAGTGGATACTGTGGGTGGTCAATACAAACAGCCGTTTTAGCCCTTGTTGCCGGGCCTGTGCTGAAATGTGTTGCAGTAGCTGGTCGCCGCGAGAGGAACTCCGATATTCAGGATGAACTGCCACGCAGGCCATTTCACCGATTTTTTCTTCCGGAAAAGGGTAAAGTGCTGCGCAAGCAATGGTTAGATTATCCCGCACTACTACGGTAAATTTATCAATCTCAATTTCCAGTTGTTCGCGTGAGCGACGAACCAGAATACCTTGTTGCTCCAGAGGACGAATGAGTTCCAGAATGCCGCCGATGTCGTTAATGGTGGCCCGCCGAATCTGTTCGGCGCTTTCCATCACGATCTGGGTTCCTATACCATCGCGGGAGAACAATTCCTGCACCAGGGCACCATCTTCCTGATAGCTGATCAGATGACTGCGACGTACACCACTGCGACAGGCTTTCGTCGCGCCTCGCAGGAAGCGGATGGTTTCAGAGTTGAAATCACCTTGTTCTTCCAGTATCTGAATGCGTTGTTGCGCAGCTTCAGGCAACATTTCGGAAATAATATTACCCTGCTCATTGGTCACGCCCTGTGAGGAGCAGAAACCAATCATTTTTTCGGCTTTGAGCTTGATCGCCAGTTGGGTGGCGACTTCTTCCGATGTCAGGTTAAAGCTTTCACCGGTGACGGAAACAGCCACTGGCCCGAGCAGGACGATGGCTCCACTATTCAGTTGACGGTGCAATGCTTCTTCATCAATACGACGGATGCGTCCGCTATGGCAGTAATCGACACCATCATCGACACCCAACGGCTGGGCGATAATGAAATTACCGCTGACGACGTTAATATGCGCACCCTGAAGTGGCGTGTTGGTCAGACTCATGGACAGACGTGCCGTAATATCCAATTGCAGCATACCCGCCGCCTGTTTTACCAGTTCCAACGTGGTGCGGTCCGTAACTCGGATATGTTTATGGTAGCGAGGCTCGTGGTTATGGGCCAACAGGTTAGTGTCAATCTGCGGTCGTGCGCCGTAAACCACCACCAGTTTGATTCCCAAACTGTGCAATAGCCCGATATCATTGACAATATTGGCAAAATTTTCATGCTCGATAGCTTCACCGCTGAGCATGATCACGAACGTTTTACCCCGATGGGCGTTGATATAGGGAACTGAGTGGCGGAAGCCTTGAACCAGTTCTGTACTACGTTCCTTCACTGCGAGCCCTCTTTGAATTTTTATTCGATATTTTTGTATTTTTATTCTTCATGAAGCAAAAGGCAAGTGATAAGTCATCAGGAGAAAAGTGAGACATAGCTGATGTGGATTAAACTACTTATAAAGTAGAAAAATGATTTTTGCATGACAGTCAGTGATAGATTCGTTAAAGTTTTTCGCGTTTTTATGTTTGATATTTTCATTTATCATCTATCAGGTTCATACGGTAAAGAAAGCGGAGTTGCATGTCTCATTCAAATAATCATCTGACTCGGCGGCGCTTGTTGCAGGGCGCAGCGGCTACCTGGTTATTAAGCGTCAGTGGTGTCAGTATGGCAGCGGCTGTATCGCAGGTGATTGCCGTACGTGTTTGGCCGTCCTCCTCTTATACCCGTGTGACGCTGGAATCGAATCATCCGCTGAAATACCGGCAGTTTACGCTTGAACATCCGAAACGGATTGTCATTGACATTGATAATGTGGTGCTTAACAGCGTCCTGAAAAATGCGAGCGGGCAATTTGGCAAAGATGACCCGCTGATAAAAGAAGCACGTGTCGGCCAGTTTGATAAAAATACGGTCCGGCTAGTGATTGAATTGAAACAAAGTGTTAATCCCAACATGTTTTCGCTGACGCCTGTCGCCGGTTTTAAAAATCGCCTGGTGATGGATCTGTATCCGTTGGTGGGACGTTACGATAACGCGAAAGATCCATTACTGGCGTTGCTGGAAGATTACAATAAGGGTGATCTGGAGCAAGCGTTGCCGCCGGAGATGCCAAAACCGGGCAAAATCGGGCGTGACAGACCGTTGATTATCATGCTGGATCCTGGGCACGGTGGTGAAGATCCGGGAGCTATCGGAATGCGCAGAACCCGTGAGAAGGATGTGGTGCTGCAAATCGCGCATCGTCTGAAGGCACTGATTGAGCGTGAGCCTAATATGAAAGTGTACATGACGCGCCACGAGGATGTATTCATCCCTCTGAGAGTGCGTGTTGCCAAAGCGCGTAAGCAGCGAGCCGATCTGTTTGTCTCTATTCATGCCGATGCGTTTACCAGCCGTGCAGCCCGTGGTTCATCGGTGTTTGCACTATCCGAAAAAGGCGCAACCAGCTCGGCGGCGCGTTTTCTGGCTCATTCTCAGAACGAATCGGATTCGATAGGCGGCGTGAGCATGAGTGGTGATCGTTACCTCGACCACACCATGTTCGATATGGTGCAAACTGTTACGATTAACGACAGTCTTAAATTTGGCAGCGAGATTTTACATCGGTTGGGTAAAGTTAACCGTTTGCACAAGAATCGCGTCGATCAGGCCGGGTTTGCGGTATTGAAAGCTCCCGATATTCCGTCAGTGTTGGTGGAAACGGCGTTTATAAGCAATCTGGGAGAAGAGCGTAAACTGCGCACCAGTCGTTTTCAGCAACAGGTAGCAACGTCTATTCTGGAGGGGATCAAGGCGTATTTTGCCAGCCAGATCAGTTAACGGTGGCGGTAATCTCGGGTGTCGGGAGGCATCAGAGGCGATAAGCCCTGAAAAGTAAAAAACACCCGTCAGGGTGTTTAATAATAATTGGTTGCGGGGGCCGGATTTGAACCGACGACCTTCGGGTTATGAGCCCGACGAGCTACCAGGCTGCTCCACCCCGCGTCCGTCTTTCTTTTTTATTTCTTCTATGATGTTCTGGGACATCAATTGGTTGCGGGGGCCGGATTTGAACCGACGACCTTCGGGTTATGAGCCCGACGAGCTACCAGGCTGCTCCACCCCGCGTCTGTGGAAGCGCACTATACTCTGCATGGATTGGTATGCAACCCCTTTTTTAAAATAGTTAACGATTGAACCGATGAGTGATGCTTTTGTCGTCGAATGGTTTGTTTTTTAAGCGTAATGGGAAAGGTTTTGTCTCTGCGCGTTTAATTCTCCATAGCTGTTTGTTATCGTTCTACGTTGTGTTCGTAAAAGTTAAAAGATAAAGAGAGCGCTGGAAATGAAAGGATGGTGGAGTAAGTATGTGCTGACTGGCGCGATGATCGCTATCCTGGCCGGGTGCCAGACAAGGCCGACTGATCGCGGGCAGCAATATAAAGATGGGCATCTCAATCAGCCTTTGGAACTGGTGAATGAACCGAATGCCACCAGTAAGCCAGTGAATGCCAAAGACTTTGTTAATCAGGTTACCCAGATTCAGGCGGCATCTCCCGAGCTATACTACCGCAACAACGACATTTTCCAGTCTATCGAAAGTTGGATCGTGGCGGGCGGTGATACCCGAGATTTAAATAAGTACGGTCTCAGTGCCTGGCAAATGGAAGGTGTTGATAGTTTCGGCAATGTCCAATTTACTGGCTATTACACGCCAGTGTTGCAGGCCCGCCATTATCGTCAGGGAGAATTCCGTTATCCGCTGTATGCGATGCCTCGGGTCAGGAAAAACCATCGTTTACCTGATCGTCGTGCTATTTATGCTGGGGCGCTGAGTAATAGTCTGGTCATTGCCTGGACTAACTCGCTGATGGATAACTTTATGATGGAAGTACAAGGTAGCGGTTATGTTGATTTCGGTGACGGGCAGCCGCTGACCTTTTTTAGCTATGGCGGCAGGAATGGGTACGCTTATCGTAGTATCGGTAAAGTATTGATTGACCGTGGTGAAGTGGCGAAAGAAGATATGTCCATGCAGGCAATCCGTAAATGGGCCGCGTGCCATACAGAAGCTGAAGTCCGTGAATTACTGGAACAAAATCCCTCTTACGTTTTCTTTAAGCCGATGATGGCGACACAAGTCAAGGGCGCGAGTGCAGTTCCGTTGGTTGCGAAAGCTTCCGTGGCTTCAGACCGTTCCCTGATCCCGGCAGGTACCTCATTGTTGGCCGAAGTACCACTGCTGGATAATGACGGAAAATTTACGGGCAAATATGAAATGCGCCTGATGGTGGCGTTGGATGTGGGTGGTGCTATCAAAGGGCAGCATTTCGATATCTATCAGGGAATAGGTAAACAAGCAGGTCATGCCGCTGGTTTCTATAATCATTATGGCCGTGTATGGGTGTTGAAGAGCGCACCTGGGCAGAGGAACACCGGCACGCTGTTCAGTGCCAGCAATCGTTCATCCGGTAATGGCAGTGGTGGGCTATTGGTCGATAATCCCCAGAATTAAATCTGTGCCAGTAAGGTTTGAGAAAGTGCGGCTGATAAACGAGCCCGCACTTTCTCTGCTGAATACTGTTACTGCGATACTTCATTATTGATTTGATATTTCTCGACGTTAACTGAGCGGCAATAAGTTATTGGCCAGGTTGGTGGGGGTTCCCTGCGCAAATGCGATTACATTTTCAAATGCCACTTTGAAATACAGTTCATAACTATTTTTCTCTACATAACCCAGATGTGGCGTACAGAGGACATTGGGCAAAGAGAGAAGCGGCTCATTTTCCAATGTGGCCGGTTCGATATTAAATACATCCAATGCCGCACGTTTAGTCGGATTGGCACTTAATGCCTGATATACCGCCCCTGGCTCGATCAATTCTGCCCGACTGGTATTTACCAATAGCGAATCAGGTTTCATTTGTTCGAGATCAGCCTTCGTCACACATCCGTAGGTCATTTCGTTCAACCGTAAATGCAGTGAGAGGATATCTGCTGAAGCGAAGAACTCGGTTTTGGTCTTTGCAGCAGTAAACCCGTGTTCCTGCGCTTTGGTTCTTGAAGCTTCACTTCCCCATACTTGTACTCGCATATCAAACGCTTTCGCATACTGTGCGATGTGTTGACCTATTTTTCCATAGCCCCAGATCCTCAATGTCAGTCCGTTGAGCGTTCTTCCCAGCCCAAGTGCATTTGAATGCTGCCAGATATTCTTTGATAAATTCGCAGAGTATTGGGGAATATAACGCGATGCCGACATAATCAGTCCCCAGCACAATTCAGACGGTGCAATGGGGGAACCGATACCTTCCGCCACCGCCACGCCATGTCGGGTGCAAGTGGCAATGCTCAGATGATTACTGATTTTTCCGGTTTGGCTGATGAGTCTCAGATGCGGAAGTCTGGACAATAACTCGTCGTTGATCGCGGTTCTTTCCCGGATAAGCACGATCGCTTCTATATCCTGAAGTTTTTCAGCCAGTTCGCTGATGTCGGCATAACTTTCATGGAAAATCTGCACATCATGTCCTGCCAGCAGCGAGAAACACGCCAGATTTTTTACCTCGTCCTGATAATCATCTAATACGGCAATTTTCATACAGGTTTCCTACTGGTCTGGTATTCCATCACATACTCGTATTCGTTTTCTTCTGTCGTTCTAAAGCCCAATCGGTAATAAAGTGCTTTGGCCGGGTTGTTTTTCAATACGCTCAGCAGCACATTTTTTCCTTCTGCGCGGGCGTGCTCAAGCAGGGTAGTGATGAGTATTTTGCCGATACCAAGATTTTGAAAATCTGGATGGACCTGGATTTGCACCAGATACCAGTGATCTTTTTCGGCAATAAAGCTGCTCTTGAATAGTCCGGCGAGTTGTCCGTTAATCATAACCAATTGAGCATCCTCAAAGTTATACAAGATCCGTTTAAGGTAGGATGCTTTGTCATTGGCGGCTCCTATTTCAGTCAGATACTTCCCCATCGTTAACTCTCGTAGTTGTAAGAGAAAGTTAATGTCAGATGCTGTCGCCTTTACTAATTCAAGTTTCATCGTTTTTCCTGAACTGCATACGGGCTGAGGCCGATTCTGTTATTACCGAATGGGATTATGATCATTAACATGATCGAGGATGGGATAAATTGTCCAGAAGAAATTTTTAATCGTCGCGAGGTTACTGCCTGACATCAGAAGTAATTTGCTCTGCAAATGAACGTCGCTGAGGTATGATTCGTACCGTTTTATTTTTATTTCTGCAAGGTTGATTGTAATGAGTACGCCATTATCCGAGGGTTATTTGCAACGTTTCAGTGGTACCGCTCGTTTATACGGCCAGCCGGCGCTGGCGTTGTTTGCCCAGTCACATGTTTGTGTGA
The DNA here is from genome assembly GCA_030388725.1 of Prodigiosinella aquatilis. Classification (NCBI taxonomy): domain Bacteria; kingdom Pseudomonadati; phylum Pseudomonadota; class Gammaproteobacteria; order Enterobacterales; family Pectobacteriaceae; genus Prodigiosinella; species Prodigiosinella aquatilis. The sequence continues at coordinate 1,256,221 of CP128857.1, forward strand.
TTGGCATTGGCGGCGTCGGTTCCTGGGCGGCGGAAGCACTGGCGCGAACCGGCATTGGCGCGATTACCCTGATTGATATGGACGATGTGTGTGTTAGCAATACCAACCGGCAGATCCATGCACTGCGCCAGTATACCGGCCAACCGAAAACCGACGTGATGGCCGAGCGTATTTTAGCGATTAATCCTGAGTGCCGCGTGACTTGTGTGGACGATTTTATCAATGCAGACAATATGGCAGAGTTGCTGACTCAAAATTTCAGCTATGTCATTGATGCCATTGACAGCGTGCGTCCTAAAGCCGCATTACTGGCCTATTGTCGACGTAATAAGATCCCGGTGGTGACAACCGGTGGTGCCGGTGGGCAAATTGACCCAACGCGTATTGAAGTGACAGATCTTGCCAAAACCATTCAGGATCCGCTGGCGGCGAAATTGCGCGAACGGCTGAAACATGATTTTAATATTGTAAAAAACAGCAAGGGTAAGCTGGGTATTGACTGCGTGTTTTCCAGTGAACCGCTGGTCTATCCTCAACCCGATGGCTCTGTTTGTGCTTCACGCAGCACGGCAGAAGGTGTAAAGCGGATGGACTGTGCCTCTGGCTTCGGCGCGGCAACAATGGTCACTGCGACATTTGGTTTTGTGGCGGTGTCACATGCGCTGAAAAAAATGATGGCTAAAGCGCAGCGGCAGAGACCGATTGCGTAAATTAGCATTTCTGTGCGGCGATGTCGTGAATGCGTATCGCCAGCGCTGACAATCCACTGGCTCGTGACGCGCTGAGCTGTGCCCGTAAACCCAATTGTTCGAAAAGCGCCAGTGGGTCTTGCTGGCCCAGGTATTCTGGTGTTTTCCCTTCTACGGCGGTGAGCAGTATTGCCAGCAAACCGCGCACGATACGGCCGTCACTGTCGCCGTAAAAATGCAGAGTGCCATCATCCCGACGCTGATAACCCAGCCAAACCTGATTTTCACAGCCTGACAGTGCTATCTGATCCTGTTTTAGTGCTTCGGGTAACACGGGAAGCTGTTTGGCCAGCAAAATAATCTGGCGATAACGTTCTTCCCATGAACGACAGGCGTTAAATTGTTGTGCCAAATCTTCTGTGGTGATGAGTGTGCCAAACGGATGCTGTGTAGGTTGTGGGTTATTCATGTTGTGTCATTTAATCAGTAAGTAATTCAAGTGCTTTCCGGGTGGCTTCAACCAATCGGTCTGCGTCCTGTTCGGTATTATAAGGGGCAAAAGAGGCGCGTAATGTCCCTTTCAAACCTAACGCGTTCATCAGCGGTTGTGCACAGTGATGGCCAGCACGCAGCGCAATACCGTCTTCTGCCAGCAACGTAACCAGATCGTTGTGATGTACCTGGTCAAATTCAAATGACAGTAAGCTGGAACCCGGACAGCGGAAACTGCGAAAGCCGGGAAGCGTGGCCAGCCGGGTTTCCACCTCTCCAGCTAATGCCGTGCTGTATTGCTCGGCGGCGTCCATATCTTGTTCGACCAACCAGCGTAGCGTGGCAGCGAGTCCGATCACACCGGCAATATGTGGTGTTCCGGCTTCAAAACGCTGAGGAACAACCTGCGGAGCAAAACCGGCAAAAGAAACATCCGTCATCATTTTCCCACCGCCATGCCATGGTGGCATGGATTCCAACAGGTCAGGTTTGCCATACAGTGCGCCAATCCCGGTAGGGCCATACAGCTTGTGACCGGAAAAGGCATAGAAGTCGATATCCAGCGACTGTACGTCGGGTGTGTGATGGACAACGCCCTGAGCACCATCTACAACCACGACGGCCCCCACCTGATGTGCCAGCGTAATCGCTCTTCCCAAATCAGGCATCCCACCAGTGACATTTGACATTTGCCCCAGTGCCAGCAACCGGGTCCGGGGTGTCAGTAAGGTGGCCAGTTGGTTGAGATCTGGCACTAAATCCGTGCCAATTGGCAGCTTGACGACTTGTGCGCCGGTTTGCTGCGCCACCATGAGCCAAGGGATCAGGTTAGCGTGGTGCTCGGCTTCACTTACCAGGATCTGATCACCAGGTTGTAGTCGTGGGCGAGCATAACTTTGCGCAATCAGATTGATCGCTTCGGTGGTGCCACGGGTCCAGATAATATTTCGACTGTCTTGCGCATGGATAAATTCGGCGACCAACGCACGGGCATCTTCAAACTGCTGAGTTAACGCCTGGGCACCATGATGCTGGCTACGATGCACATTCCCGATATGGTGAGAATAACTTTGTTCGATAGCGTCAATAACTGCCTGTGGTTTCAGCGCCGTGGCGGCACTGTCAAGGTAGACCCCAGGCTGCTGTAATGCTGGGAATTGTTGGCGAAAAGTGGCGGCGTTGAACAGTTTCATAGCAGTCCTCTATTGAGCGGCAGATCTTGTCGCATTCTTGCCGTCGAAACAAGTTTCAGACAATGCTTAAGCGCATATTCTGACAAAACGAATAAAGGTTGCTAACCTTAGCATTGTTAATAAATGGAGTTTTATGGCATTTAAATTCAATTAGTGGGTTTTTAAAATTACCGGGAGTTTATTATGAAGAATAATATATTAATTTTGGCAGTGGTTATGATGGTATTCTCTATGGCGGCCTGTTCCAGTAATTACGTTATGCATACCCATGACGGGCGGGATATTGTGGCGCAAGGAAAACCCAAAGTGGATGATGAAACCGGTATGATTAAATACAAAGACGTCGCGGGTAACGAGCAACAGATTAACCGCTCCGATATAGAACAAATGAGTGAAGCTAAGTAACTCATTGATAGTGTTTGGGTTACTAACGGAACATTCATAGCAAAAAAAAGCACCGCAAGTACGCGGTGCTATACAAAATCACTATAGACAGACAGGGTAAATACAGGAAGTGAAAAAGTAGCTGAGCTACCGGTGTCTGAAAAGGCAGACAATAAACAAATAGCAAACACAACATCACAACCACAAGCCAAAAGCACATCAGGATTTCCCCTTCGCGCTTTTCGTTCCGGCTCAGGAAGTAGCACTAATATAGGTATTTGCTGGTGCATCCTCAACGGACAATTTATAATGCCTCGGATTATAAAAACTAATGTGTATATGAGTGTGTATTACACGTTACTTCCCGGTAAATAAAAGAAATCCGTTTATGTCAAAACGACTACCTCCACTCAATGCACTACGCGTATTTGATGCGGCTGCTCGCCATTTAAGCTTTACCAAAGCGGCTGAAGAGTTGTTTGTTACTCAGGCTGCCGTCAGTCACCAGATCAAGTCTCTGGAAGATTTTCTTGGCTTGAAGCTTTTCCGACGGCGCAACCGTTCGTTGCTGCTTACCGAGGAGGGGCAAAGTTATTTTCTGGATATAAAAGAAATTTTCTCTGCGCTGAATGAAGCTACGCGTAAGCTACAGGCCCGCAGTGCCAAAGGGGCATTGACCGTCAGTCTGTTGCCTAGTTTTGCTATCCATTGGCTGGTACCCAGGTTGTCCAGTTTCAACTCGGATTACCCCGGCATTGATGTGCGAATTCAGGCAGTGGATCGAGAAGAGGATCGTCTGTCTGATGATGTGGATGTCGCCATTTTTTATGGACGGGGTAATTGGCCGGGCTTACGGGTGGAAAAGCTTTATGCCGAGTATTTGTTACCGGTGTGCTCCCCGCTATTGCTGACGGGAGCACATCCACTGAAAACACCGGAAGATTTAATTTGGCACACTTTGCTACATGACGCTTCCCGCCGGGACTGGTTGGCTTATACCCGGCAACTGGGCATTCAGCAGATTAATGTGCAACAGGGGCCGATTTTCAGTCACAGCGCTATGGTATTACAGGCTGCCATTCATGGGCAGGGCGTGGCATTGGCCAATAACGTGATGGCACAGACAGAACTTGAAGCGGGCCGGTTGGTGTGTCCGTTTAGTGATGTTTTGGTTAGCAAGAGCGCTTTTTATCTGGTATGTCATGACAGTCAGGCCGAACTGGGTAAAATAGCCGCCTTTCGCCAGTGGATACTCTCTCGGGCGGCCAGTGAGCAGGAAAAATTTCGCTTTCGTTATGATCACAATACACGCTGATACCATAACGGTTTCAGATCTCTCTTTCTTTGTGAATGGATAACAACGATGAACAGTCGTTTCATGATGGTATTTGCTGCCATTAGCGGATTTATTTATGTCGCGCTGGGGGCATTTGGTGCTCACGTGTTGAGTAAATCTCTAGGTGACGTTGAACTGAGCTGGTTACATACCGGGTTACAATATCAGGCTTTTCATACTCTGGTGATACTGGCCCTTTCTATCGCCATGAATCAGAGAAGCAATTTGTGGTTCTACTGGAGCAGCGTTTTTTTAGGACTTGGCACGGTGTTATTCAGCGGTAGTCTTTACTGTCTGGCACTCTCTCTCCTGAAATTCTGGGTCTATATTACCCCGGTGGGTGGCGTATTTTTCCTGGTGGGTTGGATACTGTTGTTGATTGGTGCCTTACGTTCAAAGAAAAAGGCTGAATAGCATGAATAAAGTTATTTTGTATTGTCGGCCCGGTTTTGAAAAAGAGTGTGCAGCGGAAATTACCGATAAAGCTGCTCGTTACAATGTATACGGTTTCGTGCGAGTAAAGGATAACAGCGGTTATGTGATATTCGAATGTTATCAACATGAAGATGCTGACCGTTTGATTAAGGAATTGCCGTTTCGGGAACTGATTTTTGTCCGGCAGATGATGGTCTGTGGCGAATTGTTGCGGGACTTGCCTCCGGAAGATCGTATCACGCCGATTGTAGGTATGTTGACGGGGGTACTGGAGTGCGCCGGTGAACTGCGGGTTGAAGTGCCTGACACCAATGAAAGTAAAGAGCTGATGACGTTCTGTCGCAAATTTACGGTACCCTTGCGTGCCGTTTTACGTGAACATCATATCCTGCTGGCGCAGGAGAGGGCTGATAAACCCGTGATACATGTGCTATTTATCGCGCCAGGATATTGTTATGTAGGGTACTCCTACCCTAATAATAACTCTCCTTTCTACATGGGGATTCCGCGTCTTAAGTTCCCATCCGACGCTCCCAGTCGTTCTACCCTGAAACTTGAAGAGGCTTTCCATGTGTTTATTCCCGCCGATGAGTGGGATGAGCGGCTAGCCAGCGGGATGCATGCGGTAGACCTGGGTGCCTGTCCCGGTGGTTGGACTTATCAACTGGTGAAACGCAGCATGATGGTTCACGCTGTTGATAACGGAATGATGGCGCCCAGTCTGATGGATACCGGACAGGTTACTCATCATCAGGTCGATGGATTCCGTTTCGAACCCCCCCGTAACAATATCTCCTGGCTGGTATGTGACATGGTGGAGAAACCGGCGAAAGTGACTAACCGGATGGCCGACTGGTTGGTTAATGGATGGTGTCGTGAAGTTATTTTCAACCTCAAGTTGCCAATGAAAAAACGCTATGAGGAAGTGATGCAGAATCTGGCCTTGCTTACCGAGCGTTTGCAGGAAAACGGTATCAATTCTGAAGTTCACGCCAAACAGCTCTACCACGATCGAGAAGAAGTCACAATACATGCCCGACGTATCTGGAGTGCTATGCCGGGGCGGCGCGATGAGCGCGGGTGATTTGTTATTGCTCAGAATGGGCTGGGATTACCCAGCCGATGTGCGCAATCGTAATTGTTGCAGATTACCGTGAAGTGTGAGGTCAGTCTTGAGCGTTGCCACTTGACGGCAGCAGTAAGCCATCTCGCGCTGTTGCTCCAGTTTAATTCGCCACTTGTCAGGTAGTTGGTCCAATTGCTGGTAAAGATTGTCCAATGAACCGGCCTGTTGTAGTAACTGAGCTGCATTTTTTGGGCCAATGCCACTGACCCCTGGAATTTTACTGCTGCTGATGCCTGCCAACCCCCAATAATCGGGTAATTGTTGTGGGGTGACGCCGAATTCCTGCTGAATAAAAGGTAAATCCAGCCAGCGTTTCTGGAAATAATCACGAATCTGAATGGTTGGTGCCAGTAACTGGCAATATCCTTTATCCGTGGAGACAATCGTCGCTTGTAACCCTTGAGCGGCGACTTTTTTTGCCAGCGTCGCCGCCAGATCATCGGCTTCATCACCGGGCGAATGCCAACTATTGATCCCTACAGTGAGCAACGCTTCTTTTATCTGCGACAACTCCTGCCGCAGTGTTTCCGGCATGGCCTTTCGTCCGGCCTTATACTCCGGCAATAATTGATGGCGCCAGCTTGTCGAGCGATCTTCATCGTCAAACACGGCTACTGCATGGGTCGGTTGACTGTGTTGTATCAGTTGGTTGACTGCATGCACACAAGCCGTGACACAGGGAGAACCCTGTACCGCATGGATACGTCTGATCAGATTCAGCGCATCAATAATTAATAGATGTACGAGCATAAGCAGAGTCCTGATGCTACCGATAGTAACGTCGTTTTCACCATTGGTATCGAGGTTGTCAGGTACAAATTTCGTAGCAAGGAATATAGGCGCTGCCTGGAAGTTTCATGCGTTGCTGGGCGACAAAGCTTTGCAACAGCTTATCCATGTTTTTCATGATTTCCGCATCACCATGCAATTTATATGGACCATTTAGCTCAATGGCGTGAATACCTGATTCCTTGACGTTACCTGCGACAATACCAGAGAAAGCTCGACGCAATGTCGCGGCCAGTTGTTCTGCGGGTTGATTTGGATGCAGATTGAGGTTTGCCATATTTTCGTGTGTAGGCTCAAAAGGTCGCTGTAGGTCTGCTTCAATGCGCATTGACCAGTTAAAACTATAGGCATCACCCGTATGGCGGCGCTGTTCTTTAACCAGCGGCATGGCCTTTTTCATCTGTCTGGCCACCTCGGGCGCATCATTGATAATGATCGAGTAGTAACGGCGTGCCTGACGGCCCAGCGTGCTGACGATAAACTCGTCCAGCACCTGGAAGTAATTCGCGCTTTCTTCTGGTCCAGTCAGCACGATGGGCAGAACTTGTTCACTGTTTGCCGGGTTCATCATGATCCCCAGTAGATAAAGAAACTCTTCAGCCGTACCCACACCGCCTGGGAAAATGATGATGCCATGACCGAGTCGGACAAACGCTTCCAGTCGTTTTTCGATATCTGGCATGATGATGAGTTCGTTCACTAATGGATTCGGCGGTTCGGCGGCAATGATAGACGGTTCAGTCATGCCGATAAAACGCCCTTCTTTGTAATGCTGCTGAGCATGGCCGACGGCGGCGCCTTTCATCGGGGCCTCCATTGCGCCAGGACCACATCCGGTACAGATATTTAATTCCCGTAATCCCAGTTGGCTGCCAACTTTGCGTGCATAAAGGTATTCGCTTTCCTTGATCGAGTGGCCACCCCAACACACCACCATGTTTGGTTCTTCCCCCACATGTAGTGATCTGGCATTACGCAGAATGGAAAATACCAGATTGGTAATATGCGTCGAATCTTCCAGATTCAGGTGCTGATAATAGTTCGCATAAGCAATTTGCCCATTAACAAACAGGATATCGCGCAATACGGCAAACAAGTTGGCTTGCAGTGACCGGATAATTTGACCGTCGACAAATGCCTCTTCAGGAGGGTTCACCAATTCCAGTTTTACTCCACGCTCACGACGTAGCACGTTGATGTCAAAGTCTTCGTAGCGGGAGAGTAACTCCTTACTGTTATCAGTCTGACTGCCGGAATTCAGTACAGCAAGTGAGCAGTTACGGAATAAGCGATAAAGATCGCTGCTGGCAGTGCTTTTCAGCATGTCTACTTCCAACTGCGATAACAAATCCATTGACCCTAATGGGCTAATATGTGTAATCAATTTTACTCCTTGAAATGCAGTATGTTACGACAATCACGTAATGCTTTACCGGTTTGTCTCTACCTTAACGTGCTGCTATCGTTTTTGCCAATGGTGGTTCCAGTTAGCAGGAAAAGTTGCGCATTTCCGCGCATTTTATTGTCTTACCCGTCGACCATATCCCGCACTATAGGGATAATCAGCCAGATATAATGGCAATGAGTGTAACCCGGCAGACAAAATGATGAGAGACATTATGGAGCATGAGATAGTACAGGCGCTGAGCACGTTTACACAACGTTATGTCGATTTATGGCAGCTGGAGATGGGGTATCCTCCGGCCAGTGAAGCGTTGCATGGTGTAGAGTCACCATGCATTGTTGCCAGTGATGATCATCGTGTGCAATGGTTGCCGCAACCTTCCGGTTTAGCATCTCGGTTGGATGGCGTCGAACGTGCGCTGAACATACGTATCCATCCTGCCGCTCATGCATTTTTTACCTGTCAATATGCAGGCGATATGGAAGCGAGCTACGGTGATATTGCCTGCACTTTATTGCAGGTATGGAGTGAGGATGATTTTATCCGTATGCAAGAGAATCTGATTGGTCATCTTTTGACACAGAAAAGACTGAAATTGCCACCAACATTGTTTTTAGCCACTACAAATACTGAAATGGCGCTTATATCTTTATGTAATATTAGTGGCGAAGTTATTCTGGAAGAGTTTGGTACCAGGCAACGGAATGTTCTGGCCCCCACACTATCTGACTTCCTCGATAAGCTCCAGCCATTGATTCTGCATTACTGAACCGTGTTTCGCTTTCTGTCTTGTAAGATATCTCTTACATTACTTGTAAGTTATCTCTTCTCTTTAATATGTAACTTACATTTATATTTATTTTTTTCATTATTAATTAAGGGATTAATGATTTCTATTACCTTCCTTCATAATTTGTGTGGTTATTACACCGTGTAAGTGGCTTGCCGATTCAGTTTAATTAATACATCTTATTATTCAGTAGAGCGACACAGTAACAGCGTATTTCATACCATCATGAAGAAGGTAACAGCGTTCTGTTATGACCAGACTCTTTTTTCAGGAAGAATGAGGGACACCTCCAGGAAGGAGAATGAGAGCCAGCATAGGGAAGGCTGGTGGGGCAGGAGCCTAAAGGAGAAATGATCAGGATGATCATGAAGGAACGACCGTCAAGGATGAAAGAGGGATCGCCAGCAAGGATTGTTGGTTAGGAAGACCGTTCAAGGAAAAGTTTTCAAGGATGAGCAGGGATGCAATTGTGTAGCGGGATTGCTATAAAACGAATCGGGGGTACTGAGCAATCAGTACCCCCATTTTTTCTGTCAAAATTGGCTGTTGAGTGATCGGAGGAAGCAACAATGCTATGCTTTGCCGCCTTGTTGTTGGTCTGTCGAGATACTTGCATGAGTGTAGAAATCCAGCTTCGTCAGGCGCTGTTTGAAACCGAGCGCGTGTTGAAAGAGAGCCCTTTCTGGCAGTCGTCCCCGCCAGATTCCACAGCGTTTAACAGTGTTGAACCCTTTTGTATTGATACCATGCGTCCCGAGCAATGGTTGCAGTGGGTCTTGTTACCCCGTATGCATAGGCTGCTGGATAGCAACGCACCTTTGCCATCACGTTTTTCTCTATTGCCATACTTTGAAGAAGCATTGGATGACACTCTGGAAGGGGTGAAGCCACTGTTGTTTGAACTGGGGCGGCTCGATGTGTTGTTAAGCGGGCAATCAGATGCTTGAAATCATTTATCAGGATGAGTATCTGGTGGCCGTGAATAAGCCGTCAGGTTGGTTGGTCCATCGTAGTTGGCTGGATCGCAAGGAAAAAGTCGTTGTTATGCAGACGGTACGTGATCAAATTGGCCAGCATGTGTTCACGGTTCATCGCCTGGATAGGCCAACTTCAGGACTCCTGTTGCTGGCGCTGTCGAGTGAGGTGGCACGTAAACTTTCGGTCCAATTTGAGCAGCATCAAATCCAGAAAACGTATCATGCGGTGGTGCGCGGGTACGTCTTTGACTCTGGTGTGATTGATTATGCACTAACGGAAGAGCTGGATAAAATTGCTGATAAATATGCCAATATGAATAAGGGCCCTCAACCAGCGGTCAGCCATTATCAGGCATTGGCTCAGGCGGAAATGCCAGTAGCAATTGGTCGTTACCCAACGTCCCGCTATAGTCTGGTGGAACTGAAGCCTGAAACGGGTCGTAAACATCAGCTACGCCGGCATATGTCACATATACGGCATCCCATTATTGGCGACTCTTCCCATGGTGATTTACGTCAGAATCGTGGAATGGAAACACATTTTTCCTGTGGTCGGTTGATGTTACATGCCAGCCGATTAACGTTGTCACACCCGGTCACTGGAGACATGCTGACGTTTGAAGCTCGCTGGGATGACCCGTGGCAAGGTGTCATGGCGCAATTGGGATGGCAGGGGAATCTCCCTGAATTTGAAAGGGTTGAGTTTCCCGATTGTCCGGGGCAGGATAGCTGACTTGATTGCGGCATTAATCATAAGGGAGTCAGTATCATGGCGCAGATAGGCATTTTTGTTGGCACGGTTTATGGGAACGCGTTGTTGGTTGCTGAAGAAGCGGAAAGTATTCTCAAAGAACATGGTCACGAAGTGGCTGTGTTTGAGGACGCTTCGCTAGAGTCCTGGTTGGCATACTGTCAGCATTATGTGTTGGTAGTCACGTCTACTACTGGCCAGGGGCAATTGCCGGAGTCTATTGCACCGCTGTATGAGGCACTGCGAGAGAAGGGCGGTTATCAGCCAGCGTTACATTATGGTTTGATTGCTCTGGGTGATAGTAGTTATGAGCATTTCTGTGGTGGTGGTCATCAGTTTGATTCGTTGTTGCAGGAGATCGGGGCGCAACGCATTGGTCAGGTACTGGAAATTGATGCAACTGAACATCCAGAGCCTGAAGTGCTCTCATCTCAATGGGTGGAGCAATGGGCGGGGCTGATTGATTCGCAAGGATAATGCCGAGCAGACAAAATAACAGGCCGGGGTCTACTGCCTGTTGAGTTTAAGTAGGATAGGGCAACCACCACGTTTCGTGCTCCTCGAGAAGGAACCTGACATGGTGGCACCCTAAGCACAGGATTAGCAGTGAACAGGTCCTGTTAAAGTAACGGATTGCATGTGCTGGAAAGGATTAGCGGTTTTTGGTCAGTCTTTCCAGATCGGCTTCGATTTCACTGATCTTATTGGTCACGACACTCTCCAGATGACGCAGGTCATCAAGAATTTTGCGTTTTAAATCCACTTCTACCTGTTCGTGCTGACAAATCTGATCCAGCTCATCGACGACATAGCGCAAGTTTGGGCTGATCTCATTGATCTCTTTATAACCTTGCCCGGCGTTGTCAGCCACAATGGTTTTACGCTGGCGGGGATACTTAAACTTGACGCTTTTGGCGAAAAATTCACCTTTGTCTTTGTGAAAGTAAATTTTCAGAATATCGTTGCTGGCTTCCTGTCGTAGGCTGTAGCGGTCGATATCTTCCGGGTTGGTAATACCCAGGCTTTTCAGATTGTCGTACATAGCACCACCTTTTTGTTGTAAATCATGTCACTATAGTGATGTAGCTGGTCTGTGTTGTCTGTGATAGTTTACCGGTCATAAAAAAATGGCAGGTTATTTAACCCGCCAGAGAAGTTTAGTCGATGGTGCGTAATAACTCATTAATTCCCACTTTACCACGGGTCTTGGCATCCACTTTTTTCACGATAATGGCGCAGTAGAGACTGTAACTGCCATCTTTAGAGGGGAGATTACCGGAAACGACCACGGAGCCAGCCGGTACCCGGCCATAGTGGATTTCACCGGTTTCACGGTCATAGATCTTGGTGCTTTGACCAATGAACACGCCCATGGAGATGACGGACCCTTCTTCAACAATGACACCTTCTACAATTTCAGAACGAGCACCGATGAAGCAATTGTCTTCGATAATTGTCGGGTTGGCCTGTAATGGTTCCAGTACGCCACCGATACCAACACCGCCAGACAGATGAACATTTTTACCGATCTGTGCGCAAGATCCGACAGTAACCCACGTATCCACCATGGTGCCTTCATCAACATAAGCGCCGATATTGACATAGGAAGGCATCAGCACCGTGTTGCGAGCGATATAGGCACCCTGGCGAACGCTGGCGGGCGGTACAACGCGGAAACCTTCCTGTAGGAAACGCTCAGCATCGTAATCTGCAAACTTCATCGGTACCTTGTCGTAATAGCGGGTTTCGGCACCATCCATCACACAGTTATCGTTGATGCGAAAAGAGAGTAATACCGCCTTTTTCAGCCATTGATGTGTGACCCACTGGCCGTTGATTTTTTCAGCGACACGCAATGACCCGCTGTCCAATTGGCTGATTACCTGGTTTATCGCGTCACGTGTCGCGCTGTCTACGTTAGTGGGCGTGATTTCCGCACGGTGTTCAAAGGCGGTTTCAATGATGTTCTGTAGTTGCTGCATTCTGTTTCTCTTTCCTGATTTACTGAAATAACAATTAAGACAAGTTTACTTTATCGTTTGGGTTAAGGGCTTCTGTCAACCGATCTTGTAGCTTAAGACGCAATTCGGGGCTTAATGCCCGGCTTTCATCATCCGCCAGTATAAATAGATCCTCTACACGTTCACCAATGGTGGAAATTCGTGCACCGTGTAATGACAAGTTAAGGTCGGCGAAAATCTCTCCGATACGGGCCAGCAAACCGGGATGGTCGAGCGCGATAAGCTCCATATAACTACGATGTTCGGTATGTGTTGGTAGAAAGCTGACTTCCGTGGGAACACTGAAGTGTCTTAGCTTGGACGATGGACGACGGATACGCGGGTTTTGGTAATCACGTTGCGTTAATGTCTGCTCGATCGCATAGCGGATCATTTCGTGACGATCCTGTGCCAACGGGCTACCGTCCGGTTCTAACACAATAAATGTATCCATCGCCATTCCATCCCTGCTGGTAAAAATCTGGGCGTCATGAACACTGAGATTTCGGCGGTCCAGCTCGCCGACTACGGCAGCAAACAGATAAGGGCGGTCTGGACTCCAGATAAATATTTCAGTACCGCCACGGCTGGCTTGATGGCTGATCAGCACCAGTGGTTTACTGGTATCATGCTCCAGCAGATGGCGTGCATGCCAGGCCAACTGATTGGGTGAGTGACGTAGGAAATAGTCAGCGCGGCAGCGGCTCCAGATATCATGCAGTGCTTCTTCGTCAATGTTATCCATGCGTAGCAATGCCAACGCCTGTAGGCGATGGTGCCGTACCCGTTCATGCAGATCCGGTGTGTTTTGCATACCACGACGTAGTTGTTTCTCGGTTGCAAAGTAGAGTTCGCGTAACAGACTCTGTTTCCAACTGTTCCAGAGCGTTTCATTAGTGGCGCAGATATCCGCCACCGTCAGATTAACCAGATAACGCAGCCGGGTTTCGCTTTGAACCTGCTCGGCGAAATGCTGAATGACCACCGGATCCTGAATGTCACGGCGCTGTGCGGTGACTGACATCAGCAAATGGCAGCGAACCAACCATGAAACAAGCTGAGCTTCCCGCGAGTTCAGACCATGCAGGGCGGCAAATTCAAGTGCGTCTTTGGCACCCAGCTCAGAGTGATCTCCTCCCCGACCTTTGGCGATATCATGGAACAGTGCGGCCAGCAGAAGCAGGTTGGGTTGTGGAAGTCGTGGATAAAGCTCCACGCACAGTGGATGGTTGGTACGGGTGGATTCATCGGCAAAACTTTCCAGTTTCATCAGTACCCGGATGGTATGCTCGTCTACCGTGTAGGCATGGAATAGATCAAACTGCATTTGTCCGACAATGTTTCCCCACTGGGGCATATAAGCCCACAATACGCTGTGGCGATGCATCGGTAACAGTGCCCGACTCACAGCGTGAGGATGGCGTAGTATCATCATGAACAGATGACGCGCTTCCTCAATGGCACACAAGGGTTGGGCGAGGTGACGCCGCGCATAGCGTAACTGGCGCAGCGTAGTGGAATAGATACCAGTAATTTCCTTATTGCGTACCATCACATAAAACATACGCATGATGGATTCAGGTTTACGCTCAAACAGCGTTTCGTCCTGTAGATCTATCAGGGTGCCGCGCAACTGGAATTCCTCATCAAGAGGACGCGGTTTTTCACTGGTGTCCAGTGCCAGAATAGCTTCATCAAACAGTTGCAACAGCATCTGGTTCAGCTCACCTACTCGCCGCGTCATTCGATAGAAGTCTTTCATCATTCGTTCTACCGGAGCGTTGCCTTCTCCCTGATATTGTAAAAGCTGGGCAACATTGAGTTGACGGTCAAACAATAGTCGATTGTCGTAACGAGGTAAAATCAGATGTAACGCGAAGCGGATACGCCAGAGAAAACTCTGGCACTCGTTCAATTCATTGCGTTCAGCCTCGGTCAGAAAACCAAATTCCACCATTTCATTCAGGGATGTAGCACCAAAATGGCGACGGGCGACCCATAGCAAGGTGTGAATATCCCGTAAACCTCCGGGGCTGCTTTTAATATCAGGCTCCAGGTTATAACTGGTGCTGTGATAACGTTGATGACGTTCCCGCTGTTCAGCAATTTTTGCTGCAAAAAACATCGCTGATGGCCAGAAATCGTCGCTGAAAATATGCTTCTGAAGTGTGAGGAAAAGCGCGACATCGCCACAAATCATTCGAGATTCAATCAGGTTGGTAGCAACGGAAATGTCGGCTCGCCCTTCATGCAGACATTCATCCAGTGTACGGACGCTATGACCGACTTCCAGTTTCAAATCCCACAGTAAGGTAATAAACGCGCTGATGGTTTGCGACTGGGCTTCACTCAGCTTTTGTTGGCTTAATACCAGCAGATCAATGTCAGAAAGCGGATGCAACTCACCACGACCGTAACCGCCTACCGCGACCAGAGCGGTTTGTTGTACGTTTTCAAAGCCATAAAAGCGCCATAGACGCTGCAACAGATGATCGATAAATAAAGTTCTTGCATCAATTAATATCTCCGCACTGACACCCGCTTTGAACTCATCAGCCAACCACAGCTGGAATTGTTCCAGATGCTGTTTTAGCGTCTGGCATTCGAGCATGTCATCGCTGAAGGTTAATGGCGAGATGGGGGTCATATGGACCGGTACGGCGGACTCTGGTGTATCGTGCGGAAGGTCTCTGTCGATCATGTTACTCAACCCATATGAAATCGTAGAGAGTGATTTTAAACACCACTTGTGGCGGCCCGAAAGCGAGTAAACAGAAATCTTCCACCATAATAAAGCCGGCGATTGCCGGCTGGTGTTTATTCCTGATGTGTGATGATGTTGGGGATGGTGTCATCTTTTCTCAACGTCATTATCTCACAGCCGTTTTCTGTCACCACAATAGTATGCTCGTACTGTGCCGACAAGCTGCGATCTTTGGTTTTTACTGTCCAGCCATCTTTCATGCTGCGAATGCGGAAATCACCCGCATTGACCATCGGTTCTATCGTGAACGCCATGCCGGGTTGTAACACCACACCACCGTCATCGGCATCGTAATGCAGTACTTGGGGTTCTTCATGGAAACCCTTGCCAATGCCGTGGCCACAATACTCACGTACCACGGAGAAATCCTGGGCTTCCACATATTTCTGAATTTCTTTACCCAGAGTGCGCAGACGAATGCCCGGTTTAACCATCTTGAGCGCCAGATAGAGGCTTTCCTGGGTGATCCGACATAAGCGTTCTCCCAAAATGGTGGGTTTCCCGGCAATAAACATTTTTGATGTATCGCCATGAAAGTCATCTTTGATGACGGTGACATCGATATTGACAATGTCGCCATCTTTCAGAATTTTTTCATCGCTGGGAATACCGTGGCACACTACTTCATTAACAGAAATACAGACTGATTTCGGAAAACCGTGGTAGCCCAGGCATGCTGAGATCGCATGCTGTTTATTGATGATATGATCGTGACAGATACGATCCAGTTCACCGGTGCTGACGCCGGGAACCACATAAGGTTCGATGATTTCCAATACTTCAGCAGCCAAGCGCCCGGCTACACGCATTTTCTCGATATCTGTAGCTGTTTTAATTGATATTGCCATTGAAATTTGTCCACAAGTGTCGTTGTTTTTAACGAAATAGAGTCAACAAGATAGTAACTTATGGTATCAGCCTCGCCAGACACTGCCAAATCATGATTCCATAACATTGGTATAACACACAACAAAAGTTGGTGCCTGAAGGCTGATTATGGTATAAAGCGCGCCGACGATTCGGCTATATTTCTGCGACAGAAGTGGCTGAATCTTCATAGAACTCACTATGTGTATATAACACACACGTGTCGACACATTTGCCGGGGTGCTCTGGTGCTTGCATTCAGAGTCGGTGTAATGGGACACGTGGAGGCATAACCCCATACTTAATTTAGAGGTAATCATGGCAACTGTTTCCATGCGCGACATGCTTAAGGCTGGTGTACACTTTGGTCACCAGACCCGTTACTGGAACCCGAAAATGAAACCTTTCATTTTTGGATCACGTAACAAAGTTCACATCATCAACCTTGAAAAAACCGTACCGATGTTCAACGACTCTCTCGCTGAGCTGAGCAGAATTGCTTCTCACAAGGGTAAAATTCTGTTCGTTGGTACTAAGCGCGCAGCAAGCGAAGCGATAAAAGAATCAGCTACCAACTGTGATCAGTTCTTCGTGAACCATCGCTGGTTAGGCGGTATGCTGACTAACTGGAAAACCGTTCGTCAGTCCATCAAGCGTTTGAAAGATCTGGAAACGCAGTCTCAGGATGGTACTTTCGACAAGCTGACCAAGAAAGAAGCGCTGGTTCGTACTCGTGAACTGGACAAGCTGGAAAACAGCCTTGGTGGTATCAAAGACATGGGCGGCCTGCCTGACGCGCTATTCGTTATTGATGCCGATCATGAACACATTGCTATCAAAGAAGCAAACAACCTGGGTATTCCGGTATTTGCTATCGTTGATACCAACTCCGATCCAGACGGCGTTGATTACATTATTCCTGGTAATGATGATGCTATTCGTGCAATTAACCTGTATCTGAGTGCGGTCGCAACTGCTGTGCGTGAAGGTCGTTCTCAGGATCTGGTTGAACAGGCAGAAGAGAGCTTCGTCGAAGCTGAATAATAAGACAGGCTCTTTTGAGCCCTTATTAACCAGGTATGACATATGTTGGTTAGGGGGCCTGTTCGGCCCCCTTTTACTTATCTCCCCCATGAGATAACCGAGGAAAAGATAATGGCTGAAATTACCGCTGCCCTGGTAAAAGAACTGCGTGAGCGTACTGGCGCCGGCATGATGGAATGTAAGAAAGCACTGGTTGAAGCGAATGGTGACATTGAGCTGGCCATCGACAACATGCGTAAATCAGGCCAGGCTAAAGCTGCGAAAAAAGCAGGACGTGTTGCCGCTGAAGGTATTATCCTGACCAAAATTTCTGCAGACGGCAAATACGGTGTTGTTGTTGAACTGAACTGTGAAACTGACTTCGTGGCTAAAGATGCCGGTTTTAAAGCTTTTGGTGAAGATGTTATCAATGCTGCACTGAATGAGCGCATCTCCGATGTTGAAGTACTGAAAGCGAAGTTTGAAGAAGGCCGTACTGCGCTGGTGTCCAAGATTGGTGAAAACATCAACATTCGCCGTGTTGCTGTTCAGACTGGTGATGCTTTGGGCTCTTATATGCATGGCGCACGTATCGGTGTTCTCGTTGCGGCCACAGGTGCTGATGAAGAACTGATTAAACACGTTGCTATGCACATTGCGGCTAGCAAACCAGAATATGTTAACGCCGAAGACGTACCGGCTGACGTTGTTTCTCGTGAGTATCAGATCCAGCTGGATATTGCGATGCAATCCGGAAAACCGCGTGAAATTGCAGAGAAAATGGTTGAAGGACGCATGCGTAAATTCACCGGTGAGATCTCCCTGTCTGGTCAGCATTTTGTCATGGATCCAAGCAAAACGGTTGGTCAGTTGCTGAAAGAGCATAGTGCCAGTGTAAGCGGCTTCATCCGTTTTGAAGTAGGTGAAGGCATTGAGAAAGCTGAAACTGACTTTGCTGCTGAAGTCGCAGCAATGAGTAAGCAGTCTTAATTATAAAAAGGAACCGCCAATCGGCGGTTCCTTTTTATCCAACCTTAAAAATAGTTTCGTGGCACTGAGCGTATCTTTATCCTAGGTCGCTCAGTGTCATTGTAATAACCCTCAATACGATGACAGCCTGTTAGGACAAAAACACCATGGCAACCAACTCAAAACCTGTATATCAACGTATCCTGCTCAAGCTTAGTGGCGAAGCCCTGCAAGGCGCCGAAGGTTTCGGTATTGATGCAAGCATCCTGGATCGTATGGCTCAGGAAGTAAAAGAACTGGTTGAGCTGGATATCCAGGTCGGAGTGGTAATAGGCGGTGGTAACCTGTTTCGTGGTGCCGGTTTGGCTAAAGCAGGCATGAACCGTGTTGTAGGTGACCATATGGGTATGCTGGCTACGGTAATGAATGGCCTGGCGATGCGTGATGCATTGCACCGTGCCTATGTCAACGCCCGTTTGATGTCTGCTATCCCGTTGAATGGTGTCTGTGATAATTACAGTTGGGCAGAAGCCATCAGCCTGTTGCGTAATAATCGCGTAGTGATTTTTTCCGCCGGGACAGGTAATCCTTTTTTTACCACCGATTCTGCTGCCTGTCTGCGCGGCATTGAAATCGAAGCTGATGTGGTATTGAAAGCCACCAAGGTCGATGGCGTTTATTCCGCCGATCCAATACAGGATCCCAATGCCACGCTGTACGAAACACTGTGCTATCAGGACGTACTGGAACGTGAACTTAAAGTTATGGACTTGGCTGCTTTCACTTTGGCGAGAGACCATAATTTGCCAATCCGGGTGTTTAATATGAATAAACCGGGTGCATTGCGGCGTGTCGTGATGGGTGAAAAAGAGGGTACGTTGATCAGTAATAACGGCTGACGACAAAAGTAAGGTAATATTCTGTTTTGGTGGCACAAGATAGCGCCATACATTGCCAGCTGACGCTGGTGTAAATTATTCACCGGATCATGTCGAGACGTGATCTGACAGGCAACCAGTTTTCAAGGGTTCACAACGTGACTAATGAAATCAGAAAAGATGCTGAAACACGCATGGAAAAATGCGTTGAGGTTTTTAAGAACCAGATCGGCAAAATCCGTACCGGCCGTGCCTCTCCCAGCTTACTGGACGGTATTCATGTTGAATATTATGGCACTGCAACCCCGTTGCGTCAGCTTGCCAACATTGTAGTAGAGGATTCCCGTACTTTGTCGATCACAGTATTCGATCGCACGTTGGGAGCAGCAGTTGAAAAAGCAATTATGAAATCCGATCTGGGGCTTAATCCTATGTCGGCAGGTTCAGTTATTCGTGTACCGCTGCCGCCGTTGACGGAGGAGCGTCGTAAGGACCTGATCAAAGTCGTCCGTGGTGAAGCTGAGCAAAGTCGCGTCTCTGTCCGCAACGTCCGCCGTGATGCGAATGACAAGTTAAAGGCCCAACTGAAAGACAAGACCATCAGTGAAGATGAAGAACGTCGTGCTCAGGATGAAATTCAGAAACTGACTGACAGTTACATCAAAAAGGTTGATGCCACATTGGCTGATAAAGAAAGCGAACTGATGGATTTTTAATCCATCAGTTTGGGTCGGCGTCGCCGGGTAGGAACAGGATGTATTCCTTCTCTCCCTGCGGCGCTTTATTTTTTATTGTTCCCTTGATGCAGGGTTATTTTTTTATAACGGTCATAGACAGTTTATGTCAATCGTTTCAGACTGAGCTACCTCCCTGTAATCAATTGCAGTTATTCAGAGCATTTCATGAAGACACTGACCATCCTTGGTTCTACCGGTTCGATTGGCGTCAGTTCACTGTCGGTCATTCGGGCCAATCCTGATAAATTTTCGGTCAAGTCATTAGTCGCCGGACGTAATGTATCCCGCATGCTGGAACAATGCCTGGAATTCCATCCAACCTATGCTTCAATGGCAGATGAGATTTCTGCTCGGGAATTACGCCAGCAGCTAAGCCAGCATGGTTGTCGTACAGAAGTAATGGCGGGAGAGCTAGCTGCGTGTGAACTAGCGGCGCTGAATGATGTTGATCAGGTCATCGCGGCCATTGTGGGGGCGGCAGGATTGTTGCCAACATTGTCGGCTATCCGAGCCGATAAACAGGTGCTGTTAGCCAATAAAGAGTCGCTGGTTACCTGCGGCCGTCTGTTTATGGAAGCTGTTTCAAAAAGCCGTGCACAATTGTTGCCCATAGACAGCGAGCATAATGCCATTTTTCAGAGTTTGCCTGAGCAAATCCAATGTCAGTTGGGGCATGGTTCCCTGATTCAATACGGTGTCGAGCGAATTATCTTGACTGGGTCTGGTGGGCCTTTTCGTGAAATCCCGCTAACAGAGATGAGTACAATGACCCCCGATCAGGCTTGTGCTCACCCTAACTGGTCGATGGGACGCAAAATTTCAGTGGATTCGGCGACCATGATGAATAAAGGGCTGGAATACATTGAAGCCCGCTGGCTTTTCAATGCTTCGGAAGCACAGATGGAGGTTATCATTCATCCTCAGTCGGTCATCCATTCCATGGTGCGTTACCGGGATGGCAGTGTGCTGGCGCAGTTGGGCGCTCCCGATATGCGTACGCCGATTGCCCACGCGATGGCATATCCGGCACGAGTGAATTCCGGCGTAGAGATGTTGGATTTCTGTCGTCTTGGCGCATTGACATTTTCGGCACCAGATTATCATCGCTATCCTTGTTTGCGGCTGGCCATTGAAGCCTGTAATCAAGGGCAGGCCGCCACAACCACACTGAATGCCGCTAATGAAGTTGCGGTAGAGGCATTTCTACGTTCGGGTATCCGTTTTACTGATATTGCTGCGGTCAACCAGAGCGTGTTGGAACAGCTTGCTTTACCCGAGCCTGACAGTGTGGACGACGTTCTTGTTATTGATCGTTGGGCCAGACGTATTGCCACCCAGACATTGTTGCGATATCAGCAACCTTAGTTGATCGCGCGTTTGTTCACGTGCCATTGAAATGATATAGTCTGCGCCATTTGGTGTGGGGGATAGGTGTGACGGTCAACGATGGCAATAGGTTCTACCTGTTCGCGATTTTTGCGCTGGTCAGATCGAACGTCACGGATAAACAGCCGTTTTTCTTATTTGAGGAAATTAAGTACACGTTATGCCGTCCGAAAATCAGCAAGGTAGTCAGAATCAGTTACCCGTTGGGCCACGTCATGTCGCCATTATTATGGATGGTAATGGGCGCTGGGCTAAACATCGGGGTAAACTGCGGATATTCGGGCATCAGGCGGGGGTAAAGTCTGTTCGTCGTGCTGTGAGTTTTTCTGTCAGTCATCATCTTGATGCGTTGACGCTATATGCGTTCAGCAGCGAAAACTGGAATCGTCCGACGCAGGAAGTGACGTCTTTGATGGAGTTGTTTGTACGGGCGCTCGATAGTGAAGTAAAAAATCTTCACAAACATAACGTCCGGTTACGTATTATTGGCGATATCAGTCGTTTTAATACTCGGTTACAGGAACGGATTCGCCGCTCGGAACATCTGACAGAAAATAATACTGGGCTTACGCTGAATATCGCTGCAAATTATGGCGGCCGTTGGGATATTATTCAGAGTGTCAGAAAGATAGCGGAGCAGGTACAGGAAGGCGTTTTACGCCCTGATACCATCAATGAAGAAACTCTATGCCGTTACATCTGTCTGAGTGATCTCTCGCCTGTGGATTTGG
This sequence comes from Prodigiosinella aquatilis, assembly GCA_030388725.1. Classification (NCBI taxonomy): domain Bacteria; kingdom Pseudomonadati; phylum Pseudomonadota; class Gammaproteobacteria; order Enterobacterales; family Pectobacteriaceae; genus Prodigiosinella; species Prodigiosinella aquatilis. The sequence continues at coordinate 1,277,943 of CP128857.1, forward strand.
TAATAAGAACCGGTGGTGAGCACCGTATCAGCAATTTTCTACTGTGGCAGATTGCCTATGCTGAGCTTTATTTTACCGATGTTCTCTGGCCCGATTTTGATGAACAAGTCTTTGAAGGTGCTCTGAATGCATTTGCACAACGTGAGCGTCGCTTCGGGGGAACAACACCTATTGATACTGATGTATCCTAGGGAGAACTTTTGCTGAAGTACCGTCTGATAACTGCTTTGATTCTTATTCCTGCTGTTATCGCTGCACTGTTTTTATTGCCGCTTGTGGGTTTTGCCCTGGTTACGTTGGCGGTATGTATGCTTGCAGCTTGGGAATGGGGGCAATTTGCCGGATTTGCATCCTATACTCATCGAGTCTGGTTGGCGATTTTTTGTGGCTTGTTGCTGGCTCTGATGCTATTCACCCTTCCGCCATATCATCATCCTGTATCTATCTTGCAAGTCAGGATGTCACTCTGGTCATCGTTAGTTTGGTGGAGCCTGGCTCTGCTACTGGTTCTGTTTTATCCGGCGTCAGCATCATTGTGGCGTTCTTCACGGATACTTCGCCTGCTCTTCGGTGTATTGACTATTGTCCCATTTTTCTGGGGAATGTTGGCATTACGGCAGTATAACTACGAGTCTAATCCGTACGCCGGTGCCTGGTGGTTGTTGTATGTCATGTTGCTTGTATGGGGAGCGGACAGTGGTGCCTATATGTTTGGTCGGCTATTCGGGCAGCGTAAACTTGCACCTAAGGTTTCACCAGGAAAAACCTGGGAAGGTTTGGTTGGAGGATTAGTGACTTCCGCGCTGATTTCGTTACTCTTTAGTCACTATGTGCCGCTGGCGACATCAATGACAACGTTGCTGGTTTGCTCTATTGTGGCCGCGTTAGCTTCGGTTCTGGGTGATCTGACCGAGAGCATGTTCAAACGTGAAGCAGGTCTAAAAGACAGTAGTCACTTGATACCTGGTCATGGTGGTGTTTTGGATCGTATAGATAGTCTTACTGCGGCAGTACCGGTTTTTTCTTGCCTGATGCTACTGATTTTTAAAGCTATTTAGGGAAAAGGTTAAGGCCTGTTTATGATAAATATCCTCTGGAATCTGGCCGCATTTATCATTGCATTAGGTGTATTGATAACGGTTCATGAATTCGGCCATTTCTGGGTCGCACGCCGGTGCGGCGTCAGAGTCGAACGCTTTTCGATTGGTTTTGGTAAAGCGTTGTGGCGACGTTATGATCGTCATGGTACAGAATACGTTATCGCACTCATCCCTCTTGGTGGTTATGTTAAAATGCTGGATGGCCGGATTGATAATGTCCCGACAGCACTTTTCCACCAAGCCTTCAATAATAAAACTGTCTTGCAACGTGCTGCGATTGTAAGTGCCGGCCCAATTGCCAATTTTATCTTCGCTGTTTTTGCATACTGGATGGTGTTTATCATCGGAGTACCGGGCATACGTCCAGTGGTTGGTGAAGTTTTGCCCGATTCGATTGCATCGCACGCGCAAATTTCACCAGGAATGGAACTAAAGACCATTGGCGGTATCGAAACGCCTGACTGGGATAGTGCACGTCTGGCTCTGATTGGCAAGATTGGTGATCCTGAAGTTATCATTGGTACCGCGCCATTGGGTTCGTCGCAGATTGAACGGAAAACGTTGAATCTGCGTGACTGGCATTTTGAGCCCGATAAACAGGATCCTGCCGTTTCGTTGGGAATTGTTCCTCGTGGACCGCAGATCGACGCAGTATTAACACAAGTCCAGCCTCATTCCGCCGCAGAAAAGGCGGGTTTAGATGTCGGGGACAGGATCGTTAAAGTCGATGGTCAACCGCTGACGCGTTGGCAGCAGTTTGTTACCACGATACGTGATAACCCAGGTAATGTAGTCACTCTGGAGGTTGAAAGAGGAGGGGAAACCCTGACGTTGTCTCTGACGCCAGACAAGAAGTCTGTGGGACAAGGTCACTATGTGGGTTTCGCTGGTGTTGTCCCTCGAGTCATACCATTGCCCGATGAGTATAGAACGGTACGTCAGTATGGGCCGTTTGGCGCGATTTATGAAGCCAGCGATAAAACCTGGCAATTAATGAAGCTGACGGTCAGTATGCTGGGTAAGTTGATTACCGGCGATATAAAGTTGAACAACCTGAGTGGGCCGATATCGATTGCTCAGGGGGCAGGGATGTCAGCGGATTATGGATTGATTTATTACCTGATGTTTTTGGCATTGATAAGCGTCAATCTGGGGGTCATCAATCTGTTTCCTCTACCGGTATTAGATGGTGGTCACCTGCTTTTTCTGGTGCTTGAAAAACTGAAGGGTAAGCCGGTTTCCGAGCGTGTGCAGAACTTCGGTTATCGCATTGGCACGGTGTTGCTGATGATGTTAATGGGGCTCGCACTTTTTAATGATTTCTCCCGCCTTTAGGTGTGAGACCAGGTTAGGATAAGCGCATAACAACGATGGCGATGAAAAAGTTGCTCATAGCGTCGCTGCTGTTCAGCAGCGCCACCGTATACGGTGCAGACGGGTTCGTAGTGAAAGATATTCATTTCGAGGGCCTGCAGCGGGTTGCCGTCGGTGCGGCATTACTTAGTATGCCAGTCCGAGTGGGGGATACCGTTAGTGATGAAGATATCGGTAATACCATTCGTGCTTTATTTGCGACCGGAAACTTTGAGGATGTCCGAGTCCTGCGTGATGGCGAAACACTGGTTGTCCAAGTTAAAGAACGTCCAACGATCGCCAGTATAACTTTCTCCGGCAATAAATCGGTTAAGGACGAAATGCTGAAGGAGAATCTGGATGCCTCCGGTGTTCGTGTAGGCGATGCACTTGATCGCACAACGATTTCCAATATTGAGAAGGGTCTGGAAGATTTTTACTATAGCGTGGGTAAATATAGCGCTACGGTAAAAGCAATAGTGACTCCGCTGCCGCGTAATCGTGTAGACCTTAAGTTGGTGTTCACGGAAGGGGTATCAGCGAAAATCCAGCAGATTAATATTGTTGGGAATAAGGCATTTAACTCTGATGAGTTGATTTCTCATTTTCAACTACGTGATGAGGTTCCCTGGTGGAATGTTGTCGGCGATCGTAAATATCAGAAGCAAAAACTTTCCGGTGATCTGGAAACATTGCGTAGTTTCTATTTGGATCGTGGTTATGCACGTTTCAAAATCGATTCAACGCAGGTTAGCCTGACGCCAGACAAAAAAGGTATTTACATCACCATTAACCTGACCGAAGGCGAGAAGTACAAGCTGTCTGGTGTGACGGTCCGTGGCAATCTGGCTGGCCATTCGGCTGAGATCGAAGCGTTGACCAAAATTCAGCCGGGAGCGCTGTATAACGGCACTAAAGTGACCCGGATGGAAGATGATATCAAGAAACTGTTGGGGCGGTATGGTTATGCCTATCCACGTGTGGTTACCCAGCCTGAAATCAACGATGCGGATAAAACGGTTCGCTTGAATATCAATGTTGATGCGGGCAATCGCTTTTCTGTCCGCCGTATCCGTTTTGAAGGTAATGATACGTCCAAAGATTCTGTGTTACGGCGGGAAATGCGCCAGATGGAAGGCGGTTGGCTTGCTAACAATTTGGTCGAAAAAGGTAAAGAACGTCTCGACCGTTTGGGTTATTTTGAAAGCGTAAATGTTGAAACCCAGCGTGTACCAGGAACACCGGATCAAGTAGATGTCATCTATAAGGTAAAAGAACGAAACACCGGTACTTTTAACTTTGGTATCGGTTTCGGTACGGAAAGTGGTGTCAGTTTTCAAGCTGGGGTGCAACAGGATAACTGGTTGGGTACCGGTAATTCTGTGGGGATTAGTGGTACGAAGAATGATTACCAGACCTATATTGAACTCTCCATGACCGACCCGTATTTTACGGTCGACGGAGTTAGTTTAGGTGGACGAATCTTCTATAATAATTTTGACGCCAATAATGCTGATTTGTCCGACTATACTGACCGCAGTTACGGAACCGGCGCCACACTAGGTTTCCCGGTTAACGAAAATAACTCGCTGAACGTTGGTTTAGATTATGTCCACAATGATCTATCGGATATGAAGCCACAAGTGTCTATGTGGCGTTATCTGGGGGAAATGGGCGTCCATCCTGAAGTTGTCACTGAGTCTAACTCTACTAGCAGTGCCGACGTATCGGCGGACGATTTCTTTGCAAAGACCGGCTGGACTTATAACAACCTCGATCGTGGCTATTTCCCAACAGCAGGTAATCGTACTTCTCTGAATGCGAAAGTAACGGTGCCAGGTTCGGATAACGAATATTATAAGCTGACTTTTGATTCAACGAGCTATTTACCGCTGAGTGAAAGTCATAACTGGGTGTTGATGGGCAGGACCAAAGCCGGATTCGCCGATGGCTTGGGCGGAAAAGGAGTGCCGTTCTACGATAATTTCTATGCTGGTGGTTCCAGTACCGTGCGTGGTTTCCGTTCTAACACGATTGGCCCGAAGGCGGCTTATTACAATTGTGCTTCTGGTGTGGCGTCTTATGCCAATTGCCCGATCGACAATAGCAGTGATGCTGTTGGCGGGAATGCTATGGCAGTGATGAGTGGTGAATTAATCGTTCCGACACCGTTCATCAGTGAGAAGTATGCCAGTTCAGTACGTACTTCCCTCTTTGTGGATGCTGGTACGGTATGGGATACCCACTGGGAAAATACAGCACAAACAGTGGCTGCTGGAGTACCTGATTATAATAGCCCTGGTAACATCCGTATTTCTTCCGGTATTGCGCTACAATGGATGTCACCACTTGGGCCATTGGTATTCTCTTATGCCCAACCGATTAAGAAATATAGTGGGGATAAGTCGGAGCAGTTCCAGTTTAATATTGGTAAGACCTGGTAATCTGATCATATAGGCAAGCGTCGCACGGATATTATGGCGCCGGTGTTCAAGCTAGTGTGCCGAAACCATTGTACTGTGCAGATTAAAAATGTGTGAAAAGCACAAATCAGTTAGGGTGAGGAGTTTTATAGTGAAAAAGTGGTTGTATGCTGCGGGTCTTGGTTTCGTGTTGGCTGTTTCAGCTAGCGTGCAGGCTGCTGACAAAATTGCAATTGTCAATATTTCCAGCATTTTTCAACAGCTGCCACAGCGAGAAACAGTTGCTAAACAACTGGAAAATGAATTCAAAGGCCGAGCTTCTGAACTACAGGCTATGGAACGCGATCTGCAGGGGAAAATGCAGAAACTACAGCGTGATGGCTCGACAATGAAAGCCAGTGACCGCAGTAAAATGGAAAAGGCGATCATGGCACAGCGCAAAGAATTTTCTACCAAAGCACAGGCTTTCGATCAGGATAACCGTCGCCGTCAGGTGGAAGAACGTAACAAGATTTTGAGCCGTATTCAGGATGCTGTAAAAGCCGTTGCTAAAAAGCAGGGTTATGACATTGTGATTGACGCTAATGCTATTGCTTATGCGGATAATGCAAAAGATATTACTGCTGACGTGTTGACACAGGCTAAATAATACATGCTTTCAATTCGACTGGACGCTTTGGCACAACAGTTGGATGCTCAATTACACGGTGATGGCGATATCGTCGTCACCGCTGTTGCGTCGATGCATTCAGCACTGGCAGGTCAGATCACTTTTTTATCTGATAGCCGCTATCGTGAACAACTGGCAGATACGCAAGCATCAGCTGTAGTACTGACAGAAGCGGATTTACCTTATTGCAAGATTCCTGCGTTGGTAGTAAAGAATCCTTATTTGACATATGCGCGTATGGCGCAGTTGATGGATACTACGCCGACTCCGGCTCAGGATATATCGCCTGCCTCAGTGATTGCTTCCGATGCATGTTTGGGGGATTCTGTATCAGTCGGTGCCAATGCAGTCATTGAATCTGGTGCCGTACTAGGCGATGGCGTGGTGATCGGTGCCGGTTGCTTTATTGGAAAAAATGCCAGAATTGGTGCAGGAACCCGTTTATGGGCTAATGTAACTATTTACCATAATGTCGTGCTGGGTAAAGCGTGTCTGATTCAATCAGGAGCAGTGATTGGTGCAGATGGTTTTGGCTACGCGAATGATCGTGGTAACTGGATAAAAATACCACAACTAGGGACGGTTAAAATCGGTGATCACGTTGAGATCGGTGCCAATACTACCATCGATCGTGGCGCTTTGGATGATACGATCATCGGTGATGGTGTCATCATTGATAACCAATGCCAGATTGCACACAACGTTGTGATTGGCGACAATACCGCAGTTGCTGGTGGTGTAATTATGGCAGGAAGTTTGAAGATCGGCCGTTATTGCATGATTGGTGGTGCCAGCGTAATTAATGGTCATATGGAAATTTGTGACAAAGTAACAGTGACAGGCATGGGTATGGTAATGCGGCCTATCACTGAACCTGGAGTCTATTCCTCAGGAATTCCGTTGCAGCCCAATAAAGTCTGGCGTAAGACCGCAGCATTGGTAATGAATATTGATGATATGAGTAAGCGGCTGAAAGCTGTTGAGCGCAAGCTCGGAAAAATCTAGTCACCAATATTTATCTCCGCTGTGTTCTACAAGCAAGACGAGCGCAAAGGCGCTTAATCCTTATTTGCGGCCTGCTTGATGTTCCCTGTTTTAGGGACTATGCAAGTCGTGTTGTTGATGACATCAATTTTATATGGACAGGAAGAGTATTTTGAATACTGACACCCATACTCTGAATATTGAAGAAATTCTGGAGTTGTTACCGCATCGTTATCCTTTTTTGTTGGTGGATCGTGTACTGGATTTTGAAGCAGGCAAATTTTTACGTGCGGTTAAAAATGTTTCTTTCAATGAGCCTTTTTTTCAGGGGCATTTCCCAGGGAAGCCTATTTTCCCCGGTGTACTGATTTTGGAAGCAATGGCGCAGGCAACCGGAATATTGGCATTTAAAAGTGTTGGTAAACTTGAACCTGGCGAACTCTATTATTTTGCTGCCATTGATGAAGCCCGTTTTAAACGCCCGGTAGAACCAGGTGATCAGATGATCCTGGAAGTCGAGTTTATTAAAGAACGTCGTGGTGTCGCCCGTTTTAAAGGTGTAGCCAAAGTCGATGGAGAAGTGGCTTGTGAAGCTGAAATGATGTGTGCTCGTCGTCGGGAGGTTTGATAGCGTGATAGATAAAACTGCCTTTATTCATCCCAGCTCGGTTATTGAAGAGGGTGCTGTTATCGGTGCCGGTGTGCATATCGGTCCGTTTTGTTATGTCGGTTCTCAGGTCGAAATCGGTGCAGGAACGGTACTCAAATCTCACGTTGTGGTTAACGGTATCACTAAAATTGGTTGTGATAATGAAATTTATCAGTTTGCCTCTATTGGTGAAGTTAATCAGGATCTGAAATATGCGGGAGAGCCGACATGTGTCGAGATTGGCGATCGTAACCGTATTCGCGAAAGTGTGAGTATTCATCGTGGCACGGCACAAGGTGGTGGGTTGACTAAAGTCGGTAACGACAATTTACTGATGATCAATACACATATTGCCCATGACTGCATGGTTGGTGACCGTTGTATTTTGGCTAACAATGCAACGTTGGGTGGCCATGTCTACATCGGTGATTACGCTATTATCGGCGGGATGACGGCGGTTCATCAATTTTGTGTTATTGGTGCGCATGTTATGGTTGGTGGTTGTTCCGGCGTAGCGCAGGATGTTCCACCTTATGTTATTGCCCAAGGCAATCACGCCACACCGTTCGGGATTAATATTGAAGGTCTGAAACGCCGTGGTTTTGATAAAGAAACCCAGCATGCTATTCGTAACACCTACAAATTAATTTACCGCAGTGGTAGAACACTCGACGATGTTAAACCCGAGATTGAAGTACTGGCCGTTGGTCATCCGGCAGTACAAGTGTTTCTCGACTTCTTTGCCCGCTCGACGCGCGGTATTATCCGCTGATTTATGACTCCGCGCCCACTCATTATCGGAATAGTCGCCGGGGAAACCTCCGGCGATATTCTTGGTGCCGGATTAATTCGCGCACTTAAGGCCAAAATACCGGATGTCCGTTTTGTGGGCGTTGCCGGACCGCAGATGTTGCAGGAAGGATGTGAAGCCTGGTACGAAATGGAGGAATTGGCCGTCATGGGAGTGGTCGAAGTACTGGAACGTCTGCCTCGCTTATTAAAGATTCGTCGTGATTTAACACGCCGCTTCAGTGAATTGAAGCCAGATGTTTTTGTTGGGATTGACGCACCTGATTTCAATATCACGCTGGAAGGACGTCTGAAGCAGCGTGGAATCAAAACCATTCATTATGTCAGCCCATCAGTATGGGCCTGGCGACAGAAACGGGTTTTCAAAATTGGCCGGTCAACAGATCTGGTTCTGGCATTTCTGCCTTTTGAAAAAGCGTTTTATGATCGTTTTAATGTCCCCTGTCGTTTTATCGGTCATACCATGGCTGATGCCATGCCATTACATCCCGATAAACAGGCTGCCCGCATTGCTCTGGGGTTGGCGGTGGATGCACGTTGTCTGGCGTTGCTACCAGGTAGCCGGAGTACCGAGGTGGAAATGCTGAGTGCCGATTTTCTTAAAACGGCGCAGTTGCTACGACAAACTTACCCAGAACTTGAAATCGTGGTGCCGTTGGTTAATAGCAAACGTCGGGCTCAGTTTGAGCAGGTAAAAGATGTAGTAGCACCGGAATTGACAGTTCACATGTTGGATGGTCATGCCCGCGAAGCTATGGTGGCCAGTGACGCCACATTACTGGCTTCCGGTACGGCTGCACTGGAGTGTATGTTGGCAAAATGCCCGATGGTTGTGGGTTATCGAATGAAGCCGTTTACCTTCTGGTTGGCCCAGAAACTGGTAAAAACCCCTTGGGTATCGTTACCTAATCTGTTGGCTGGTCGTGAACTGGTTAAAGAGTTACTGCAAGCGGATTGCACTCCGGACAAGTTGGCGGCAGCTCTGATGCCTTGGCTGCAAAGAGGAGAAGAGGCCGCCACGTTGCAGGGTGATTTCCTGACGTTGCATGAACAGATTCGCTGTAATGCTGACGAGCAGGCTGCTCAGGCAGTACTGGAATTATCAAAATTATGAATAAATCATTTAGTTACCCTCAGGCAACCTGTATTGCCGGGGTTGATGAGGTAGGGAGAGGCCCGTTAGTGGGCGCAGTTGTTACTGCGGCAGTGATTCTTGACCCTAATCGCCCGATTGTCGGGTTGGCAGACTCGAAAAAATTGAGTGAAAAACGCCGTCTTTCTCTGTATGACGAAATTAAGGACAAGGCGCTAGCCTGGAGTCTGGGACGTGCAGAACCGGAAGAGATTGATCAGCTGAATATTCTGCATGCCACAATGTTGGCAATGCAACGCGCAGTCGCTGGTTTGGCCTTGACGCCTGATTATGTTTTAATCGATGGTAACCGTTGTCCAATGCTACCCATGCCGTCGTTGGCGGTGGTGAAGGGTGATGACCTCGTACCGGAGATTAGTGCCGCATCAATACTTGCCAAAGTCACGCGAGACTGGGAAATGGAAGCGTTGGACAAGATTTTCCCCGCTTATGGTTTTGCGCAGCATAAAGGCTATCCTACCGCTTATCACCTGGAAAAACTGGCTACCTTAGGGGCTACCCATCATCACAGGCGCAGTTTCGCTCCGGTTAAACGGGCGTTGGGCTTGGCATAGTAGAAATACATATTACTTATCTGCCTGATAATTTTATTATGTTATCAGGTTAATTACTTGACACATTCTAGGATCTGGATATGGCCGAACCACGTTTTGTTCACCTGCGTGTTCACAGTGACTATTCCATGATCGATGGACTGGCGAAAGTCGGGCCGTTGGTAAAAAAAGCAGCGTCGCTGGGAATGCCAGCGCTGGCGATTACCGATTTCACCAACCTGTGTGGCCTGGTGAAATTCTACGGCGGTGCGCACAGTGCTGGAATTAAGGCTATTGTCGGTGCTGATTTACTGGTTTCAAGTGAAGAGTTGGGCGATGAGCCGTCTCAACTCACTATCCTGGCAATGGATAATGAAGGTTATCAGAACCTGACGCTACTGATCTCTCGTTCTTACCAGCGGGGCTACGGTCCTGTTGGGCCGACCATTGAACGTGAATGGCTGATTGAGCATCAACATGGTTTGTTATTGCTATCAGGTGGGCGACATGGTGATGTAGGGAAATTTTTATTACGTGGTAATCAGACGCAGGCAACGCAATGTTTGGCTTTTTATCAACAGCATTTTCCTGATCGTTACTATCTTGAGTTGATCCGTACTGGTCGTCCTGATGAAGAAAGTTATCTGCATTCTGCCGTGGCAATGGCGGTGGAGCATGGTTTGCCCGTGGTCGCGACCAACGATGTTCGCTTTATCAGTGAAGACGACTTTGATGCGCATGAAATCCGCGTTGCCATTCACGATGGATTTACGCTGGACGATCCCAAACGTCCGCACAATTACAGTTCGCAGCAATACATGCGCAGCGAAGAGGAAATGTGCGAGCTATTTGCGGATATTCCTGAAGCGCTGATTAACAGCGTGGAGATTGCTAAACGTTGTAATGTCACTATTCGGCTGGGAGAGTATTTCCTGCCGCAGTTCCCTACGGGTGATATGTCCACGGAAGATTACCTGGTTAAGCGTGCGAAAGAAGGGCTGGAAGCGCGTCTGATGTATCTATTCCCGAATGAAGAAGATCGGGCTGAGAAACGTCAAAAATATGATGAACGTCTGGATATTGAGTTGAAAGTCATCAACCAGATGGGATTTCCCGGTTACTTCCTTATCGTGATGGAGTTTATTCAGTGGTCTAAGGATAACAATGTACCGGTTGGTCCGGGGCGAGGTTCAGGCGCCGGATCGTTGGTGGCGTATTCGCTGAAGATTACTGATCTTGATCCGCTTGAATTCGATCTGTTGTTCGAACGATTCCTTAACCCGGAACGTGTCTCCATGCCAGACTTTGACGTCGATTTTTGCATGGAAAAACGTGATCTGGTCATTGACCACGTCGCGGATATGTATGGTCGGGATGCCGTTTCCCAGATTATTACTTTCGGTACGATGGCAGCTAAAGCGGTAATCCGTGACGTAGGGCGCGTACTGGGGCATCCATATGGTTTTGTGGATCGAATCTCCAAGCTGATACCACTCGATCCTGGTATGACCCTGGAAAAAGCATTTGCCGCCGAGCCTCAATTAGGCGAAATTTATGATGCCGATGAGGAAGTCAAAGCGTTGATCGACATGGCGCGCAAGCTCGAAGGGGTGACGCGTAATGCCGGTAAACACGCCGGTGGTGTGGTGATATCACCGACGAAAATCACTGATTTTGCGCCACTGTATTGTGATCCGGAAGGTCATCACCCAGTTACTCAGTTTGATAAAAGTGATGTGGAATACGCCGGGCTGGTGAAATTTGACTTTCTTGGCCTGCGAACCCTGACCATCATTGACTGGGCACTGGAGATGATCAACGCGCGTCGGGCTCGGGCCGGGCAGGATCCGATCAACATTGCCGCTATTCCGCTGGATGATAAAAAGAGCTTTGACATGCTACAGCGCTCGGAAACCACGGCGGTGTTCCAGCTTGAATCGCGCGGCATGAAGGACTTGATTAAGCGCCTGAAGCCTGACTGTTTTGAAGATATGATCGCGCTGGTGGCCTTGTTCCGTCCCGGGCCCTTGCAATCGGGTATGGTAGATAACTTTATTGACCGCAAGCATGGTCGAGAAGCTATTTCCTATCCCGATATCCAATGGCAGCATGAGTCACTCAAACCGGTGCTGGAACCGACCTATGGTATTATCCTGTATCAGGAACAGGTGATGCAGATAGCCCAGGTGCTGTCAGGGTATACTCTGGGTGGCGCGGACATGTTGCGTCGAGCGATGGGTAAGAAAAAGCCGGAAGAGATGGCCAAGCAGCGCTCTGTGTTTAAAGAGGGCGCGGAGAGAATGAACGTCGACGGTGAGCTGTCGATGAAAATCTTTGACCTGGTGGAAAAATTCGCGGGTTATGGATTTAACAAATCGCACTCTGCGGCTTATGCGCTAGTCTCTTATCAGACACTGTGGTTAAAAGCGCACTATCCGGCTGAATTCATGGCTGCCGTGATGACAGCGGATATGGATAACACCGATAAAGTTGTGGGTCTGGTGGACGAGTGCTGGCGCATGGGCCTGAAAATTCTGCCGCCGGATATCAATAGTGGGCTGTACCATTTCCATGTGAATGATGACGGAGAGATTGTCTACGGCATTGGCGCGATTAAAGGCGTGGGTGAAGGGCCGATTGAAGCAATCATTGAAGCGCGGAATAAAGATGGTTATTTCAAGGAGCTGTTTGACCTGTGCGCACGTGCTGATACTAAAAAGCTTAACCGACGGGTACTGGAAAAGCTGATTATGTCGGGGGCTTTTGACCGACTTGGACCTCATCGGGCCGCGCTGATGAATTCATTGGGGGATGCGCTGAAAGCTGCGGATCAGCACGCTAAAGCGGAAGCTATCGGGCAAGTGGACATGTTTGGTGTCCTGGCGGAGGCGCCGGGGCAGGTAGAGCAATCATATAGTACAGTGTCTCCATGGCCGGAACAGGTTGTTCTGGATGGTGAGCGGGAAACGCTGGGTTTGTATCTGACCGGCCACCCGATTAACCAGTATCTTAAGGAAATTGAGCGTTATGCAGGAGGCTTACGTTTAAAAGATATGCACCCCACGGAACGGGGAAAGCTTACCACAGCAGTCGGTCTGGTACTGTCTGCCCGAGTTATGGTGACTAAGCGTGGAAACCGGATTGGTGTTGGTACTCTTGACGATCGTTCCGGGCGTCTTGAGATCATGCTGTTCACCGATGCACTGGAAAAATACCAGCATCTGCTGGAAAAAGATCGCATTCTTATTGCCAGCGGACAGGTCAGCTTTGATGACTTCAGCAGTGGACTTAAAATGACGGTCCGCGAGTTAATGGATATCAGCGACGCGCGGGAAAAATATGCTCGCGGACTTGCTATCTCGCTGACTGACAGGCAAATTGATGACCAGTTGTTAAACCGTCTCCGTCAGTCGTTGGAACCCCATCGATCAGGGACGATTCCAGTGCATCTTTACTACCAACGGGAGAATGCGCGTGCCCGGTTACGCTTCGGTGCTGCATGGCGTGTCACGCCGACCGATGTGTTGCTGAATGATTTGCGCACTTTAGTGGGTAATGAACAGGTAGAACTGGAATTTGACTAATATAGGAATACTATGAGTCTGAATTTTCTTGATTTTGAGCAGCCGATTGCAGAGTTGGAAGCGAAAATTGACTCGCTGACCGCAGTCAGCCGTCAAGACGAAAAATTGGATATTAACCTGGACGAAGAGGTTAAGCGTCTACGCGAAAAAAGCGTTGAGTTGACACGTAAAATTTTCGCTGATCTGGGTGCTTGGCAAATCGCCCAGTTGGCTCGCCATCCACTGCGCCCATATACGCTGGATTATGTTAAGCACATCTTTACTGATTTTGATGAATTGGCAGGAGATCGAGCTTACGCTGATGATAAAGCCATCGTTGGTGGGATTGCTCGTCTGGATGGGCGTCCGGTGATGATTATCGGTCACCAGAAGGGTCGCGAAACCAAAGAAAAAATTCGTCGCAATTTTGGTATGCCAGCGCCAGAAGGTTATCGAAAGGCATTGCGCTTGATGGAAATGGCCGAGCGTTTCAAAATGCCGATCATTACCTTCATTGATACTCCTGGTGCATACCCGGGCGTAGGTGCGGAAGAGCGCGGTCAGTCTGAAGCGATTGCCCGTAATTTGCGCGAAATGTCGGGTTTGAGTGTACCGATTATCTGTACTGTTATTGGTGAAGGTGGTTCTGGTGGAGCATTAGCCATCGGTGTGGGTGACAAGGTGAATATGCTGCAATATAGCACCTATTCTGTTATTTCCCCCGAAGGGTGTGCATCTATTCTGTGGAAAAGTGCCGATAAGGCACCTCTGGCCGCTGAGGCGATGGGTATTACCGCGCACCGCTTGAAAGAGCTGAATTTGATCGATAGCGTTATATCTGAGCCACTTGGCTCGGCTCATCGTGATATTGAAACGATGTCTGAATCACTGAAGTCCCAGTTGTTGGTTGACTTGCGTGATCTGGATGTATTTAGTGAGCAGGAATTGCTTAATCGTCGCTATCAGCGTTTGATGAATTACGGTTACTGTTGATTCCTTTCAAGTTTCCAAACGCTATTGGTTTGACACAGTAATTTAAATATCGGTAAAAGTCCGCAATCAGAAATGAGCGCGGACTTTTTGTTATTATGGGACGGACAGGACGATTTTCGCCTATGCCGGGTGTTGCCGTACTGAATAACTATTTGCACTGAAACCGTGAGAGAGTGATGCTTAAAATTCAAGATATTCATCATATTGCCATCATCGCATCTGATTACGAACGCAGTAAGCGGTTTTATTGTGATGTGCTGGGTTTTACACTATTGCATGAGGTTTACCGTGCGTCGCGTGATTCTTGGAAGGGCGACCTGGCATTAAATGGTCATTACCTTGTTGAGCTGTTTTCATTTCCTCAACCACCAACCCGAGTGAGTCGCCCTGAGGCCTGTGGTTTACGTCATCTGGCGTTCTTTGTTGAAGATATTGAACAATCTATCGCTGAGCTAACGCAATTCGGTGTGATCTGTGAGCCTCTACGTGTTGATGAGGAAACCCAGCGTCGGTTCACTTTTTTCAGTGATCCTGATGGACTGCCACTTGAATTGTATGAACGGTAACCATGATATGAGCAGCGAAGAGATTTTGCTGGCTGAGGTGTGTCGCAGGACTGCAATGTATTCTCATTGTCTGGTGGCCTACAGCGGCGGATTGGATTCCAGTGTATTGCTGAACCTGATGACGCGCATCAGACAGCAACATCATATTTCCTTGCGGGCGGTTTATGTTCATCACGGTTTGAACCCTCTGGCGGATAGCTGGGCAGAGCATTGTCGCCAGCAATGTCAGCGTTGGCAGGTTCCGTTTGATGTGCTGCATGTGGATGTCGATGCCCGGCAGAAAGGGATTGAGGCAGCGGCACGTGAGGCGCGTTATCAGGCATTGAAAAATCATCTGTTACCCGGTGAAGCGTTACTGACTGCCCAACATCTGGATGACCAGAGCGAAACTTTTCTACTGGCGCTCAAACGAGGGAGCGGCCCGGCAGGACTAGCCTCAATGGCTGAACACTCCTCGTCGAACGGTCATGTTTTATTGCGCCCATTATTGACATTTTCCCGTACTCAACTGGAAGCGTATGCACAGACACAACAGCTTTCCTGGATTGAGGATGACAGCAACGGCGATGATCGTTTTGACCGCAATTTTTTACGTCTGCACGTATTACCTTTGTTAAAACAGCGTTGGCCGCATTTTCTTTCTGCTGTGGCACGTAGTGCTGCATTGTGCGCAGAACAAGAGCAATTACTGGATGAGTTGTTGGCCGAGTCGTTACAGGCAATAAGCGATGCCGATGGTGCTCTGTACATTGATGCACTGATGCCATTGAGCCCGGCACGTCGTTTTGCATTGTTGCGTCGCTGGATAGCAAAGCAAGGTGCGAAGATGCCTTCCCGTGATCAGTTGCAACGCGTATGGCAAGAAGTGGCAATGAGTAAACAGGATGCGGAGCCGCAATTACAACTGGGCAATGTGCAAGTCAGGCGTTTTCGGCAGCAACTTTATTTATTACCACGGATGGATTCACTCAAATCTTGCATTCTGCCGTGGCAACTGGCGTCGTCGTCACTTGTATTACCGGATGGGTTGGGGTGTTTAATGCTAGCGTCTCATGGCACTCATGTGCGCTCTCCACGAGAGGGAGAGCAGGTAACAGTCCGGTTTATGGCGCAAGGGAAAATTCATATAGTGGGTAGACAACATGGCCGTCAGATAAAAAAGTTGTGGCAGGAGATGGGTGTTCCGCCCTGGCAGCGGGAACGCACGCCACTACTCTTTTATAATGAGCAAATTATTGCCGCTGTGGGTGTGTTTATCACGATGGAAGGGCAGGTGCAACACGGTGAAGATGGTTGGCATATTGACTGGCAGCGGTGAAGATAAAAAAACGGACAACCTGAGTTGTCCGTTTATAGTAGCGATTTAAGGCTCACTGACAACAACTTTGCCTATTTCCGGATGGCTAAAGCTGAGGATATGATCGAGCCTAAGCTCATGGAGGTGACCAGCATCTTCAAGCACCAAATATTCAATATGTTTTCGGGAAACCATATCGCTGGCTTTCCCGGTAATGATTTCTCCATTACGCAACTCTACCGTTAGCGTAAGATGCTGCTGGCAGGTTGCCTCCAGGTTGTCATAATCATCACAATTGATGGGTTGATATTCATTACTCATTGACATAATCGCTCACCAATAAGTTAGCGGCGGCATAAGCCGCCTGTTCCCTGACTGAGGACGGCAATTCGCTGTTTGTGGCGATTCCATCCAGGGTTTTTAATACACAACCCAGTGCGTCGGGTACATAGCCCAGATCACCACTGGCAATTTGAGCGTATAGACGGCGTACTATTTCACTGTATTGTTGCACAAGATCCTCCCTTAGAGCTCAACCCGGTAGGCATTCATGCATCATACGTTATTATGTTAACGGACTACGTAAGCCTACGAAGATAAACTCTGTTATCTCATTCGACTATAGCATAGCCATTCACAGCTTATCAGCATTATGCAACAGCCTAATCCGCGATTAACGGCGCAAGTGTCACCTTTACTGTGAGCATTGCACATTCTCAAGTACACTGGCTGCATTACTCAATGAGGTGAATAATGGCGTTAAAAGCAACGGTTTATAAAGCGGCAATCAACATAGCAGATATGGATCGGCAGTTTTTCCACGATGCCAGTCTGACGATTGCCCAACATCCTTCCGAAACCGATCAGCGTATGATGTTAAGGTTGTTAGCCTGGATTTGCCATGCTGATGATAATCTGCGTTTTACCCGAGGACTCAGTGCGGATGATGAACCGGAAATCTGGCAGCATAGCGATTCACAGCAACTGGAACTATGGGTTGAACTCGGGTTGCCGGATGAACGGCGACTCAAAAAAGCCTGTAGTTTATCGCCTCATGTGGTGCTTTATGCTTATGGTGAACGCGCTGCACAGGTTTGGCGGCAAAGTATGGCGGAGAAAGTGGTAGCATTCAAAAACCTGACGATACGTTTTCTGGATGACCAGCAGCTTAATCAATTAGCAGGATTGGTGCAGCGTAATATGTCATTACAAGCTACGCTACAGGAAGGAATTATTTGGCTATCAGATAATGATAATAATCTGGAATTATCGTTTACTGAGTGGCAAATTGCCCGACAATAGAGATGATGTTCTGCGCTCAACAAGGAGATACGACAGGAGAATCAGGATGAATAAACTGATGATAAGGGGGTTGTTGGTTTTTGTGTTGTCAGTGTTAATCGGTTGTCGTTCATTTTCTCCGATTCAGGAAGAACCTTTGCGACCGATGGCACAGAATTACCGTGGTACGCTATCGAGTAGTGATTGTGCCAATATCGAAGTTTCACTGTTTCTGAGTAAAGACGGCCGTTTTGCCTTACAAAAATATTATCAGAGTGGGGAAGATGGTCTAAAAACTACCGCAGAATATGGGCAGTGGCGCCGGACGGCAGAGAAACTGGTATTGACCGGTTTCAATGGTGAGAAGCGTTATTTTCGACCCAAAAATAGTAATGAACTGGAAGTTTTGGATAGTGATGGGAAACCGCTGAAATTTCGTAATCGTCATCAGTTAATTGCGATTGATGAACCGCGAATGAAGGCTCCGGTGATTATCTGGCAACCAGTAACGTATCATACCCGTATGGTAATACTTTCTTGATTATTATGATTTTTCACGCGAACGCAGTCTAATGAGTAAGGGCCAGACCGCAGCCCTTACTATATAATATCCTTTCTGACCTCAACGGATTACAGCATCGTCTTCAGGCGGTACAACCAATCTAGTGCCTGACGTGGTGTGAGAGTATCTGGGTCGATAGACTCAAGGGCTTCCAGTGCTGGTGAAGGCTCCTCTTCGGGGCTGAGCAGTGTTAACTGCGACCCGTCAACATGGCTGGCGGACGCGTTATTGGAAAGTGACTCCAGTTCTTTCAGTTTTTGTCGCGCCCGTTTGATGACTTCTTTAGGCACGCCAGCCAGGGCGGCGACTGCCAGACCGTAGCTTTTACTGGCCGCACCTTCCTGAACACTGTGCATGAAGACAATCGTGTCGCCATGTTCCATGGCATCAAGATGGATGTTTACCACGCCTTCCATTTTTTCTGGCAGGGTCGTCAGCTCGAAATAGTGAGTCGCGAACAGTGTCATGGCCTTGATTTTATTGGCGAGGTTTTCTGCACAGGACCATGCCAGAGAAAGCCCATCGTAGGTTGACGTACCCCGGCCAATTTCATCCATCAGTACCAAGCTGTTTTCTGTGGCATTGTGCAGAATATTGGCTGTTTCCGTCATTTCCACCATAAAGGTGGATCGACCGGAAGCCAGGTCGTCTGCGGCACCTACCCGGGTGAATATGCGATCCACCGGGCCGATGATGGCTTGCTCAGCAGGTACATAGCTGCCGATATGCGCCATCAGTACAATGAGTGCCGCCTGACGCATATAGGTACTTTTACCCCCCATGTTCGGGCCGGTTACGATTAACAGCCGACGCTGGGGAGAAAGCGAGAGTGGGTTGGAAATAAAAGGGTCGCTGAGTACCTGTTCCACCACCGGATGACGGCCGCCCACAATTTTGATGCCGGGTTTGTCGCTCAGCGTGGGGCACACATAGCTCAGCGTCTCGGCGCGTTCCGCTAGATTGGTCAGTACATCCAGTTCAGCCAGTGCACTGGCACTCTGTTGCAGTTCAGCCAGATGTGGCAGCAACAGATCGAACAGCTCGTCATACAGCATTTTTTCCAGCGACAGTGCTTTGCCCTTCGATGTCAGCACTTTGTCTTCATATTCCTTCAATTCGGGAATAATGTAACGCTCGGCATTTTTCAGTGTCTGGCGGCGGACATAGTGTATCGGCACCATATGGCTCTGACCGCGACTGACCTGAATGTAATAACCATGAACGCCGTTAAAACCGACTTTTAGCGTATCAATGCCCAGTTTTTCCCGTTCCCGGATTTCCAGCTTATCCAGATAATCGCTGGCGCCGTCTGCCAGCATGCGCCATTCATCCAGCTCGGCGTTATAACCGGTAGCAATGACGCCGCCATCACGCACCAACACCGGTGGGGCTTCTACCACGGCACGTTCCAGCAACGCTCTCAGTTCATCAAACTGACCAATTTGGCTCGCCAGATGATGCACATGGTCTGCATGAATCGAAGATAACTGCATATGAATTTCGGGCAGTTGTTGAAAAGCATGACGCATCCGGGCCAGATCGCGCGGGCGAGCTGTTCGAAGTGCCAGTCGTGCCAAAATCCGTTCGAGATCACCAACCTGACGTAAACAGGGTTGCAGTTCAGCGGTAATATTCTGTAGGTCAGCGATAGCGTGCTGTCGTTGGGTCAGGGTTTGGGTATTCCGACTGGGTACGTGCAACCAGCGTTTCAGCATGCGGCTGCCCATCGCAGTGACCGTATAATCGAGCACTGCTGCCAGTGTGTTTTCTATACCACCAGAAAGGTTTTGCGTCAGTTCAAGGTTGCGACATGTTGCTGCATCCATGATGATGCCGTCTTTCTGCCGTTCTATGGTGATGCTACGGATATGGGGGAGCGATGTCCGTTGCGTGTCTTTGGCATATTGCAACAGACAACCGGCGGCACGCAGCCCCAGTTTGGCTTGTTCGACGCCAAAGCCGGTCAGATCCTGGGTGCCAAATTGCAGATTCAATTGCTGGCGTGCGGTATCCAGTTCAAATTCCCACAATGGGCGACGGCGCAGGCCACGACGATGCTCGATGAGCGACATCGTCTCAAAGTTTTCCGGATAAAGCAGTTCAGCGGGATTAGTGCGCTGTAACTCCGCTACCATCGTTTCTTGATCCGTCGGCTCGGCCAGGCGAAAACGTCCGGAGCTGATATCCAGTGTGGCATAGCCGAAGCCACGGCTATCCTGCCAGATGGCAGCTAGCAGATTATCCTGCTTTTCCTGCAATAAGGCTTCATCGCTGATGGTGCCCGGTGTAACAATTCGGACCACCTTGCGTTCTACCGGACCTTTGCTGGTCGCTGGATCACCAATTTGCTCACAAATAGCCACGGACTCGCCTAACTGAACCAGTTTCGCCAGATAGTTTTCTATCGCGTGATAAGGAACACCCGCCATCGGGATCGGTTCACCCGCCGAAGCACCCCGCTTGGTCAGCGAAATATCCAGTAGTTGAGATGCCCGTTTGGCATCATCATAAAACAGCTCATAAAAGTCACCCATACGGTAAAACAGCAGTATTTCCGGGTGCTCAGCCTTCAGCTTTAAGTACTGCTGCATCATTGGCGTGTGTGAATCGAGGTTGTCGGTGGTTTTCATGCGGTTATGTTTTCTAGTCCATTGAATTTAAGGTTTATTGTGATTTTTGTTGTTCTCGTTTTGTATCACGAAATCTTGCTACCTGCATATTGGTGCTGTAAATGAAAATCATCTTATACAAATCAGCCAGTTGGTAATCATAACGGCACTGAGATGACAGGAAAACAAACCGTTATTATCCAAAACTATCGAAGTGATGAAACCGGCGGATGAAAATAAGGCCGATACCGCTGAAAACAGACGGTTAGGTGCACTTGTGGTACCACGGGTATTCAACCCTTCTCTTACCGCTATACTAGCCCAGCGGCCAACAAGCTGTCACAAGTAAAACGTGGAAGCTTCTCGCAAACCTCTTTGGCAATGGCACGTATGAGGTTGCAAGAACTCAAACTAATCAGAGCTGAAGGGCGCTGTTCGGCGTCTGAGCTGAAAGATGAGAAGCGACACTAATGCGTGGTACGGCTATATATTGGGGGAGAGGATCGAACGATCGAGTAGTCGTTGTTGGCGAGCGGACGGGTATCAATCAACCGAGAGTGTAGTCTCAGCATTGCATCGATTCCCGCCAGGTTGGGAACATACTTCGGTCTAGATAAAGGTGAAAATCTGCTCGCGTGGTAAGCGTGATTTAGGTAATACAGCATTGAAATCTTTGTCGCTTTTGACCCCCAGCGAGACCAGTACCACACTAGTCAGCCCTTGTTCACGCAGCCCCAGTTCAATATCCAGTGTGCGCTGGTCAAACCCTTCCATCGGCGTGGCGTCAATGCTTAATACTGCTGCTCCTAGAAGCAATCCCCCTAGTGCCAGGTAAACCTGTTTTTCCATCCACTGCGGCATATCCCGCAGTTCGTAGCGGTGAATGTCCACATAGGAACGACGACTCTTATCCTGTCCGGCTTTAGACCCTTCCGCGACAAAACGACCATCCTGTTCTTCCTGAGCCAGGATATTGTTCAAATGCTGTTCATCCATATCGGTATGCATACACAATGCAATAACATGCGATGCATTCAATACTTTAGGTTCGTTATACGCGAACGCACCGGCGGTCGATTTTGCGATGGCCGCCCGCCCGTCTGCCGTTGATGCAACAACAAAATGCCAGGGCTGAGAATTCACAGAAGAAGGACTGTTGCGCAGTACACTAAGCAGGGATTCAATCTGGGATTCCGGCAGCGTTTTATCTGAGTCAAACGCCTTGACAGTATGGCGGTTAATGACGGCTTCATTCAGTGTCATTTTTCTCTCCTCTCGCATTGTTGACATTAATGGGGTGGTGTTGATGTCGTGTTGATCAGGACATAAAGGTAACCATCTTATTGAATAAGATGATGTCCACCGTGTCTCTCTGTCAACCACTGAAGTAACGCCTTCTTTGGCTAGCGAATAGCTGTCCGTTATTATCACTCCCATCCCGTTATGAACGGCAATGGTCATAGGCGGCGCTGGTAGTGGATATCAATCTCTGGCTAACTGGTGTGTTAATTGCATTACCTGATTGATGATTTTTCGGGAGAAACGATGATGGTGGCAGACTCTTCCACAACGATTCGATTTTTACTTGCTTCGCGCCAGTGATTTTGAGCGTCTGCGCCGTCTCGCCTGTACGCGCAGTAGCACGGAGAAATTGCCGGAAGAGGGTAGCCTGCAGTGGTTTGCTATCGCCACGCAGCGCATTGATGAAATGAAACAGGTGGAAGATCATCTGGAACTGACGTTGATGCAGCTTTGTCGCACCCGCATCGCTGCTGCGGAACAGGCTTGCAGTGAGCAAATGGCAGATATTGTGTGCCATGTGATTCCCGGAATCACGGCGGCGACCGGTTGTGCGGCGGCAGTCGGACTGCCATTAACGCATCGGGCTTGCGCGCAGTCGGTACGCTTTGCGGCTGGGCACTCACGAGATGGTGAGCCGCAACTGGACTGGCCGACTTTAGTGGATGGGCAACAAACGCTGGTGTTTTTCATGGGATTAAGCCACAGCAACCGCTTATGTCAGCGTTTGATCGAATATGGGTTGTCTGCACAGACGCCAGTGGCGGTTATTGAGCGCGGCACTCAGCCGGAACAGCGATTGTTAACCGCCGACATTACCGGAATTGCTGGCGTGTTATCAACCACAGTCACCCAGCCTGCTGGTGGTCGGCGAGGTAGTGGAATTCTGCCGTCACCCGGCATTGACGGTCGCGGCGTTACCGATGTCGATTATGGCACCGGTAGCAGCCTGATGCCGACAGTAGGCAGAATATCACAAGGATGCTCAACGCTGACGAACTCGAGCGGTTAATCCTTTTAGAAAGTAGCGTAGAATTTGATCACCGCAGGCGCGGTAATTTTTATGATCCGGTGAACGCATTATGGCTGTCAGCTCTGGCTGAGAGACCTTGAAATCCTGGGTGGCCAGTATTTCCTGAATATCTGTGGTTTTCAGCGAAAATGCGATGCGCAGTTTTTTCAGGATGATGTTATTGGTGACTCTACGCTCGACTTGCAGTGCGGGCTGGTTTTCGTCTTTGCCGCGTTTTTGCAGAATCAACCCATTGAGAAAATAGCTCATCACAATATCAGGACACGGTTGGTAGCCGGTTTCATCCTCTTTTTTCACATAGCTTGCCAATTGCTGAAGAGGCACCGTCATTTCCGCTAGCGTCAGGATTGCCAGCAGATGATCGTTATTTAAATTCAGCATATAGCGCACGCTACGTAGCACGTCGTTATTCATCATTCCCGGTTTTTTCTCGCCATTCATCATCGTTATAGAGGGGTAGTATAAGGGAACAGTGAAAAAAATGCAGAGAGGAACTCAAGCTGACATCAGGCTGGTAATCTCAAGCAAGATAGTTCGGCTTACCGCTAACGTCAGATGGGGATATTCATCATATGTAATGGGAGAGTCCCGGTGGCGCGAGGAGGGACGAACCTGACTTTCGGTTCGTCCCTGGCGTGGCTGGTCAGAATCAGAGTTTGAAGCTTTGCACCACCAATTCGAGCTGCTCACTCTGTTCTTCCATCGCACGGGCGGCGGAAGAAACCTCTTCAACCAGTGCGGCGTTCTGTTGAGTGGTGCTATCCAGTTGGTTAATAGCCTGATTCACCTGTTCAATGCCCATGCTCTGCTCCCGGCTGGCGGACATGATTTCGCCTATTAGCGTCGTCACATTGTTCACCCCTTGCATCAACTCATCCATCGTTTGTCCTGCCTGCTCTACCAGGTTGCTACCTGCGTCAATGCTGGCAACAGACTCTTCAATCAATTTTTTGATTTCACGTGCCGAGTTGGCTGAGCGTTGTGCCAAACTGCGAACTTCTGATGCGACCACGGCAAATCCTCGACCTTGTTCGCCAGCACGGGCGGCTTCGACAGCGGCATTTAGCGCCAAAATATTGGTCTGGAAAGCGATGCTGTCGATGACGCTGATGATATCGACGACTTTGTGTGATGAAGTATTGATCTCACCCATGGTCGAAACCACCTGCTGTACCACCTGTGTTCCCCGTTCGGCGACCAGCGACGCTTCACTGGCCAGTTTGTTGGCATGGGTGGCATTGTCGGCATTTTGTTTGACCGTGCCGGTTAGCTCTTCCATGGAGGCCGCCGTTTGCACAATCGAACTGGCCTGTTCCTCAGTACGTGATGATAAGTCCATGTTACCGCGGGCAATCTGGCGTGACGCGGAGGTGATCGCCAGTGTACTGTCACCAACCTGATGCATCATATCCTGTAGATAGGCGATGAAATGGTTGAAGCTCTGGGAAACACTGTTGAATTCCGGGCTATTACTGACGGGAAGGCGCTGAGTCAGATCGGCACCGCTCGTTGAGAGCGATAGAATATTGTCGTTAAGGTTATTGAGGCGCTTCATCATCGTGCGGATAAAACCCAACAATACCAGAAGTAGAATAATGGCCAACGGGAGTTGAACGGCACCCAGACGTATCAGCATATCACTGGTTTGTGAAGTCAACTGGCTGGTAAGAACATCGCTGGCAAGATACCAGGGACTGCCGGCAATGGGTTGAACGAACAACGTATGGTTACCGTCTTCAGCGTCATATTGGCTTTGAATCGGTTCTTTACCGGCGTTTACCAACATGGCCCGCAGTGGTGCCGCCATTGGCAAGGTGAGCGTACTAAGATTTTCCAGTTTGGGCGCAGCGCCGACCAGTGCCGCATTACCCACCACTTTTCCATCAGCTTCAATAATCAGTACGCGACCGTTAATGGCGTCGCCCATTTTTTTCGCCAGGTTATTAAAAAAACCGAGCGTCACATCGATGGTGGCGACACCCCAGGCCTTGCCGTTGCGATAGATGCCCATCGCGCAGTTGGTTCGGGGCTGTGGGCTGGCTGCGTCCTGATACGCTTTCGCCCAGGCGCACACGCCTTTGGCGGCAGCCATACCATCTTTATACCAGGGTTGTTCGTAATACTTATCCGCTTCCGCCGAGTTCCAGTAGGTATTCACTTTGAGCTGGTTGTTGTCGTCTCGAGCGAAGAAGGTCGAAAACTTATCGCGTTCCGGATCACGCAGTTTCGGCAGCGGCCAGATACCGCCACCAAACACGTTGGTATCCTGATACTGATTGACCAGTGCTGGCAGTAAGGCATCAATGGATGCGCTGTCCATCACGCTGGCGGCTTCGGTAATACTGCGTTGCTGTGCTTGCACGCGGTTCATCTGTTCTATGATTGTGGTTGCAAGTGAGTCAACTTGATAGCGCACGAGGCGTTCTTCATTATCGGTCAACTGTGGCGCCACAAATTGCTTGATAACCACCACGGTCACAATGATCAGCAGGACGAAAAAACCGAGGATGGAGACAGTAAAGCGAGACTGTGTTGTTTTTAACATATGTCTACCACTTAAGCTGAAAAGCGTGATTGCCTGAATACAACCAACGGCATTCTAAAGATAAACTTGAGGTGATCATCTGCACACTTTTACAATGAAACTTAAAGGCTTTGTTACTTTCCACGGAGAGAGAATACGGAGAGTATCCGTGGTATTATCGGTAGGTGATTAAATATATCCATATGAATTATATATGTTTTAATCATGGGGCGTGATGAACTTCCCTGATTTGTCATCACTGCTGAGTGCACAGTTCGCCATTTACCCCCGAAAATTACCTCTTCTCTACATCAAGCTATATGGGGCATCCACGCCGTTGATTAATCATTTCGGTTTGCATGGGCAATTCTCCGATACTGAAGAGTGGTTAATGAGTCCGTTATTGGTCATAAAATATCGGTAAGATTAAATAATTACATAGGCAATAAATAAGGTTATTATGTGGCATATGCCATAAATGTAGCCGTCAGCCCAGACCCAATGTGCTTATTGACCAGAACGTTGGTGCCATTGATTGAAAGTAACGGCTGTTAGTTGAAATAAAATGAATTCAATTATTTTGATGTCAGGATTGTTCAGCATAGGAGCAATGCAATAAAAAACTGATTGAAACCATTGATGCTACTGTATGGATGGGCAGAGTGTGTCGTAGTAATTTATATGACTCGGACACGGATTATTGTGGATGAGTCCTCCAAACAGTAGCCTGGTTAAGGGGGGCTTCTTTTCCCCCATGGAGACACATTATGAATAGCTTATATACGGAAACGAAGAAGATTCATTCGCAATGTATCGCTTGTGGTGATCCATCCGCGGGGCAACTGGCTCTCGGGCTGGTGTTCCGTGAAATGGCCAATGGTGCGGTTACCACCGATTTTCTGGTGACACCTGAACACCAGGGTTATCCGGGATTATTGCACGGTGGTCTGATCTCGACGCTTCTGGATGCAACCATGACAAATTGCCTCTTTTCCCGGGGTATTCATGCTCTAACCGTAGAGTTATTGGTGCGATTTTCTACTCCAATACCAGTGGGTAGTTACCTGTCGATTACATCTTGGGTTTTATCGCAAAGAAAAAATATCTTTCGATTGGAATCTACTATCTGTTTTCGGGGAGAATTGAAGCAGTTGGCGCGGGCAACTGCAAAATTTATGGCGGTTCCCCAGGCATTTTTCTATCAACAATGAGCTCTTGATCGTTGTTGCCTGTAACAATGACATCTTTAATGGATTTGAATCAACATGTTGGTTTGCCTTGTTATTACCGAAAGCACCCATCTGCTGTCGGCAAGGGAAAGTAATTCTGAGACATCTTAAATTAACGTTACATTCTGTTATTTATTTTTGGTATTTAGGGGGTCAATGTGTGGTCTGGATTTGATAGACGGCGTCAGTTTTCCGAGCTTAATGAGCAAGAGGTCCTCTCACTGGCAATTTCCTCTGAAGAGGATGATGCCCGTATTTACCAGACGTACTCGGTACATGTGCAAGAGGACTATCCAGCGACGGCAGAAATGCTCCTGACGATGGCAAAGGAGGAGAACCGTCATCGCGAACGGCTGATATCTCTGCATCAGCGTCGATTTGGGAACATTATTCCGCTGATAAGACGCGAGCATATTGCCGGTTATTACAATCGTAAACCACTATGGTTGGTTCAAAATCTGGGTATTGCCCGGATTCGGGCAGAAGTCGCTGCAATGGAAGAGGCGGCACATCAGTTTTACATATTAGCCGCACAACGTACGAGTGACGCCGATACTCGGCGATTGCTCGGCGACCTGGCAGCAATGGAAGCCCGGCACACTGATCTCGTGGCGAGCCTGGAAAAAGAGATGCTGCCTGATGATGTGCGTTCGGAGGAGGATGCTCTCGCACATCGCCAGTTTATCCTGACCTGGGTACAACCGGGATTGGCAGGATTAATGGATGGTTCTGTTTCGACTCTGGCTCCGGTTTTCGCTACAGCGTTCGCAACACAGTCAACCTGGACCACTTTTTTAGTTGGTCTGGCCGCATCGATTGGTGCGGGGATATCTATGGGGTTTACGGAGGCGGCGGCTGATGACGGGACAATTTCCGGAAGGGGATCGCCGATCAAACGAGGATTGGCGGCTGGCGTGATGACGGCCCTGGGTGGCTTGGGTCATGCATTACCTTATCTTATCACTAATTTTTGGATGGCAACCAGCATCGCCTTTGTGATGGTATTCTGTGAATTATGGAGTATTGCCTGGATCCAAAAGCGCTACATGGAAACACCATTCTGGCGTGCTGCGTTGCAGGTCGTGTTGGGGGGTGCACTTGTTTTTGCCGCCGGGGTTTTGATCGGAAATGCTTAGCCAGCCTCGGTCAGGCGCGCTGATTTTCTCCTTTGATACGATGGTTGAGGCAATCGCGGTAATTTCATTGTAAAAGATGGCTACTCACCACGATGACAACAAGATAAAATAGTGGTGAGCAAATTCATTTTTATATGATTTTATACACTTTTTCTCTATTTTTTTATCTTTTTAGGAGTTTACCGATGCCTCAGTTACCGAGCTGCCCAAAATGTAATTCTGAATATACGTGGCAAGATGGCGAGTTATTCAATTGTCCGGAATGTGGTCATGTGTGGTCGGCAGACAGCAGCTCTGCTTCTCAGGACGAAGGCCTGATAGTCAAAGACGCGAATGGTAATTTGCTGGCGGATGGCGACACTGTGACAGTGATTAAAGACTTGAAAGTAAAGGGCAGTTCCTCGACATTGAAAATCGGGACGAAAGTCAGAGGCATTCGTCTGGTCGAAGGCGATCACAATATCGATTGCAAGATTGATGGGTTTGGCGCGATGAAGCTGAAATCTGAATTTGTGAAAAAAAGCTGATTAATGAAGCTTGCTACTGCCGGGCTTTCTGGCAGTAAACTCTCATAATGAACCCATCCGATGGAACGGCACCCACACTGCGAAAGGTTGTGGGTGCCGTTTTCACTGTGGCGAAGGGTTGCCGGTCTGTTTGCGGACTAAAATCTTTTCCGTCAGAAAATCGATGAGAACCCGGTATTTAGAGGGTAAATAGCGATTGGGATGATAAAGGATCCACGACATTCCGTAATAGGTTGTCATATAGTCCCACTGTGGTAGTACCTGAATAACTTGCTGTTTTTCAATTGCTTCTTGTACCGTGAAAAAAGGCAGGCAGCCAATGCCCAAATGGTTGAGGATGCCATCAAGCCGCGCTTTGCTATGGTTGGTGGCATAACGGCCTCTTACCGTTACTCTGCTTTGTTCTCCAGTGACGGTATTTTTAAATTTCCAGCAATTATCGCCAGGTGTTTCACCTAAATAAATACAACTGTGTTGCGTCAGATCAAGAGGATGCTGAGGCGTACCTTTTTCATCTAAATAAGTTTTTGTGGCACAAATAATATGATTAACGCGAATGAGTGGTCTTGCGGCCAGTCCGGCGGGAGGATCATCTGTAATTCTGATAATTAAATCAATGTCATCGCCAATCAAGTCAACCAGCCTGTCGGTCAGCATTAGCTGCACATCTACATGGGGATACAGCCGTAAAAACTCGGCAATGTGCGGTGTGATTAAATCACGGCCAAATGCTCTGGGGGCGCTGATTTTCACCAGCCCCTGAGGGCTGTTACAGAAGCGGTCTGCTATTTCCATCACATTTTTTGCTGACTCAATCATCTCACTACAGTAGGCATAAGCTTCCGTGCCAGCGGCGGTGAGTTTGAGCCGGCGCGTCGTGCGCTCCAGTAATTTTATTGACAACGCCTGTTCCAGGCTGGCTATCTGCCTGCTAACTGATGATGCCGTGGTGCCAAGTTGCTCGGCAGCGGCTGAAAAGCTGCCAGACTCAACGACCTGGACGAAAACAGCCATGTACGGCATTAAACCCATGTATTGATTTGTTCTCATAATGCAAAAGAGTTATTTGTTTATCACTATTATTCCACGTGGACGGATCAGCGATACTGACCAGGCAGCAAGTCATTATCATTACAATACACAGCTAAAAGGAAACGAAAATGACGCGTTCTCTGGAAGTGAGGAGTTTGGAAGATCTGTCTTTTATTGCTAAGCACACACAACATATTCTCACCTTATTTAGCGGCGGGGTAGATAGTAGCTATCTTCTTTACAAGCTATCGCAGTATGGCTGTAAAGTCACGGCATTAACTATTGATCTTGGCGATGGTGTTGTCAGCGAGGATTTACAATATATTGCGGAATTCTTTGGTGTCAGATTAAAAGTCATTGATGCTCGTGAACGATTTATTGAGCAAGCGATTATTCCGGCAATTCAAAGTAATGTAAATTTTCAGAGTATAAAGTTTTTAGGATATATGTAGAGGAAATATTGTACATGAGGTCGAACAGAAAGTTTAAATTATTAGGTTTTAACTATAGAGGGGGATTTTCAGCCAATATTATGGTGCTGGCCACAGGAGAAACTATCAATATGGATTTAAAGAAACTTGCTGATAGTGAAATATCAGAAGACCTTAGTCGACATGAACTGAATGCCTTATATAAAAATCTCTATCGTGGGAAAGATATTACGACTACTTATGCTATGAGCGATCGTCATGATCGCTCATGGCATGTTTATGTTCTAATCAGTATTGCATTAACGGTTATTCTTATTTTCTCTATTATCGCAGGTGTTAAACCCGTTTATATTCCCATACTGAAGATGATTGTTCCATCTGCGGGATTTGTTTATCCAATTACATTCATTCTAATGGATATTCTTAATGAGTTTTATGGTTTAAAATTGGCCAGACAAACGATTATCATCAGCTTTTTTTTCGTCTTTTTTTTTATATTGGCATTATGGATTACTAGCCTGATCCCGTCACTGCCACAGTGGGAGTACGGCCATACTTATAATGGCATTATTCATAGTATGATGGTCGTATTGGTGGCCTCGTTTCTCGCTTATCTGGTTTCTGAAAACGTTAATTCCTATGTACTGTATAAAATAAAGCTCCTGACCAAATCAAAATATTTGTTTATCCGCGTGATTACCAGTACCGTGATAGCTTCCGCCCTGGACAGTATTATTTTTTGTACCCTGGCATTCTATAATGTACTGAGTTTTGAGATAATCAAAGAGATGATTTTGTCGCAATTCCTGATCAAAGTAGTCTATGCGGTGCTGGGTGTCGGCCCTATTTACGGTGCCGGGAAACTGTTCAGAAGCTATATCAACACCTTTATGGAAAATAACTGATTACACGCATATTCCCGTAATCCGATTCCCTATTGTGGTATTGAGAGAATAATCGATGCTGAATAAACTACACAAAAGCACCCGTGGTTATGCGGAGTTAATGCTACTGGCTGTCGCGGTTATCTGGGGGACAAGCTATGGTGTGGCGAAAGGTGCAATACTATTTTATCCAGTAGCTGGGTTCCTGTTTATCCGGTTTATCATAACATTTGTTTTACTGCTGCCGGTGCTGCGCAATCATTATCGTCAGGCGTTACTGCCGGGTGCTATCCTTGGCCTGCTCTTGCTGGCGATCTTCCTGTGTGAAACCTTCGGTGTCATGTATACCAGCGCCAGTAATGCCGCTTTTCTGATCAGCATGTGTGTGGTACTGACGCCATTTGTCGAGTGGTCCATTTTTCGCCAGCGGCCAGAAACTGCCGTGTTCGTTGCAGTCACATTGTCACTGTGTGGTGCGCTACTGTTAACCCACACAGACGACAATATTGAGGTGAATGTCGGCGATGTATTGGTACTGGGTGCGGCATTGCTACGCGCACTGATGGTCTGTCTGACCAAAAAACTGACGGAGCATCATGATGTTCCCGCGTTGGCGCTTACCGCAGTGCAAACCGGTGTTGTTGCGGGCGGCTCGTTGATCCTGTTGCTTTGTACTCAGCAGGGGATCCCGCCATTACCAACGACCTGGGCGTTTTGGTCAGCGACGTTATATCTGGTGCTGTTTTGCACGATGTTTGCCTTTTTTGCTCAAAACTATGCCGTTCGCAGAATCACCCCAACACGGGCTTCATTATTGATGGGGTCGGAGCCTTTTTTTGGTGCCATATTTGCCACTCTGTGGTTGCAAGAGCGGCTGAGCGTATTTGCATGGTTGGGGGGAGGGATGATTGTCGCATCATCGCTGTGGGCATCGTGGCCCCAGCCGGTCAGGAGAATTTCCATCAGCGAACCATGAGTACAGACCATGAAAACGCAGCCGATGAGCGCGACGCTTTGGCGGGAATATTCGTTCGGCAACGGTGGCGGCTTATTTAACCACCACTATTCTATGATGGCATCGACGCTATATTCGACACGGTTCCTACCCTTATTTTTAGCCCGATACAACGCGTTATCAGCGATGCTGTAGAGTGTGTCAAAGCGAGCTTGAGCCGGTGTCCAACTGATGCCGAAACTGGCGGTTACTTTTCGCTGGGGCAGCAATGGGGTTTGGTTGAGACTGTGATGGATCTGTTCCGCAATAGAGACTGCCTGCATCAGCGTATATTCACTCAACAGAATAGTGAACTCTTCGCCGCCCACGCGGCCAATATAGCCTTGTCCCTGCAATACTTCTCGAATGCGTGAAACCAAATTGCAAATCACAGTGTCGCCGGTGGGATGACCGAATGTATCATTGACCTGTTTGAAATGATCAATATCCAGCACAATCAGCGCGGCTGGTTTCTGTGCCAGCGTTTCGTCGACAAGATCGATAATCGCGCGGCGATTAAAAATATCGGTTAACGGATCATGGGTCGCCTTGTATTCCAACTCGACTGCTAATGTGTGAAGTTGGGTATTAAGGCGTGTAAGTTCCTTTTCGGCACGATCACTGCGGGTAATCAGTCGGTAGGTCTCCCGAACCAGACGCTGGTAATGTTCTGATAACAGCATCAGATTGTCCCGATATATTTCAGCTGGCATATCCAGTTGTGCGGCGACGTGACGTGCTGACAGCAAAATATCATACTCTGGTGTAAACAGTTCATTGGTGCTCATGGTGTTACTCCAAAATATGGCTATGAAATTCAAGTGCCGGGAAATCCAGATGCAGTTCTTGTCCGAATTCTTCTGTAATGTCATCGTCTTGGTCGTGATACCAATGTAGGACAATGGGAAGCCCGTTTTCAGCAGCCTGATTGAGAAGGTTAAATAGGCTGAACAGCATCTTGGTGCTGGAGCTGTTGAAGTAAATCAACGACACATGCACATTGATCTTCTTGTCAAGAAGGATGTCTGTAACCTGTATGGTGGTGAGATAATGCTGAATCCGCGTAATGAGCGGGTTGTAAAACGCCGCCGCATTTTCAGGATAGGACTCACCGGAAAGAGAGAGCTGATGTGTATCAAAATAAAAATCTACGGTTGGCGAGCTTGGCGTGCCAGCAATATGAAGATTCTCTGTCGTTATAGTCTCTGTCATGTTAAATAATTGCCTTTAGATAAAACGTGGGAAACCCCGTTGATTCATCATTCCGAAAGGTGAATTGCAGGGGTTCACTGGCATCGCGTGCAATAGTCAGTAACCCCATATCAGCGCCTTTGCTCTGGGGCGGGGTATCATCACGTAACGAGGCTTTGTAGGCGAGTTTGATTTCTTCGAGCGTCATGTGACGTAGCGGTTCCAGACGCACTCGCAGTTTTTCCATGTCATAGGGATGGACCCGATTGGCACAGAGTAGATAGTATTTCCCTGCTTCATGGCCGATGCATACCAATCCATGCCGCATTTCATTTGGGTGATCAATTGATGTCAGATTAGCGGCTGAATAGCGGATGATGTTCTGAACTATTTCTACAAAACTGGAAAACAATTTGCGGCGAACATTGGCAGGTACCTGTTTTTTTTCCAGTTGCAATTTCACTGTCTCCGCCAGGGAACAGATGATATTTTGTGAAAAGTACCCCACGTAATACAGTGTAAGATCCTGCTGTTGTGTAAGGTCAAAAAAACCGTCGTAATTCGTGTCTGACATATCGTTGAACCACCCAATTGATAATCTCGTTTATTGCCTGAAACCCCAAAATGTCAGATCGTCTCGTCGATATTGTTCGCCTTGCCAGGCGTTATGTTGCTGCATTAACTGGTTGGCCAGTTCATGCATCGGGAGTGTTTGAAAACGCAGCAACAAGTTTTGCAAGCGACGCTTACCAAACATGATCTGTCGTTCATCACCGATCTGATCGGTCAGTCCATCGGTGGTCGTGAAAACAATATCTTGTGGTGCCAGCGTTTGTTGGAACGCTGGCCAAGTGTAGTCATAAGGTGTGTCAGTATACCCAACGCCCATGCGATCGTTCTCAAGCATAGTGATTTCACTATTTCGGGCTTTAAGTATGAAAGCGGGTATGCGCGCACTGGCCCAGTTAAGGGTAGATGAGGCGGTTTCCATAAACATAAGAATGGCGTCGCAGCCATCATTAGAGGAGGGTTTCTGTCCGACATGATTAATCTGCCCCAATGTATCTTTGATGTGGCGATTGATAGTCTGCAATAGCTGTGCGGGTTGTTCCGGTCCATGTAGGGTTAGCGCCATCTCCAGTGCCGAGGCAAAAATCAGTGTCATGAACGCACCAGGAACACCATGACCGGTACAATCCGCCACTACGGCCAGCCAGCCATGAGCATAGGGTTTGAAGTAGTAACAGTCTCCCCCGACACAATCACGCGGTTCCCATATCAGACACCACTCTGCCAACGTTTCAGACATTGCCTGATGTGAGGATGACAGCATCGCTCCCTGGATAACGCTGGCATACTCAATGCTCTGCATGATTTGCCGGTGTTTTTGTGCATGCATATCGGCAACGTTTTTAATTAAGTCAATGCCCACGCCAATGCCGAGATATTGCCCTTGTTCAACGATGATAAACCCATCAGTCAGAAATTTATCGCCGGTAATCACCGCTTTATCTGTTACGTCACTTAAGGAGGCAGAAGCCTCTACTACCAGCGGATTTTTATCCATGAAAGCAATGCAGCTTTTTCTATCGTACAACTCGCGATAGAAAGGACGGGCCATCTGAGAGAGGAAAATATTCCGGTTGATTAATCCGAATGGTCGGCCATTTTCGACCACTGGTAAGCTGACCAGATCTTTATGCTGACCAAAGATCTGTAATACGCTGGCATTTTCCGTAGCCGGAGAAACATCGGGTGTCGTAATACACAAGTCGCGCGCACTGGGAGAATGCACTGAGGGTAACCGTGGCTTCGGGGCAGATAAGGTATGCATGGGTATCTTAACAGTAAGATTATTCTGGATAAAACATAACAACCCTATATGACGAATTCATGACGTTATTCCGCAACTATTGCTTTCTGTGACTGGGTAATAGGGATGGTATGGGTCGGCGAGTCTTGTCGATGTCGTGAGGGGAATAGTGTGAATATTTCTTATAAGCTCAATAATTGAACACTATTATTCCAATTATGTATTAACAAAAAAATTAACATGGCCGATATATTTCATATGCTAGTAACTGTAAGTATTTTTACAAAATAAGTAATAAGCGTTAGTAAATGTAACGGCATGGTACTTTATTCATTTTTTTTTCATAAATTATTTTTATATGGAAAAAGGTTATATGTATTGATGGGGTGGTCAGATTTCTCAATTTCATTCTTTTGCTTGACCGAGTTGTGCGTGAACCACGACTGACAATTGCCACCATCAGAAATATGTGCCCAATAGATTTCGAGTTGCAGGAAGGCGGTAAGCTAAAGCATTCCGATGAGCTCACTCAGGTGAATGATTTGAGGAGTGACAAATCTGCCAGAAGCATACTGCTTACCACGGTCCCTAAGGCGGATTTCAGGAATGGACCGAGTAACTGAACGCAGCCAACGCATCGATAACTTGAAAGATGATGGGTATACAGAGGTTTAATTCAATAGACGAAAGGAGTTACGTCGTGGCTATATCGGGTCTTGAAACACATAGTCAGAATGTAAAGTCTTTTTACCCGCTCATAACAACCATAAGTTCAGTGAGTAAAGGGGATTTATCCTCGGTACCTACAAGTAATGATGCGCTGGCGAACTTATTTACTAACCCTGATGCGAGTACGAAGGTCACGTTATCCCCTGACGGAAAAAATAAGTCAAATGCTTCCAAATTAGCTGAAAGTATTAGTGACTTTCAGGGAAAAACCGCAGAGCAGGAAGTCAGGGACAAACAGGAAAAACAAAGAGAAGGCGTGTCTCCAAAACATTCTCTGGAGATGATGAATGGTATTCCATTGTATGGTGGAACGTTAGTCTCCATGACTAGTTACCCGGATGGTAGTTGGAAAGCGTTTGATGTGTTTACCGGTCAACCGGTGACATCCGAAAATGCCGCACGGATGAATCAGCAAAACAGCAGTAAAAATCTGGATATGTTTACTTTTTATAGCCAGGGGACATATAAAGGCATGTCTGCTGCTGAAATCTACGAAAAGATACAACAGATGCTGAGTATGGAGTCTGACGGTATGACCTGGAAAGTCATCGGTTCATCGGATCTCTTCCCTTAAACCGGTTAAGCGTGAGGATATGCTGAACGTCCGGTATGATGCTTTCCGGTTACGCCACTAACTGAGGTTGGGTGTTTTTTTATTTTTTCGAATCACTGCCTTGTTTCTATTTATTTTGCCAGGGCAGTTTTTTCAAGACGGTTAAGCACAATTTTTAATACTTTATTCAGTAACTTGTCCTGTCGTAGGACAATACTTAGTGTGCGGCTGAGTGGTGGTGTTAGCGCATGGGCGCAGACACCACGCCGTAATAATTCGGGTGTCACGGCTATGCGGGGAATAATGCTGTATCCCAATCCAGCGACCACCATTTCCTTGATAGCTTCAATACTGCCCAACTCCATCACCGGAACGTTTTTTTCCCCCGAGGCACTGAACCAGTCATCAATCAGACTGCGGGTACTGCTGCCTGATTCAAATACAATTAAGGGTAAACGATTCAGTGTCGCGGCATCGAAAAGGAGGGCTGTGGCACAGTCTTTACTTAATATCGCGACGAATTCATCTTCCAGTAAGGGTGAGATAACAAGATTTCGTCCGCTAGCCGGCATTGTGACCAACGCGGCATCAATCTGATTATCTGCCACGGCTTTGACAATGTCCCGTGTATTGCCGGTGCGAATGCCGACAGTAATTCGCGGATAATCTTGTCGAAGTTCACGAAGCAGGGGGGGCATCAGATGAATGCAAGCTGTGGCGCCAGTCCCCAGTACCACACTGCCGATGGCATCCTGTGAATAATCAGCCATGGCCTGTTGTACATCATCGAGTACAACCCTGACTCGTTCAGCTTGTGCCAGTAGTGTTTCTCCCGCCGGGGTCGGGCGGAGTTTTTTTCCGGCACGTTCCACCAGTCGCAATCCAAAATAGTGCTCTAACTGACGAACCTGTAGGCTGACTGCCGGTTGTGTCAGCCCGAGAATATCTCCGGCGGCTGAAAAACTGCTTTCCCGCACAACAATGGCAAATGTTGCCAACAGATCCGGATTCAACCTGGCCATAGCAAAGTTTCCTTTATACCGTGTATAAGTTTCAGGCTCTATTCACCAGAAAATGAAAGTTTTACTCTCATTGCTAAACATCAATAAGGAATATGCATGAGCCCGGTCGTTATTGAAGAAGCTAAAGATCATCACATCGCTGCGATTCAGACGATATATAGCCATCATGTTCTGCATGGTATCGCAACCTTTGAGACAGAACCTCCCGATATTGCCGAAATGCAGGCTCGTCTCAGGAATGTCCGCGCTGAAAAGCTACCCTGGCTGGTGGCGTTGCGAGACAATCTGGTGATTGGCTATTGTTATCTCTCGCTGTATCGCACACGTCGGGCATACCGTTTTACCGTGGAAGATTCAGTCTATATTCATCCTGATGGCCAAGGGCAAGGTGTCGGGAAAAAGCTCCTGTCGACGGCACTGACATTGGCGGAAAGCCAGGGTTACCGGCAGATGATTTCTGTAATAGGAAATAGCGAAAACCATGCTTCGCTGAGATTGCATCAATCTCTGGGCTTTGAAATGGTTGGCACATTGCGTTCAGTTGGCATGAAACATGGACGCTGGGTGGATACGGTATTACTTCAGCGAGCGCTGGGTGCCAGCGATACCACATTACCGGATGAAGCCTGATAAACACCATGCGCCACCGGCGACGCATGGTGTTGCAGTCCGTTGCGTCAATTATCGAGACATCAGTGATGGGTCTGCTGTGTTTTCCACAAGGCAGTCACACTCAGTAATGCCACTATCATCAGGTAATAGCTGGGGGCCAGGCTGCTACCGGTTGCACTGATCAGCAGTGTGCAGATAAACGGTGCGAAGCCGCCAAAGACCGTTACGGAGACGTTATAGCTGATGGCCATGCCGCTGGCACGGGTAGATACCGGAAACAGGTCTGCCATCATGGAAGGAACGGCAGAGAAATAAACCGACTTCAGTAGCGCCATCCAAGCGACCACGATGATGAGAGATAGTGGCGAAAGGTATTTTGTCATCAG
Source organism: Prodigiosinella aquatilis (assembly GCA_030388725.1). Classification (NCBI taxonomy): domain Bacteria; kingdom Pseudomonadati; phylum Pseudomonadota; class Gammaproteobacteria; order Enterobacterales; family Pectobacteriaceae; genus Prodigiosinella; species Prodigiosinella aquatilis. The sequence goes on from CP128857.1 coordinate 1,315,884, forward strand.
CCAGAATGCCGGATAGATGGTGATGATAAGTAACAGCAGTGCCACCCACATAAGCGGCAGACGGCCGATTTTTTCTGCCCACAGTCCCATCAAAGGTGTGACAACGGTCAGGATAATACCGGCGATCAGTGTGGCGCTGAATGCGGTAGTCGAGGCCAGATGCAATGTCTTGGTGGCATATGTTGGTACATAATTCAGCATGTAATTGATGGCGGTTGAAATCACCATCAAACCGATAGCGGTAAAAAACAGGCTCTTCTGACGGGTGAAAATCGTTTTTACCGGCGTGGCGTTTTTTTCCGCCTGTTGGAAACTGTCCGGCTCATGAATGTGCCGGCGAATGTACAACCCAACCGGCCCGATCATTAATCCGAAAGCGAAAGGAATACGCCATCCCCAGTCCTGAATCTGCGTTTCGCTCAGAAATTGTGATAATCCCAGGCCGAACGCTGACGCCAACAAAGTGCTGGCGCCCTGGGTAGCAAACTGCCAACTGGCAATAAAGGCCCGGCGCTCGGGAAAGTGCTCAACCAGAAAGGCGGTAGAACTGCCGAATTCTCCACCCGCAGAGAAACCCTGAATCAGGCGGGCCAGGATAATCAGGATGGGGGCCGCCAGGCCAATCGCCGCGTAGGTTGGCATAAATGTAATGATAGCGCCGCCCAGTAGCATCAGGCTGATGGAGAGCAGCAAGGACGCTTTGCGTCCGGCGCGATCGGCATAGGCACCCAGCACCACAGCGCCCAGTGGACGAATCAGAAACGCTATACCAAAACTGCCGAAGGTCAGTAGCAAGGAGACTGCCGAATCTTGGGTCGGGAAAAATGCGTGGGCAATATAAATGGCGAAAAAACCATACACTGCGATATCAAACCACTCCAACGCGTTACCGATGCACGTGGCAAACAGCGTTTTGTACAGACTGGGACGGAGCGTTGCAGCGGGTGAATCAAGCTGGCTGGATAATGTACTCATGGTTCACCTCAGCGAATGTCAGAAGATGCGCGGTGCGCACGGTGTCTGGCCAAAATATCGTTTCCCTGTTCCCCTAGTTGCCAGAACAGCCTGGTCATTATCTGTAGCCCTTCCCGGGCGACGGAGATCAGCATATGTTCGTCCACGGCGTGCTGACCGCAGGCAGGATATGAATGCGGGATCCATAATGTCGGTAACCCAAGGATATCGGCAAAAACTTCATTGGGCAGAGAACCACCGAGGTTAGGTAATAGTGCCGGTTTTTTATCGCTGCTCTGACGCATGATATCCAGTGTCCAGTTCACCAGTGGGTCGGTTGGATCCAACCGGGTGGCAGGTGTGCCTCGGACTTCTGAAATATCAACCATGGTAAATCCCTGGGCATCCAGATGGTGCCGAAGATGCTGGGCCAGATTCCGCCAGTCGGTTCCGATCACAAAACGTAGTTGGCAGACAGCCGTGGCGTGCCCGGGGATAGCATTCATGGGGCGCTGTGGATTTCCTGTCAAGAAGGCCAGTATTTCCAAGGTGTTCCAGCCGAATAGTCGTTCGGATGCTGTTAATCCTGCTTCTCCCCATTGACTATCGATATCAGGATCGGTGGCATTGCCACCTGGGGTAATATCGCTGAGGATATCCCGCAATGCGGGAGTCAAATGTGGTGGCTTCAGTGCTTCAACTTGCAATTGACCCTGTTGGTTTACCAGACTGGCGATAGCGTTGGCTAACTGAGTTCCGGGATTGCTTAACAAGCCTCCCCAGTTACCAGAGTGGTAGTCTTTGTTGCGGGCATGAATACTCAAACGGAAATTGATGCAGCCGCGGGATCCGAGAAATAACGTAGGGCGTTCTGCATTTAGACGCGGACCATCGGAGGCAATAAATATATCCGCTTGCAACTGTTCTCGATATTGCTGGCAGACTTCAGCTAATCCAGGGGAGCTGATTTCCTCCCCCATTTCAAAAATCCATTTGCAGTTAAAGCCTAACCGTCCACCACGCGCTTGGTAAACCTGTTCTAGTGCAGTGAAATTGATGGAGTGCTGGCCTTTGTTATCTGCGCTGCCCCGTCCGTACCAACGGTCACCGTCTTCAGTCAATTGCCACGGAGAACGACCGTTGCTCCAGTTTTCATCATCACCGAACACCACATCCCCATGACCGTAGCAAAGCAGTGTGGGAAGAGCGGTGTTTTCGGTTCGAGTCGCCAGCAGAAAAGGGCGATGGGTGGCTTGCGGGTTATCTACCTGGTGCAGTTCAAAACCCATAGTTTGCAATGTGGGTATGATTTCAGCATTGAGATAATGGTACAGCGCCTCGTTACGATCGTGGCGCTGGCTTTCGGTGGCGATGGCAACGCGCCGTGCCAGTATCTGTTTAAAATTTCCGCTATCAAAAAAGTCCAGTGCTTGTCTTACGGCTTGTTCAACGGTCATGGTTACCCTGTCTTGTCATGCCTTATGGGGCTGTTTGGTTTTTTTAATGTTTATTGGTTTCTAAACCAAAACTCAGCCTTGCCACAATAATAATAATTGCAAGCAAGCATTGCTTTTAATATAAATCTCTTTGCACAAAAAAGAGGCGGACTGGGGATTCTCATGCACAGTAGTGAAATACGTTATTTTCTGGCTGTCGCGAATATGGGTTCGTTAAGTGCGGCCAGCCAGCAATTGTTCGTGGCGGTTTCCGCCATTAGCCGGCAGATTCAGAAGTTGGAAACGCGGATTGGTGTACCGCTGTTCGAGCGTCATGCCCGCGGTATGGTTTTGACCGATGCCGGGCAGATTCTGGAAAACCATGTGCGCAAAAGCCTGATGGATATGGACTATGCCATCGCTGAAATTCAAGGATTGAAGGCGGTACGGCGTACGTTTGTGCGCGTTGCCTGTACTGATGGCATGGCATTTGATCTGCTGCCAGGATTGTTTGCCCGTTTCCGGCAATCAACACCGTCAGTGACGTTTCACTTGGTGGTGGGTTCCGCTATGCAGGTTTCAGAAATGGTGCGTAATGGTGAATGTGATATCGCCTTGCAGTTTTGTCTGGCGCCAGAACGAGGTGTTGAGGTTATCGCCGTCTATCCCGCACCAGTTTTGCTGCTGATGAGGGACGAACATCCGCTGGCACGGAAAAAAATACACATGGAGGATCTGCATGAATTCCCGCTAGCGCTTTCACATTCGGGCACCACTATTCGCCAACTATTTGATCTGTCATGTCGGATGAGCGGGACATTTCTTGAACCCACGCTTAGCTGTAACAATTTCTCCGCTCTTTACTACTTCACATTACAGACTCCGAATGCCATTACCGCTTGTAGCCATTTTTCCGTGTTGTATCGGGCGCGAGAAGATAATTTGACGTTGAAATCGGTGGACAGTGAGCAGCTTAGCCAGCGAACACTCCAGGTACAAACCATGGCCGGAAAGCATCGCTCGGTAGCACTGAGTTATTTTATCGATTTTCTTACCGATGAACTGCGTCGGGAAAACGAAAGGTTTTTACGGAATATAGCCCTGAACGCATGTTAATCGCGATTGGTACGGTTACCGCGCCCGAAAAGATAATAATTACAGCTTAAAATGAAAATTTAAATAAGATTTCGAAAATAATGATTAGATATAGTTATTTGAGCTTTACCATTTAAATATGTTACCCGCTATCGTAGGCATGTGGTATGTACCTGAAAACGATGCATGTTAGCCGTTATATTGTGAGATTCGCATTATCGTGATGGTGTTGAGTTAAAAAATAGCGCATTGATGCGCTGACAGTGGCTTGTTAATGAAAAGGATGAAGTTGGCATGAGCCGTACAGTAAAAAAAAACTACCCCCCCTTTCATGCCGATCATGTCGGCAGTTTCCTACAACCTTCTCGTTTGAAACAAGCGCGTGCTGAATGGGAACAAGGTAGGTTGTCTCGCGACAAACTGACTGAAATTGAAGATGAAGAAGTTCTGCGGGTAGTGGAAAACCAGAAAGCGTGTGGCCTGCGGGCGATTACTGATGGTGAACTCAGGCGTTCCTGGTGGCATTTTGATTTTTTTGACCATTTACAAGGTCTTGAAAGCTATAACGATACGGGTGGTGAATCTTTTAATACTGTTCAGCCACGTACTCATCATATCCGTGTGGTGGATAAAATTGATTTTGATGTTTCACATCCTTTTCTGGAACATTACCGTTTTTTGCATAAAGCCGTTGGTATTGATGGTCGGAGTCTGGCAAAGCAAACGTTGCCGAGTCCCACCATGTTGATGCATTCCTGCATCCGGGAGAATACATTTTACACGTCACTGGAAGCCTACAGCGACGATTTGGCCAATGCCTATCGTAAGGCGATTCTGGCTTTTTATGATGCGGGCTGTCGTTATCTACAGCTGGATGACGTTTTCTTGGCCTATCTCTTTGATCTACGGGAGAGGGAAAAAGAGCAGGAAGCGGGTATCGATCTCCAGTATCTGCTGGATATCTGTGTCCGGACTCTTAATCTGGTGCTGGAAGTGCGGCCTGAGGATATGTACATCAGTATGCATATTTGCCGCGGAAGTGCGATGCCTTCCTGGATTTACCAGGACGGCTATGACGCCATTGGTTATGTGATAGCCAGTGTGAATGTTAATGGCCTGTTTCTGGAGTATGACGATGATTATTCCGGTAGCCTGGAGTTATTGCGACATATTACCCATCAAAAGGTGGTGCTGGGTGTTGTCACTCCCCACAAAGGCGAACTGGAAGATTCGGCAGCGATAAAAATGGCGGTTAACACTGATTCGCTTTATGTGCCTTTACAACAACTGGCGCTTGGTCCGCTATGTGGTTTTTCCTCGACTCACGGAGAGGCGCTGTTAACGGAGGAACAGCAGTGGGCGAAGTTACGTCATATTGTCAATATCGCGCAAGAGGTGTGGACGATGCCTGATTAATCGTGAGTCATCTGGTTTTACGTCCTGGCGATAATAGGAAGACTGAGTTTTCTAAACTTTGACCATTCAGTGACTTAGCTCTCCAGTTAGCAATCATCAGCTATACAGATTAGTAGTGCTGGAGCAAGATAAGCGTCGATGCTGATACATTCAATCAGCAGTATGGATATACCGAAAATAAAAAACAGACAAATCACCTTCCCAGAATTCTGGTTGACTGGTTTGTCGCTCTGACATATGAGTTGGAATATGTTATGGAAAAATTGTTTAAAACTCTCTCTGTAATTCTTGTCCTCTGTTTTTCTTTCATGGTCAACGCGGCAGAAAAACTGCCGAACATTGTTATCCTGGCAACAGGCGGTACTATCGCCGGGTCTGCGGCCACTAATACGCAGACTACGGGTTATAAAGCTGGTGCATTAGGGGTTGATGTCCTGATTAATGCGGTGCCAGAACTAAAAACGATGGCAAATATAAAAGGAGAGCAAATCTCCAACATCGGTAGTGAAAATATGACCAGTGACGTGTTGCTTAAACTGAGTCACCGGGTTAATGAACTATTGGCGCGTGACGATGTGGATGGTGTCGTGATCACCCACGGTACAGACACGCTGGAAGCGTCGTCGTATTTTCTCAATCTGACCGTGAAAAGCGATAAACCCGTTGTGTTTGCAGCGTCCATGCGTCCGGCAACGGCCATGAGTGCCGATGGCCCGATGAACTTGTTTGAAGCAGTGGAAGTCGCGGCAGACAAGAATTCACGTGGTCGTGGTGTGATGGTGGTACTCAATGATCGTATCGGTTCTGCACGTTTTATCAGCAAGACCAATGCTTCTACACTGGATACCTTTAAAGCGCCGGAAGAGGGTTATCTGGGCGTGATTATTGGTGGTCATATCTACTATCAGAATCGACTGGACAAAATCCATACCACTCGTTCTGTATTCGATGTGACGCATCTGAAATCGCTGCCGAAAGTGGATATTATCTATGGCTATCAGGACGACCCGGAATACATGTATGACAGCGCTATTGCGCATGGCGTGAAGGGGATTGTCTACGCTGGCATGGGCGCGGGATCCGTTTCCAAACGTAGTGACGCTGGTATTCGTAAATCTGAAAGTAAAGGTATTATCGTGGTTCGTTCCACCCGGACTGGCAATGGTATTGTGCCACCGGATGCTAACCAGCCCGGCCTGGTTTCTGATTCACTTAACCCAGCCAAGTCTCGTATTCTGCTGATGCTGGCATTGACTAAAACCACGAATCCGGCAGTGATTCAGGAATATTTCCACACCTATTGATTGCCGCTGATTTGTATTGTCCAACCCTGCTTTTAGGCGGGGTTTTTGCTTTGTGCCGTGATTAGCAACCGAATTGGGTTGATCTACGCTGAGGCTGGCTGGTCGAATTTGTCTATGCTCACAGCCCACAATATCCGACCCTGGCGACGCTATTATTGGTTATGTCCTATGCAGGACGATGACCGCGTAAACGCAGAGTTTATTGCTTTCGTTCTGAAAGGTACAATTTGATGGCGGTCCGAGTTCGAGGCAGTCTCCGATTGACATCTCATGCTTTGTATCGCCCTCCAGAAAGACCAACGTACCTTCCAAAATCCAGATGATTTGACGCACAAAGGCATAAGCGGACGCGGGCATGGGAACCTGGGCTCCAGCTGGCAGCTCGATGCGAACCAGATCGAGCGGTATGTCTGAGTCCGGCGAGATGTGTCGGCGCTGATACCCCGTCTGTGGGTCGGTCCAGACCGGTTGATCGGCCTTGCGGAGCAGGCGGCCTTGTTGGGACTCGGCGCGTGCGATGAGTGTTGACATACTGAGCTGAAAAGCGCCAGAAAGTTTACCGAGCAGCGTTGCGGTCGGACTACTTTCACCGCGCTCGATCTTGTGAATCATGGCCCGAGATACGGTCGAGCGCTCAGCAAGCTCGGTTAATGACCAGCCGCGACTTTCCCGTTCCATCTTGATGCGAGTACCGATGCGCTTGTCGATGGTATTCTCCTTGTTGTTTTCTGAGTAATACTATAGTGGACGAATGTCGTGTTTTCAACCGATGGGTAGCGCGTTTTATTGGTATATTTCAGTTAATTTTGCAGAATATTATTTTCATATGTCTAATTTATTAGACTGGTGAGGTGGGGTGGCATACCATTCTGCCGTTAGTCTGTTCATTTTGGTGGATTGGCGGCACGTTTAACCATATTGATGATCCGGAGAGAACTATGCAAATACGTGATGCAAATGATGATGATGCCGATAGTATTGCGGCGATCTACAACGATGCTGTACTCAACACCACTGCGATCTGGAACGAGAAGGCGGTCGACGCGGATAATCGGAAAGTCTGGATCGCAGACAGGCGCCGTCAGGGCTATCCGGTGCTGGTGGCTGTCGATGATGCGGATTCCGTACTCGGTTATGCCTCCTTCGGTGACTGGCGTGTTTTCGACGGCTACCGCCATACGGTGGAGCATTCCGTTTATGTACATAAGGATCGACGCGGCTACGGGACAGGTAAGGTACTGATGAACGCGCTGATTGCGCGCGCTCGTGACCTTGACAAACATGTAATGGTGGCTGGCATTGAGGCGACCAACACTGTCTCGATCGAACTGCATCGTAAACTCGGGTTTGTGGACGTTGGTCTGCTGCCGCAAGTAGGCACAAAATTTGGGCGATGGCTCGATCTCGCCTTTTTCCAGTTAGTGCTTGATGATCGGTTAGAACCCGACAAGACGAAACCAGTTTGAACCCCATCGGGGGACGTCCCTGATCTGGCGGCTTATCATGACATCAACGAATTGATCTGATGCGGGGTGCAGTGACCTGCTCCATTATCCCGGTATTGTCAAAGATAAGCCTCTCCTGGCTTAAGGATGAGGGCTAGAATTTCCCCAACGCTTTACCTAAGCGCAGCACATTTTCCAGGGCCTGCTCCGGTGTGGCGAGATTGGTAAAGCCCAGTATGAGTGTAGTCCCTCCGGTTTTTAGTACCACCGCCAATGAGGATCTCCGGCCAGTTTTTGCCTCGCATAGATAACGGGTGGCATATCACCCAGTGAGCTATGCGGACGTTCTTCGTTATATTCTGCGCGCCAGTCTTCTGTTAGCACACGGACTTCTGACAGTGTTCTGAACAGATACATATCGAGTATTTCTGTTCGTAGCGTTTTGTTAAATCGCTCAATAAATCCGTTCTGCATTGGCCTGCCTGGCTGAATAAAATCGAGTATCACGCCGTGCAACTCTGCCCATTCAGCTAAAGCAGCGGCTGTAAGTTCTGGCCCGTTATCGCTGCGTATAAATGCCGGATAGCCTCTTTCAGCACTTAACCGCTCCAGGATGCGTACAACGCGATGAGCTGGTATATTCAAATCAACCTCGATTGCCAGCGCTTCCCGATTAAAATCATCGACGACGTTAAATAACCTGAATCGCCGCCCGTCGATCAAGGCATCACTCATAAAATCAACTGACCAACAGTGGTTCATTTTATGCGGAATAACCAACGGCTGTGGATGCCTGTTAGGTAAGCGTTTTTTTCCTTTACACCGAAGGTTCAGTTTTAATAATCGGTAGATCCGGTAAACCCGTTTTGCATTCCACGATAATCCTGCTTGACGTAACTTATTGAACATAAGGCCAAAACCATAGGCCGGATGCTGATGTGCAAGTTTTTGTAATGCCTCGACCACGGGCAGATCCCGCGCCGTGTTCGGGCAATAATGCAACAGGCTTCGACTAATACCGATAATCCGGCACCCGCGTCGTTCGCTGGCCTGATGTTCCGTCATGACGTAACGCACCAGCTCACGCTTCTCAGGCACCGTTAAAGTTTTTTTGATACAACATCCTTAAGAATTTCATGATCTAAACTAAGGGATGCGTACATTTGCTTTAACCGGCGATTTTCCTCTTCCAGCTCTTTCATTCGTTTGATATCAGAGGATTCCATGCCACCATATTTGGCTTTCCAATTGTAATAGCTGGCTTCCGACACACCGTTTTCTCGGCACACATCCTTCACATGCCGACCACCTTCAACCTCTTTCAGAACACGTAGGATCTGAGTTTCAGTGAAACGCGCTTTCTTCATGATGAGCCTCCGTTGGTTGTATTTTAACCAGAGAACTCCATTGTGCGGTAAGACTAAATTCAGGGGGGACTACATGAGCCCTGACGGTGAGCCTTTGCACATAGACCAATTACTCAACGCTTGCACTGCCAGTCCCTGCTCATTCGCCAATGAGGCCAGGATGTCGTCGCTATGTTTTGTTTTAAGATATACCAGCACATGAAGGCCGTTTGCCCACGGAGAGATCTGTAATTTCTCACCGAATACCTGAACCAAGGCATCGATCAGATAGCGACGCCGTATTGCGTAGAGCGCGCGCATTTTCCTGAGATGGCGGGCAAAGTGCCCCTGAACCATGAAATCAGCAACCGTTGCTTGTGTAAGAATGGAACTATTGCACTGAAGTCGGTTTGCTGTCTCCCGGAATTTTTTTATCTCTTTTTTTGGTACAACCAGATAGGCAAGGCGTAGCCCGGGAAAGAGCACTTTACTGAACGTTCCGGTGTACAAGACACGACCATATTGATCCAGGCTCTTTAAGGCGGGAAGTGGCCGACCACAGTAACGAAACTCACTGTCATAGTCGTCCTCAATAATCCAGGCTTGCCGGGCACTGGCCCACTCCATCAAGGCCAGTCGTCGAGGTAACGACAAGGCAACACCCAGCGGGCTTTGATGTGTCGGCGTGACAACAGCAAAATGAGCGTCAGCCGCGTTTTGCAGGCCAGCACTAACGATCAGTCCTTCACCATCCACGGGCACGGGAACAAGGCGCATTCCAGTGTGTTCGAGATATTGTCTGGCAAATAAATAACCGGGTTCTTCGAACCATCCGGTATCGCCCACTTGCAATAGCGTGTGAAAAATCAGGTCCAGTGAATTGCAATAACCAGTCGTGATGAAAACCTGTTCATGGGTACAATCGATACCTCTGGAAATACCTAGATAAACGGCAATTGCCTGGCGCAGCGGCTCATATCCGATTGGATCAGGATAAGCCATGACGGTTGCATTCATGGCGCGTAATTGGCGTCCGGCAAGTCGCGCCCATGTCTTGCGAGGAAAGGCATCCAATGCGGGTAATCCTGGCTGAAATGCCTTGAGCCCAGATAGTTCGGCTTGAGACTGTCGTCCGCTATTCTTCGATGTGGGCTGCGTAGTCACGTTGCGCAACCGGGTCAATTGTGGCGATACAATGGTGCCGGCGGGGCCTCGGGATATGAAATAGCCTTCGCTGCTTAGCATCTGGTAGGCAGTTTCGACGGTGCCGCGTGCCAGATTCAGTTCGCTGGCAAGGCTGCGTACTGACGGCACCCGTTCCCCTGGATTCAACTTGCCTTCGGTGATTGCATCACGAAAGCGGCGATACAGCTGTAAATAGATCGGTACTGCCTGCTCTCGATGCGGTGTGAGATAACTAAAATCCATCTTCATGGCCTATTGAGAATATCGATTCTTGTATCTATTGAATAGGCCATTATTTTTCTAACATGGCAACACTTCTGACAAGGAGTTTCGCTATGGAAACTATTCGTTTAAGCCATATTGACACCGAACGTGATTGCCTGGCCTGTTTTGTTGTCGCACAAGAACTGAGACCCCGTCTCATCAGCAAAGACGTTTTTGTTGAACAAGTTTCGAGACAGATTCGGCAGGGCTATCGAATGCTTGCAGCATGGCAGGAAGATCAGGTCGTGGCCTTTGCCGGCTATCGCTTGCTGGAAAATTTACTGTATGGCCGCTTTATCTATGTTGATGACCTGGCGGCTACGGCGAAGGTACGATGTTACGGTATCGGCCGACAGATCATTGAAGAACTTCGTCAGACAGCACAACGCCTGGCGTGTACGCATCTGGTGTTGGATACCGGCCTGGCTAATGTGTTGGCGCAGCGTTTTTATTTTCGTCAGGGACTGCTGGCAAAAGGTTTGCACTTTAGCTTGCCCGTCTGACGACATCTGGGCAAGAGACCAACACTTTCATTACTCTATGGAGAATACCCATGAATACCAATACCCTTCGCCTACCTTATAAAATGCTTTCGCCTGATGCCTATCAAGGCTTCCTTACGACAAAGAAAGCGCTAGAGAAAAGTTCTCTTGGCAATCAGTTGATCGAGTTGGTTAATTTGCGGATTTCGCAGATCAATGGCTGCGCTTATTGTCTGGAAATGCATGCAGCGTTGCTGCGTGCCGGTGGCGTATCAGAAGCGAAATTGGATAGCTTGGCCGGCTGGCGGGTAAGCCATCATTTTAGTGATCGCGAACAGGCCGCTCTTGCCTGGGCAGAATCATTGGCGGACGTCGCTGATACCCATGCGCCTGACGAGGCATTTGAGCCGCTGAAAAGACACTTCAGTGACCAGGAAATATCAGATCTTTGCTTTGTTATCTCGCTGATGAGCGCGTTTAACCGATTGGCTATTGGATTACGTCAGTAACAACCCGGACAATCCAGTGACGTGATGATCCGGTTTTCTCTGCGCGTCAATTAAGCCTCTATATTGACCGCGCAGTATTGCAAGCAAGTAGCGCTGATACTATGTTGCCGTCATATCCAGATGGAAAAACTGGCTGAAGTTCGTGTCGGTATAATTCCCGAATGCCTCACCCTTGATGAAACCAAATCGCGAATAGAGTGCCACTGCTGGATCGAACGAATTTCCAGAGCCGGTCTCAAGACTTACTGTCTGGTATCTGCGGCTACGGGCGACGGCGAGCAGATGCGTGAGTATTTTCGCAGCCACACCTTTGTGCAAGTGTGCAGGATCGGTTCGCATCGATTTGATTTCGCCGTGGGTCGGCGACAGTTCGCGTAATGCACCGCAACCAAGCAGTTGGTCGTTTTCCCACGCGGTGAAGAAGGCTATATCCGGCCGTTTCAGGCCGGACAGATCAAGCGCAAAGACGCTGCCGGGTGGGGAGTTAGCGTGCATACCCTGCAAATGAAGGTGAAGAAGTTCTACGACTTGGGGGTTATTAAAGTCGCCAGCGTTGATGATCATGACGGCATCTTTATCTTTATTTGCATATCATAGCCTCCGGACACAGCCACCGACCCGAATACTGGCACCGGGGGTATCCGTGATTTCCACATCGAGTTGGCATGGAATGCCCATGTCTTCGCCCTGTATGATCGTGATGTTACCGCCATGGGGCCAATGAATTTCCCGTAAATATCCCCCCAAGGCGGCAGCGGCAGCCCCTGTCGCTGGATCTTCGTAGACGCCGCCAGCAGCGAACGGATTGCGCGCATGGAAGCGCTGGGCTGTCTCGGAAAAAACGATCATGATCGTCGCCAGTGATTCAGCATCCATCACTGTTTTGCCAGCATCAAGGTTGTAGGTCATGTCACGCAGGCTTTCGCGGTTATTGAGGGCCAGCAGAAGATGGTTGGCGCCAGCATTGATAATCGCTGGTGGGATGTGCGGGTCGAGATCAGTACTTGACCAGCCGAATAAATCAAGGGCTTTCGAAAGATAAACGGGTGGCACAATCTTCATCGTTGTTGACGGGGATTGTAAAGTAGCCCACGTCAAACGACCAGATGTGCGCCCCTCGACGGCGGCTTGTCCGTTTTTGAGTTGGAGCCGAAAGTGTCCGTCTCCCTGTCTCGTCGCCAATGCTGCGCCAAGCGCGACCGTCGCATGACCGCAGAAAGGCACTTCCATGGCTGGTGCGAAGTAACGAACACGCCAGTCACCACTATCAGGCATCGCAAACACTGTCTCGGAATAACCGATCTCGGCGGCAAGACGTTGCATGACCGAGGGATCAGGGAAAGTGTTGCAGATCACAACACCTGCGGGGTTGCCGCCATGATCACCATTCGAAAAGGCGGCGAATCGTTCCACTGGGATTTCGGGAATCATAGTCATAAAACGTGTCTCCATGTCGTCGAGGTGACGGGACCTCTTTGGCCGTCGAAAATGGGGTTATGAAAGGACATCGTCTCCTGCGTTTATCACCAGAACATCGAATCCATATCTATAATGTCACTTCTTTTTCGAAGGCCAGAAAATAATTTGATATCATCATTAATTATTCTCAATTGCCTGCTTTCAGCAAAAAAAGTGCGGAAATTGGCACTGGAGGCATCAATATCGATGATTTTCCCGATCATTACCACACCAGAGTCTTCCTTATTAATGAATTTTACTTGTATGATTTGAGGCTTGTGCAGCTGGTATGGCCAACGACATTCTTCGTTGGTGACCGGCCTGAGAGAAAAATAAGGATACATCTTTAGATGACACAGCCCATTTTTATGGTTGGTGCCAGAGGGTGCGGTAAAACCACGGTTGGTTGTGAACTGGCGCGGACTCTTGGTTATACCTTTGTGGATACGGATATTTTTATGCAGGAGACCAGTCATATGACTGTCGCCGATGTCGTAGCTCAAAAAGGATGGCAAGAGTTTCGTCGTCGGGAAAGTGAAGCATTGCAGGCAGTCACGATGCCGAATCGGGTTATTGCCACTGGCGGCGGCATGGTTCTGTTAGAGAAGAATCGGCGTTTCATGCGTGAAAAGGGTATGGTTATTTATCTGTATGCGCCAGCTTCGTCGCTGGTTCAACGTCTGGAAGAAAGTCCACAGGCACATCAGCGGCCTACATTAACCGGGCGACCGATCGCTGAAGAAATAGCGGAAGTTCTGGCGGAGCGTGAGTCGTTTTATCAGGATGTAGCTCATTACAGGATTGATGCCACACAATCATTGCCATCCATTGTGACCGATGTAATACAAGCGTTGCGTTTACCGATAGCGTGAGACAATGCCAGTGGCTGCACAAATTCGCAGAATAAATCGTGACAGCCAGCCTTTTCTCCTTCTAATATGAATTTTATCGACTTTTTGACGAAAAGGTAGCGCACTATGCTGAATGTAAATGAATATTTTTCAGGGAAAGTGAAATCAATTGGATTTGATAGCGGCAGCATTGGCCGCGCTAGTGTCGGCGTGATGGCAGCAGGGGAGTATACTTTTGGTACCGGTCAGGCTGAAGAGATGACAGTCATTAGCGGCGCCTTAAATGTATTATTGCCCGGTTCGCCGGACTGGCAGGTTTTTATGCCCGGTGAGTCTTTTTTCGTACCGGCTAAAAGTGAATTCAATTTACAGGTATCTGAAAATTCATCCTATCTTTGCAAATACTTGTAATCACGGTACGTAATTATCTCTTCTTATGATGGCTAATAATGAAATGTTATTAGCCGATACTCTCCTGTTTTTATACACCTTGATACTCAATAGATTTCAAGATGCAGGAGAATAGCATGAGAGAGGACTCAATAATTCATTGAATTTATTGAATATTTAGTACATCCTTTCACTTTTTCTAATTCATAATATTTTCTTATATTAAAAAATAAATTAAAACTCTATAAAATAAATGCAAGTCGTTGTATTTTTTCTGTGAGATTAATCTGATTTTTCTCTTATTCTCTTTGAGCAGATTTTTCCTTTTGGACAGATCTTTTAATCAAGTCTTCTGGGGAAATGAGGGTTAGCGGGAATTTGGCAGGAATATTGTTGCTCTCACAAAATGGAATATCTGGGTTTTTATTTAAAATAATCAGCATGATTACATACCCAATAAACTTCGAGTGGCAGAAAGGCGGCAAACGAGAACATCCCGATGAGCTTACTCAGGTAAGTGGCTAGGGTGACAACTCTGCCAAGGGCAGATTTGAACGCCGCTTACAACTGCCCCAACGGGGCGAGGTCCAGAGATGGGCTGGGTAACTGAACGCGTAGCCAATACATCTGCAACTTGAACGATGGCGGGTATAAATAATCATTTCATAAGTGGTTAACTATGCTTAAAACGACACGTTCACGTATTCTGGCTGTTTGTACGACCATCATTGTGCTCTCCTTGGCTATTAATACCTTTTTTAACTATCGGGTGACGGACAAATACAATACAGAGTCCATCAATAACCTTCTGACAGCAGTGACATCAAGCCATAGTCTCGCCATCGGGGACTGGGTTGAGTCCAAAAAACAGATGATTGCATCATTGAATAATGTTGCACTGACCAATGATCACCCGATTCCTACTTTCAAGCAGATGGCTGCCGCAGGAAATTTTATTAACGTTTATATGGGGTATGCCAACAAGACAGCGAAGTTCTCCGATCCTGGTGATATTCCTGCCGATTATAACCCGACAGTCCGTCCCTGGTATCAACAGGCGGTACGTGAGGGCAAACCGGTTGTCACCGCACCTTATCTGGATATGGCGACCAACACGATTGTCGTGTCTTTTGTTGCGCCAGTGCTGGATGGCAGTACGGTGAAAGGCGTGTTGGGCGGCGATGTGACGATGCAAAGTGTCATTGCCAATGTTAAATCCATCCATCCCACGCCTGACAGCTACGGCATTCTGATTCAAGCGGATGGTACTATCATTGCACATCCTGATGAGAAACTGACGCTGAAGAAAATCGCGGATATTGCACCTGGCATCAATCTGAGTGAGGTGCTAAAAGCGGAACATCCGGTGAATGTTGTGATCAGTGGCAGTGATAAACTGGTACGTGCTCAGGTGGTCAAGGGGACTGACTGGTACATGCTGGTGGCGTTGGATGAAAAAGAAGCTACGGCCGGAATGCATTCACTGTTGTGGACGTCGGTGAGTACGCTGGTGGTGATTGCAATTCTGGGATCACTGATTGTGGGATTCCTGATTAATTCTTCGCTGAGGCGCTTGTTGCAAGTTCGTGACGCGATGGACGACATCAGCAGTGGTACCAATGACTTAACACTTCGCTTGCCGGATGACGGTCATGATGAGGTGTCGCAGATTGCCCGTTCATTTAACACTTTCATCGATAAACTCAGCATGATCATGCTGCAAATCCGGGATATCAGTGCCTCGCTACAAGTGGCTACAGGTGAAATTGCTGCCGGGAATAACGATCTTTCCTCTCGAACTGAGGCCTCTGCAGCGAGTTTGCAGCAGACGGCTGCGGCGTTAGAAGAGATCTCTGCTACCGTGACGCAGTCGGCAGGATCCGCTCAACAGGTCAATGCTCGTGCGCTATCACTGGCGAGTGATGCCAGTACCGGCGGTAAAGTGGTATCCGATGTTATCGTCACGATGGATGAGATTGTCGTCGCGTCTGGTAAGGTTGGCGATATCATCGGTGTTATTGATGGTATTGCGTTCCAGACTAATATCCTGGCTCTTAACGCGGCGGTGGAAGCCGCGCGTGCCGGCGAGCAAGGTCGCGGTTTTGCCGTGGTGGCGTCTGAGGTTCGCGGGCTGGCACAGCGTAGCGCGCAGGCGGCAAAAGAAATTAAGACATTGATAGAAGCGACGGTAGAGAGTGTTACCGAAGGGTCTCGACAGGTCCGTCAGGCCAGCGACACCATGAATGAAATAGTGAGTGGTGTCTCTACTGTGACCACAGTAATGTCTGAAATAACACAAGCTTCTGAGGAGCAGATGCGCGGCATTCAGGAGATCAATAAAGCGGTGGCGCAATTGGATTCGATGGTGCAGCAGAATGCCGCACTGGTACAGGAATCCGCATCGGCTTCCGCAGCGCTGCAATCTCAAACGGAAGAACTAACCTCAACCATCGGACACTTCAAACTGTAATTGTCATAACGCCACTCACCCCGCCGGATTATTCGGCGGGATGCCTTTACGCACCAACGTTCTTAACGCTGGGCTTCGCCACCTAAGGCTTCCGTCAGATTTTTGATCAACGCGGCCAACTCGCCAGTCATCAGGATAAAGTCCGCATCAAAGCGTTGTGCCGCGTCTTCCCGGTCTATATCGTCGTTTTGTTCACGCAGCATATCGGAAAATTTCAGTCGTTTGAGCGAACCATCATCGGACAGTACCAGTTGTACTCGCTCCTGCCAGTCCAGCGCCAATTTGGTCACCACCTTGCCAGCTTCGATGTGGGCAGCAATTTCATCGCTGACCAGTGCCTGTTTTTTGCAACGGATAACGCCACCCTCTTCCAGAATGGCTTTCAGTTCTGCCTCATCCTGGAGTGTAAAACCAGCAGGTGTCTCACCAGATCGCACCCATTCAGTAAGCGTGAGTTCGATCGGGTTTTCCATTGTTAACGGGACTACTGGTAACGAACCGAGGGTTTTCCGCAGTAAGGCCAGTGTGTCCTCGGCTTTTTTTGCGCTGGCGGCATCAACCATAATCAGATTGTTGACGGTGTCTACCCATAACCAGATTTGACCAAAGCGGCTGAAAGCCCGAGGCAACAGGCTGTGCAGAACTTCATCTTTTAAAGCGTCTTTTTCGGTTTTTTTTAGTTTACGGTGTTGTTCGCCTTCCAGTTTTTCAATTTTTTCCTGCAAGGTCTGTTTAATGACTGGTGAGGGTAGAATTTTCTCTTCTTTGCGTGCGCAGATAATAATCTGGCCGTTGGCAACATGAGTAAATACGTCGCTATGGGAACCCATCGGTGAAACCCATCCACTTTTGGTCATATCCTGGCTGCCACACGGTGTAAAGGCAAAGGCGGCCAGCTGTTTTTCCATCTCATCCGCTGACAGGCTGATATCGCGATTCAGGCGATAGATCATTAAATTTTTAAACCACAGCATTTATGTTATCCCAGGCTGGCGTGTGGTGAAGACACGCGATTTTATTCACAGTGCGCATGATAACGAATTGCGCTGGGGGAAAGTAAGATAAAATAGTCTCATAACGGATTCACGGTCAGCGTATGTCGTCGTTTCTCGTGCCGCGAGTGTTGCATCGGGCCACGGCATTGGGGATATCGTGGCCCGCAAGTTGTTATTTCACCGCATACTCACTGTCGAGTTGGCTGATGCCCAGACCATTGCGTTTTTTTACCCGAATTTGTACCTGAATTCGCTCTTTCATCGCCTCAACATGACTGATTACGCCAATCGTTTTGCCAGAGGCATTCAGGTTATCCAGTACATCCAGCGCGGAATCCAGCGTTTCGCCATCCAGCGTACCGAAGCCCTCATCCAGAAATAGTGAGTCAATGCGTGTTTTGTTACTGACCAAATCGGAGAGCGCCAGCGCCAGCGCCAGACTGACCAGAAAACTTTCCCCGCCGGACAAGGTTCGCGTATCCCGAACGGCGTCCGCCTGCCAGGTATCTACTACCTGTAACTCCAGCGTGTCAGAGGCTTTACGTTGCAGCAGATAACGGCCATGCAGGCGTGAAAGTTGGCGGTTGGCCAAATAGACCAGATGGTCCAGTGTTAATCCCTGGGCAAAACGGCGGAATTTGTCGCCTTTTTGCGAGCCGATCAGGTAGTTAAGATAACCCCAGTCGTCGCATCCTTGCTGGCTTTTGGTAATATCATCCAGCAATACCTGTTGTTTGAGTCGGTGTTGCTGGTCACTGGCCAGTTGTTGACGTAACTCTCCTTGTCGTTGAACCTCGGTTTTAAGCTCATTGCTCAATCCAGCGAGCGTTTGATTGATATCTGACGGGTTAATGTCTTCTGACAGTGAATCCGGTTTTCTGGCCAGGTGCTGTGCCAGCGCCAGTTCCGCCTGCTGATACAGTGCCTCAACCTGCTGCTGTCGCTGACTGATTTTTTCTTTCAACGCCATAAGTTGGTTACGCTCGGCTTCATCCAACAGCGCGAGTTTAAAGGTGTCTTCATTATCAAACTGGCTTTGTTGCAGCGCGGTATCAAAATGCTGTACCGCCTGCTGATAAGCCGTTTGAGTTCGTTGATATTGCTGTTCCAGACTGCCTTTTTCACCGCTAAGACGGCTGAACGCAGACTGTCCTTGCTGCCATTGTGCCTGAGACTTCTGACGGTATTGTTCATGCTTCTGACTGAGCTGACGCAATTGCCCAAGAATGTCACCGACCTGTTTGTTACCGAATAACTGCCAGCGGGTCTGTTGAGCTTGTTCCAGCGACTGCGTCGTTTCCGTCAATTGCTGTTGTTGTGTTTTGATGGCTTCGTCTATTTCACGCAAACGCCGTTCATCACCTTCAATTTCGGTATTCAGTGACGATAATAGAGGGGTTTGCTGATGTTGTTCGTGCTCGTTCTCCTGCCATCGCAGCCACTCCATCTGACGTTGACCAAGCCATGATTCTTGCTCGTCAGTATCGGGAATTGGCAGACCGAAGCGCATAAGTGACTGCGTGATAGATTGGTGCAGGCGATTTTGCTCCTGCTCGGCCTTTTCTCGTGTTTGTTGCAATTCGATATGCGTGGTTTCCAGCATGTGTTGTTGCTGGATATTCAACGCCATCTGCTGTTCCGTTTGTTGCAATAGCTGATTGGCTGCGGTCAGTAAATCCTTACTTTTTTGTACCTGGTGCTGATTTTGCTCTCGTTCTGTAATCTGGGACTGGAGTGATCGTTCCTGCTCATCGCACTGTTCCAGCCAGGTGGTAAGTGTTTCTGGCTGCTGTGGGTTGAAGTTTACAAGTAAGTGTTCACTTAGCATTTGGCATTCCTGTTGGAGTGCCTCATGTTCCTGAGAAACATTTAACAGTGCAGTTTGTTGTTGCTGACGCTGTTGCTGTAATAACTGTAGCTGCGTTTCTGTTTGTATCACCGTCGCCTTCAGTGTTTCCACTTCCTGACGTAGGGCATGCAGTCGATTCTGGGTTTCTGAAACGCGCAGTGTCTGATAGCGTTCAACTGCCGGATGATGTGTAGAACCACACAATGGACACTCTTTACCCGGTTGTAATTGACTCCGTTCGTTTTCCAGACTGGCAATCCGCTGTTCCAGTTCATAGCGTTTATCTAAATCGATCAGGTGTTGGGCCTGCTGTTGATACTCCTGACGTTGTCGTAACTGTAATGCTTCCAACTGCTCGATGCGGTGTTGAGACGCCTGTTGCTGTGCATCCAGCAATTGATACTGGTTGGATAATCGGTGCAGGACTGTGGCGTTGGTCGAGAGTTGTTGCCGTTGCGGTCGCTGAGTGGTGAGTTGGACAAGCTGCTGCTGGAGCGTTGTTACTGGCAACTGTTGTTCCTGTTGCTGGTGGCGTTGCTGATGTTGCTCGAGTAACTGCTGCGCTCGTCCGGTGGCGGTCTGCTGTGCATCACGTTTTTCGATGAGCTTCACCTGTTGACGTTGCAGATGTTCTGACTGCTCCTGCTGTTGTGCAAGTTTGTCCTGTAGTATCAGTAGTTCCTGTAATAGTTTCCGTTGCTGTGGGAACTGGGCCTGCCAAAGCGGGATATGGCTTCCCCAGTGTTGATACATCAGGTTTTGCTGTCGGTAAATGTCAATTTGCCTTAACCGTTCCTGGGTTTGGTGATACTGCTGACGTAATTGCTCTAGCTTGCCGATAGCGGCTTTCTGTTGGTTACGCTGCTGCTCTAGCGCGTGCTGATACCGGTTGCGTTGCTCCTGCTGCGTGGCGATATGGTGGTCCAGCGGTAGGACTTGTTCGTTGATCAGGGTTTCCTGTTGCTGACGGTAATCGGCATGCTCCTGTTGCGCCACTATCGCTTTTTCGGCTTGTGATTTCAGTAAAGCCACGACGGATTGCTGGTTGGTCAACTGGTCAGTCAAGTCGGTAATGTGCTGGGCCAGTAACGTTTTTTCACGTTGACATCGTTCTTGCGTATCATAAAGAGGACGTAATTTTTCCGCTGGCTCACCTGTCGCCAGTCGTTCCAGTTGTGGTCGAGCCTGTTGTTGCATCTGCTCTACCTGACTGCGCTGCTGTTGCGTGGCAGTGAGTGCCTGCTGACATTGCGCCAGTGCTTCATACCAGCGCTGATGTGCGAGGATTTCATCACGTTGTAGACTCAGTGACTGCTCTCGTTGTTGTCGTGCTGACAACTGATGTTCCAGTTCCGCACGCTGTTCATCACTCAGCAATTCGATGCTGCTGGCGCGTGCGCGGAATGTATCCAATTGAATCTGTGCTTCTTTATGCTGCTCAAATACCCGTTCTGAAATGAGGCCGTAAATCTCCGTACCTGTCAGTTCTTCCAGTAATTCTGCCCGTTCGTTGGCATCGGCGTTGAGAAAAGCGGCGAATTGCCCTTGGGATAGCAGCATGGATTTGGTGAACCGGTCGAAATCAAGGCCGGTGATATCGGCAATCATCGCCAGCTTGTCATTGATCTTTTCTGTCAGAATTTTGCCGTCGGCACACCGAGCTAACTCGACTTTTGGTGGTTGTAGATTCCCTTCCGGTGAATTACGGGCCCGACGTTGACTCCAGAAGGCCCGATAGGCAATACCCTTGACTTCAAATTCAACTTCGGCCAGCGACTCAGCGGTATGTCGCGTCATCAGTTCATTCTGAGTAGGTGTCACTTTCAGCCGCGGTGTCTGGTGATATAACGCCAGACAGATGGCGTCGAGCAGTGTGGTTTTACCAGCACCGGTCGGCCCGGTGATGGCAAACAGGCTATTACTGACGAAAGGTTCGCGAGTGAAATCAACTTTCCACTCGCCTTGTAGCGAGTTGAGGTTTTTTAAACGCAGGCTGAGTATTTTCATACCTTGTCCTCCTGCCGGTGTTCATCCTGTACGATGTCATGCATGACCTGCGTAAACAGTGTCTGAAGTCGTTGCCGGCGTGGTGTCTCCAGGTCGGGTTCCAACGCCAGGCGCCGTTCGAAGACTTCTTCCGGTTTCAGTTCGTTCAGTGTCTCTTTTTCCTGCTGTATCAGCATTTGTAAATGCTGTTCTCGTGCCCGGCGCAGCAGCAGCACTTCAACATGTAGCCCCACCGTCAGTTCTTCAATCCGTTTCTGAATGTCATTCAGGTAGTCCTGTGTGGCGACTTCAATATCCAGCCAGACTGGCGATGCTCCCTGATACTCCCTGAATCCGTTCAGGCGACGTTCAATTTCTATCAAATCGCCTTTGATCAACTGCATCGGCTGTGTTTCTGGGATGGTCAACGTATCGACAGTGTGGAGTGATCCCTGGTCAAATGTGACCAGATAAACGGATTTTTCGTGATTCAACTCATCGAAACTCAATGCGATGGGGGAGCCGCTATAACGAATGTGTTCGGTCTTTGCGATTCGTTGAGGGCGGTGAATGTGCCCGAGGGCAATATAATCGGCAGGGGGAAAGAGTTGAGCTGGAAAGGCTTCCAACGTGCCAATATAAATATCACGTACTGAATCCGATGTCGTGACACCGACAGTGGTGAGGTGACCAGTGGCAATGATGGGCAACGGCAATCCCAGCTTATCACGTCGCTGACAGGCAACCTGGTAACAGTGCTGATAATGTTCGGCAATGGCGTCCAGCAGCGCTCGCTGTTTATCTGCACCAGACTGGCCAGCCTGGCTGGTTAGCAAATCGCGCGGACGCAGGAAAGGAATGGCGCACAATAGGGCACCCGGTTCCCCCTGACGGTTATTCAGTACCAGCACTTGCCGGTCAATATCGTTATCGCTGCTGGCAATGACCTGCGTGTTCAGGCAGGCCAGCAGGGAGCGGGATTCGTTCAGCGTGGCCACTGAGTCATGGTTTCCGCCAAGTATCACCAACTGACAACCGGTGTGCTGCAAATCCACGACAAAACGGTTATACATCTCCCGTGCATAGCTGGGCGGGGTTCCGTTATCGAAAATGTCACCTGCTACTATTACTGCATCCACATCGTGTTGTTGAACTTGATGAATCAACCAGCATAGAAAGGCCTGGTGTTCAGCGGCACGGCTCTTGGTATAAAAATATTGACCAAGATGCCAGTCAGAAGTGTGAATAATTCGCATGAAACTCCCTGCTGATGGGGTATGTAATAGTTATCATCGGCGATTATAGGTGGTCAGTTTAGTGCTGTCGCAAAGAATAGTAGTAATTACGTCAGGTTAAATCAGACCAGAAGAGTGTATCCGGGGGCAGGTTTCTGTTCATAAATCTGTCACAAAAGTGACGCATAATGCATTCCGCACGCTAATAGCGATGATTAATGGCAGGATTAACGATGGCAAGACGTATTTTGGTTGTGGAAGATGAAGCGCCTATCCGTGAGATGGTGTGCTTTGTGCTGGAACAGAACGGTTATCAGCCAGTTGAGGCGGAAGATTATGATAGCGCGATAAACCAGCTGACTGAACCATACCCTGAATTGGTTCTGCTTGACTGGATGCTGCCTGGCGGTTCAGGCTTGCAATTCATCAAGCACATGAAACGTGAAACACTGACCCGGGATATTCCGGTAATGATGCTTACCGCGCGCGGAGAAGAAGAAGATCGGGTACGTGGGCTTGAAGTTGGTGCAGATGATTACATTACCAAACCATTTTCCCCCAAGGAACTGGTAGCGCGTATCAAGGCTGTGATGCGTCGGATTTCACCCATGGCGGTGGATGAATTGATTGAAATGCGCGGGTTAAGCCTTGATCCTTCTTCACATCGAGTGACGACGGATGAGTACGCGCTGGATATGGGGCCAACTGAATTTAAATTGCTGCATTTCTTTATGACGCACTCTGAACGGGTATATAGTCGTGAACAGTTGCTGAATCATGTTTGGGGCACTAACGTTTATGTTGAGGATCGTACTGTTGATGTTCATATCCGCCGTCTTCGTAAAGCGCTGGAGACCAGTGGGCATGACAAAATGGTGCAGACCGTTCGTGGAACCGGTTATCGTTTCTCGACGCGTTACTGACAGCGTTAGTTTTGGAGATTTTCTAACGTGCTAGAACGTTTATCCTGGAAAAAGCTGGCATTGGAGCTGGCTTTTTTTTGTACTCCTGCTTTGTTGCTTGGGCTGATTTTTGGTTATCTGCCCTGGTTTCTTCTGGTCTTTGTTCTGGCGGCTTTATTCTGGAATTTTTACAATCAGCTTAAACTCTCTCATTGGCTGTGGATTGACCGCAGCATGACGCCACCTCCCGGTCGATGGAGTTGGGAACCGCTGTTTTATGGTCTTTATCAGATGCAGTTGCGCAACCGTCGACGTCGGCGCGAACTGGCTCTGTTGATCAAACGTTTTCGCAGCGGCGCTGAGTCACTACCTGACGCGGTAGTGATCACCACAGAAGAAGGCACCATGATCTGGTGTAATCGGTTGGCCCAGCATCTACTGGGATTTCGTTGGCCAGAGGATAATGGTCAAAATATTCTCAATTTACTGCGTTATCCTGAATTTACCGAATATATGCAGTTACGGGACTTCAGTGGGCCGCTGATGTTGCTGTTGAATAATTCGTACCATGTCGAGTTCCGCGTGATGCCCTATTCAGAGGGACAACTGCTGATAGTGGCTCGCGACGTGACGCAGATGCGTCAGCTTGAAGGTGCCCGCCGTAATTTCTTTGCTAATGTCAGTCACGAGCTGCGTACACCATTGACAGTGTTGCAAGGCTATCTGGAAATGATGAGTGATGAATCGCTGGATGCCACTTTACAGGCAAAAGCGCTCAATACCATGCAGGAGCAGACGCGGCGGATGGATGGTCTGGTTAAACAACTGTTGACGCTATCCCGCATCGAGGCGGCAACCGCTATCGATCTGAGCGAGGAAGTGGACATTCCGCTGATGCTGCGGGTGTTACAGCGTGAAGCGGAGACGCTGAGTCAAGGGCGCCATGAGATCATTTTTCGTGTTAATGAACAATTAAAAGTGTTCGGTAATGAAGATCAGCTGCGCAGCGCGGTTTCCAATTTAGTGTATAACGCGGTGAATCATACGCCGAAGGGAACCCGTATTGAGGTGTGTTGGCAACAGACGCCATCGGGCGCACAGTTTCAGGTGAGCGATAACGGGCCGGGTATTGCCCCCAAACATCTACCTCGCCTGACCGAGCGGTTTTATCGTGTAGATAAAGCCCGTTCCCGCCAGACCGGGGGTAGCGGACTGGGACTGGCTATCGTGAAACACGCCCTTGGCCATCATGACTCCAGGCTGGAAGTTATTAGCGAAGAAGGTATTGGTTCTCGCTTTATGTTTACCCTGCCAAACCGGTTGATAGTGTCTTTCGCCCTGAACCAAAATACGGCTAAACCGTTAGCCTGACTTAAATACCTGATGAAATCCGCTATCCACGCCGCCGCAGCTACGTTGTTGCTGCTCGGTGTTGTTTGCGGTACCCAACCTCGCTATACATTCATGAATACTTGTCACGGAAAGATGAATTTATTTCATGCAATGTGAAAATTACTCCCTTGTCATTGATTAATACTCATGCCAATATGCTATCACTTTTAGCCGTCTAGATGTCTATTAAATGCGGCGGCGTAATTATTTTATAATGAAACTATAACTCTGTGGCAGTAATCGCGCTGTCAACAGGCTGTCAGGAGCAAAACATGACACAAACACTTCCTCCGTTTCGTGCCGACGTTGTCGGTAGTTTGTTGCGTCCCGCAGCAATTAAACAGGCTCGTGAGCAGTTTCAGGCAGGTGAGATTGACGCCGCTCAATTGCGGACCATAGAAGATCAGGAAATTCTGCGTGCGGTTGAGTTGCAGCGGAACACCGGATTGCAGGTGGTGACTGATGGTGAATTTCGTCGTGCCTGGTGGCATTTTGATTTTTTTGAAGGGTTGAACGGTGTTGAGCGTTATGAAGCCGAGCAAGGCATTCAGTTCAACGGTATTCAGACCAAGTCCCGTGGCATAAAAGTAACCGGTAAAGTGAGTTTCAACCCACAACATCCCATGCTGGCAGACTTCCGTTATCTGAACGCTATTGCGGGCGATGCGGTGGCGAAGATGACCATACCCAGTCCAAGCGTGATGCATTTTCGTGGCGGTCGTAAGGCTATTGATAGCACCATTTACCCCGATCTGGGCACCTACTTTGACGATTTGGCACAGACTTGGCGTGATGCCATTAAAGCGTTTTATGATGCAGGTTGCCGTTATTTGCAACTGGATGACACGGTATGGGCTTATCTGTGTTCTGACGATCAGAAGCGCCAAATCCGTGAACGTGGTGAAGATCCACAACAACTGTGCCGTATTTATGCGGATGTGCTGAATAAAGCGTTGATTGGCAAACCAGACGATCTGATTATCGGACTGCATGTTTGCCGGGGGAATTTCCGTTCGACCTGGATTTCCGAAGGGGGCTATGAACCGGTGGCCAAAACCCTGTTTGGTGAAGTGAATGTCGATGCTTTCTTTCTGGAGTATGACTCGGAGCGTGCAGGGGGATTTGAGCCGTTGCGCTATATCAAGCCGGGACACCAACAAGTTGTACTGGGGCTTATCACGACTAAAAATGGCGAATTGGAAAATGTACAGGATGTAGAAAGTCGTATTGCTGAAGCGGCAAAATATGTCGACATAAAACAGCTTTGTCTGAGTCCGCAGTGTGGCTTCGCGTCAACGGAAGAGGGCAACAGCCTGAGCGAAGACGCTCAGTGGAACAAGCTGAAACTCGTGGTCGATATCGCCCAGCGTGTGTGGTGATTCAGTACCCGTTTATGTTTGTTATAACGCTGGCATATTTCGCCGGCGTTTTTTATTTCTATAAGTTTTTATTATGGTTTTATTTTGTACAATTTAAGTATTTAATGGGATTTTATTGCACTAAATATTCTTATGATGCACAAATCATGTATTGGTCGATTGTCCTAAATTAACTCAATATGCCATCTTGATAATTAAATTTAGTTTAATATTCTGCTTTTTAGATCAAGTATTGTATTTTTTCGCTATAAACGCTTTACTTAGCCCCCATTGTGGCTATATCCAATAAATTGCAAGATGCAGGAAGATGGCAGCCAGATAACTGAGCGCAGCCAATGCATCTGCAACCTGAAAGATGACGGATATATACGCCAATCAATTATTTCAATAATTCTGCACATTGCCCGAATGAAAATCTGGTGTCGCTGATTTTTCTACCCGGTTTTTTTCTTTTTTAGCGAGTTTATACAGGCAACACGACATAACTATGAGTCATCGTTTAACGTCCAAAGATATCATGGCATTGGGTTTTATGACCTTTGCCCTGTTTGTCGGCGCGGGGAATATCATTTTCCCCCCGATGGTGGGTTTACAAGCGGGAGAACATGTCTGGATCGCCGCACTCGGTTTTTTGATCACTGCCGTTGGGCTACCGGTCCTAACCATTATTGCCTTGGCACGGGTTGGCGGTGGTATCGATACCTTGAGCAGTCCGATTGGCAAGAAAGCAGGCGTTGTGCTGGCGACGGTATGCTACCTGGCCGTCGGGCCATTGTTTGCAACCCCTCGTACCGCAACAGTATCGTTTGAAGTAGGTATTGCACCGTTGGTGGGTGAGGGCACCACACCGCTATTGATATATAGCCTGATTTATTTTGCGATTGTCATCGGGATTTCCCTGTATCCGGGGCGTTTGCTGGATACTGTCGGCCATATTCTGGCACCGGTAAAAATTATCGCTCTGACGATATTGGGTGCGGCGGCGCTATTATGGCCTGTCGGTGCTCCCATTCCGGCTACTGATATCTATCAGCATGTACCTTTTTCCAGCGGGTTTATTAACGGTTATCTCACTATGGATACGCTGGGGGCGATGGTATTCGGTATTGTGATAGTTAACGCCGCCCGTTCCCGAGGGGTCGTCGATGCTGCCCTGCTTACCCGGTACACCATGCTGGCGGGGTTGATTGCGGGTGTTGGTTTAACACTGGTTTATTTGAGTCTGTTCCAGTTGGGATCGAACAGCGGTGTTTTGGTGCCGGAAGCGCAGAATGGGGCTGAAATTCTGCATGCTTATGTTCAGCACACCTTTGGTAATATGGGCAGTAGCTTTCTGGCATTGCTGATTTTTACCGCCTGCATGGTGACCGCGGTAGGGCTGACTTGCGCTTGTGCGGAGTTTTTCTCCCAGTATCTGCCTTTTTCCTACCGTACACTGGTTTTCACCCTGGGGCTGTTTTCAATGGTGGTGTCTAATCTGGGATTGAGCCACTTGATTCAAATGTCCATTCCGGTGCTGACGGCGATTTATCCACCCTGTATTGTGCTGGTTTTACTGAGTTTTACGCTTCGCTGGTGGAATAACAGTGCGCACATTATCGCGCCGGTGATGTTGGTTAGCCTGTTATTTGGCATGGTTGATGGTATAAAATCGTCCGCCTTCCAGCCGTTGCTGCCACCGTGGATATTGCATTTGCCGTTGAGTGAACAAGGGTTGGCCTGGCTGCCGCCATCCATGGCGGTGTTGCTGGTGGCGATTATTTACGACCGGGTGTCTGGTCATCAAGAAGTCAGGGTGCATCTTTAAGTCGTGATTGTTTGAATTTTGTACCACAGGCAGCGCCTGTGGTTTTTTCGTTTGTAAAACAGGGTTGCTTATTTATGGAACAACAATCCAAGCTCAAGCGTGGGTTAAGTGCGCGGCACATCCGTTTTATCGCTTTAGGTTCGGCGATTGGTACCGGCTTGTTCTATGGCTCAGCCAGCGCTATTCAGATGGCGGGACCCAGCGTGTTGCTGGCTTATCTGATAGGGGGCGTGGTGGCCTACATTATCATGCGCGCCTTGGGGGAGATGTCGGTCAATAACCCCCAGGCCGGTTCTTTTTCACGTTACGCCCTGGATTACCTTGGGCCGTTGGCGGGGTATATCACCGGTTGGACCTATTGTTTTGAGATGCTGATCGTTGCGATTGCCGATGTTACCGCTTTTGGCATCTACATGAGCGTCTGGTTTCCCGATGTCCCGCACTGGGTATGGGTGCTGAGCGTGGTGATGATCATCGGCGCGATTAACCTGATGAACGTCAAGGTGTTTGGTGAATTGGAGTTCTGGTTGTCCTTTTTCAAAGTGGCAACCATTATTGTCATGATTATCGCTGGTGTCGGTATTATCGTCTGGGGAATCGGCAATGGTGGTGAATCGACCGGTATTCATAACCTGTGGTCCAACGGTGGTTTTTTCAGCCATGGGGTTATGGGAATGATTATTTCACTACAAATGGTGATGTTTGCCTATGGCGGTGTGGAAATTATCGGTATTACCGCTGGGGAAGCGCAAGACCCTCGTAAATCGATTCCCCGGGCCATCAACTCAGTGCCGTGGCGTATTCTGGTATTTTATGTCGGTACACTATTCGTGATTATGTCCATCTATCCATGGAATCAGGTAGGGACTAACGGTAGCCCGTTTGTGCTGACGTTCCAGCATATGGGCATTACCGCCGCAGCGGGTATTCTGAATTTTGTGGTAATTACTGCCTCGCTTTCCGCGATTAACAGCGATGTTTTTGGTGTCGGACGTATGTTGCACGGCATGGCGGAACAAGGGCAAGCACCCAGGATCTTTACCCGACTTTCACGACATGGCATTCCCTGGGTGACAGTAGTGGTGATGACCATGGCGTTGTTGGTGGCGGTGTACCTGAATTACATCATGCCGGAAAAAGTCTTTCTGGTGATCGCCTCTCTGGCAACATTTGCGACAGTATGGGTGTGGATTATGATCCTGTGTTCTCAAATCGCCTTTCGTCGCAAACTCAGCCGTGAAGAAGCAAAAGCGCTGGCCTTCCCGTTACGTGGTGGCGCTGTCACCTCAGTTGTCGGGGTGGTTTTCCTGATTTTTATTATTGGTTTGATTGGTTATTTCCCTGATACCCGAATTTCTCTGTATGTCGGGGTGCTGTGGATAGTTATGTTGTTGCTAAGCTATGCCATTTATCAACGTCGCAAAAAACTTGAAACAGCTACCTGTTGATAACGGCATTGCTGTTGCCAGGTATTTTCCGTTAGATAAATCTTAAAGATAAGAAAAAAGCCAATTGCGTTAGCAATTGGCTTTTTAACACTGATGAAAACGAATAACCGGGAGAAGTGGTTTCTTACAGCTTGGCCGCGTTTTCAGACAGATATTTAGCTACGCCATCAGGGGAGGCACCCATACCGGCTTTACCTTTTTCCCATTGAGCCGGGCATACTTCGCCATGCTCTTCGTGGAACTGCAATGCGTCAACCATGCGCAGCATTTCGTCGATGTTACGGCCTAGCGGCAGATCGTTAACAACCTGATGGCGGACAATACCATTTTTGTCAACCAGGAAAGAACCGCGCAGTGCCACGCCAGCATCTGGATGTTCAATACCATATGCCTTCTGAATTTCACGTTTAGAATCTGCGACCATTGCATATTTCACTTCGCCGATACCGCCTTTATCGATCGGCGTTTTGCGCCAGGCGTTATGTACGAATTCAGAATCGAAAGAAACACCAACAACTTCAACACCACGTTTCTGGAACTCTTCATAGCGGTGATCGAATGCGATCAGCTCGGAAGGGCAAACGAAAGTGAAATCCATCGGCCAGAAGAAGATCACAGCAGGTTTACCACTGATATGCTTTTTCAGGTTGAAATTTTCAACAATTTCTCCGCTTCCTAAAACAGCTGCAGCAGTGAAGTCGGGGGCTGGACGAGTTACCAGGACCATAATTACTCCTGTAAATAATTGTGAATGATGGATTGATGTAGAAAACGTTAGTAAGTATAGGGACTCCATACTAGTGAATAAAGGTAAAGTGACCAATCAATGAGATAGCTTTTGTCTATCGAATCAATTGGTATTTACCCCTGATACTTAAATTAATCCCTTTGTCTAAAAGGGCAAGCAGTATCGTAAAAGGGCAAGCAGTATCGACAAAACTATAGCAGACCAGCTTAAGATCTAAAGCTGACCCGTTTTCGCCAACTGCATCATACGAGGATAGAATTGCCAGAATAATGTTTCAAATTGGTGGTAGTGACGTTCAATATCGCTAAAAGATCCGGAAAGTGCGGCTAGGCGCGGGCGACGCACTGACATCCGATGCAGTACATCGGCAATGAAGGGGAGCTCGGCATAGCGCTCCAGCCAACGTTCCGGCCATAAATAACGGTTTAGGTTCTGGAAGCGATCTGGCGTTTGGGACAAATGGGGAACTATTTGCAATTGCGCCGTAGTAATAAAGTTATCCAGCAACGTTGTAGGTTCCAGAGTCGACCAATGCCGTGACAGAAAATGATCCCACAGAACATCGAGTGTGATCGGGGCGACTCGGCGATAGTCCGCACTAAAACAGCGACAGGCTTCCCGTACTTCAGGCAGACTGTCGGTAAGGACATCGACGCGACGATGCAATCGGATGCCTGCCACAATGTCAGACGGATAATGGTCCTGGGGATTACCCCGTACAAAATCAGCCATCAGATTCCCGATCAGAGAACTGTTGGACAGTGTGGCCAGATGGAGGTGCGCGAGAAAATTCATCTGCCCAGTATAGTGCAATTTATCTGTATTCCTTGCTTATTTCTTGCAGCCATCCTCTCTCGGCTCTAGACTAGGCCGCCTCTTTTTTTACTATGTCGAAAAGCTAAGTGAATTGTCATGCGTGTTACCGATTTTTCGTTTGAACTTCCTGAATCTCTTATTGCCCATTATCCACAGCCACAACGCAGTGGTTGTCGTTTACTGTCACTGGATGGGCCGACAGGAAAGATAACGCATGGCGTGTTTACCGATCTATTGGACAAACTGGATGCTGGCGATCTGCTGGTTTTCAACAATACCCGAGTGATTCCGGCTCGCCTGTTTGGTCGTAAAGCCAGCGGTGGCAAACTGGAAGTGCTGGTGGAGCGAGTGCTGGATGAACACCGTGTACTGGCACATGTTCGTGCGTCTAAGTCGCCGAAAC
The DNA here is from genome assembly GCA_030388725.1 of Prodigiosinella aquatilis. NCBI lineage: Bacteria > Pseudomonadati > Pseudomonadota > Gammaproteobacteria > Enterobacterales > Pectobacteriaceae > Prodigiosinella > Prodigiosinella aquatilis. The sequence goes on from CP128857.1 coordinate 1,347,449, forward strand.
CCGATGCGGTGCTGATTCTTGGTGAAGATGAGGGCGTACGGGCAACGATGCTGGCCCGTCACGATGCCTTGTTTGAGATTCGCTTTGATGACGCGCGCGATGTGCTGACCATCCTCAATGATATTGGCCATATTCCATTGCCGCCTTATATTGACCGCCCTGATGAAGAAAGCGATCGGGAGCTGTACCAGACGGTTTACAGCCTGCGACCAGGTGCGGTGGCTGCACCTACCGCTGGATTGCATTTCGATGAACCGATGCTGGCTGCTCTGCGTGCCAAGGGTGTGAAGATGGCGTTTGTCACTTTGCATGTCGGAGCGGGTACTTTCCAACCTGTACGGGTCGAAACCATCGAAGAGCACATCATGCACGCGGAGTACGCTGAAGTCCCACAGAATGTGGTGGATGAGGTATTGGCCTGTAAGTCGCGAGGCAATCGGGTTGTTGCTGTTGGCACCACGTCAGTCCGTTCGCTGGAAAGTGCGGCGCAGGCCAGCCAGGATGGATTAATTTCCCCTTTTTTTGGTGATACCCGCATTTTTATCTATCCCGGTTACCACTATCGGGTGATCGATGCGCTGGTGACTAACTTTCACCTGCCTGAATCCACGTTGATCATGCTGGTTTCAGCCTTCGCCGGGTATCACCATACCATGAGCGCCTATCAGCAGGCAGTGGCAGAGCAATACCGTTTTTTCAGTTATGGAGATGCGATGTTTATCACGCGCAATGCTGAGGCTGAGCAGGAAAAAATCGGGTAACTCCCTTTATGACGTACTACAGACCAGGTTCTGTGGGTATGACTGTTTTATAAGCAATCAACAATGACATCAGACTGTTTCTCTGATGCTGGAGGTTAAGTGAAGTATGAATTATTAAATACCGATGGTTGCGCTCGCCGTGGTCGCATGGTATTTGAACGCGGTGTAGTGGAAACACCGGCATTTATGCCGGTAGGTACTTACGGTACGGTTAAAGGAATGACACCGGAAGAAGTCAAGGAAACCGGTGCGCAGATCCTGTTAGGTAATACTTTTCATCTGTGGCTGCGTCCTGGGCAGGAAATCATGAAGCTGCATGGTGATCTGCACGATTTTATGCAGTGGCACGGGCCTATTCTTACTGATTCCGGCGGTTTCCAGGTGTTCAGCCTGGGAGATATCCGTAAAATTACGGAAGAGGGTGTCCATTTCCGTAACCCGATTAATGGTGATGCCATTTTTCTGAGCCCGGAAAAATCCATGGAAATCCAGCATGATCTGGGCTCCGACATTGTGATGATTTTCGACGAATGTACGCCGTATCCTGCTGACTGGGATTATGCCAAGCGCTCAATGGAAATGTCGCTGCGCTGGGCGCAACGCAGTCGTCAGCGTTTTGACGAACTGGGTAACAAGAATGCGCTGTTTGGAATTATTCAAGGTAGTGTTTACGAAGATTTACGAGATGTCTCGGTAAAAGAACTGGTAGACATTGGCTTTGATGGGTACGCTGTGGGCGGCTTGGCTGTTGGCGAACCTAAAGCGGACATGCACCGTATTCTGGAACATGTCTGTCCGCAAATTCCGGCAGATAAACCCCGTTATCTTATGGGGGTCGGAAAACCGGAAGATTTGGTTGAAGGGGTGCGACGTGGCATTGATATGTTTGACTGCGTAATGCCAACGCGCAATGCCCGTAATGGTCATTTGTTTGTCACCGATGGGATAGTAAAAATCCGTAATGCCAGGTATAAGGACGACACTGGACCATTGGATGAACACTGTGATTGCTACACGTGTCGCAATTATAGCCGTGCCTACTTGCATCACCTTGATCGTTGTAACGAAATACTTGGTGCACGACTCAATACTATCCATAATTTGCGCTATTATCAGCGGCTAATGGCAGGTTTACGTCAGGCCATTGAAAAGGGTAGATTAGAGGACTTTGTGGCCGCGTTTTATCAGCGTATGGGTAAGCCGGTTCCGCCATTGGCTGAACAGGATGTTGTAGATGATAAGGGTGGTCACCTTTAAATATCGTTTTATTGATAACATTTTTGTGTTGATAACAAAGAGGAAACTTAAATGAGTCTTTTCATTTCCGATGCTGTAGCAGCAACCGCTGGTGCTCCGGCTCAGGGAAGCCCGTACTCTCTGGTTATTATGCTGGCTGTTTTCGGTCTGATCTTTTACTTCATGATCCTGCGTCCCCAGCAAAAACGTACCAAGGAACACAAAAAGCTGATGGATTCTATCAGCAAGGGTGATGAAGTATTGACCACCGGCGGCTTGGTTGGCCGTGTAACCAAAGTGTCCGATACTGGTTATGTTTCGATTGCCTTGAATGATGATAATGAAGTCATTATCAAACGTGATTTCGTGGCGGCAGTGTTGCCGAAGGGTACTATGAAAGCCCTGTAATTTTCGACTTTCCCGAAGGGAACTACCGTGTTGAACCGTTATCCTTTGTGGAAGTACATCATGCTGATCGTGATTCTTGCTGTCGGTCTGCTTTATGCACTTCCTAACCTGTATGGTGAGGATCCGGCGGTACAGATTACTGGCGCGCGAGGTGTCGCCGCCAGTGAATCTACGCTGGTCCAGGTCCAGAAAGTATTAAAAGAACAAAACATCGTCAGTAAGTCGATTGCACTGGAAAATGGTGCGATTCTGGCTCGCTTTTCTAATCCTGATATTCAGCTTCGTGCCCGGGAAGCGCTGCTCAGCGCGCTGGGCGATAAATTTGTAGTGGCGCTTAACCTGGCTCCGGCTACACCGCAGTGGTTGAGAATGCTGGGAGCCGAGCCCATGAAGCTAGGGCTCGATCTGCGTGGCGGCGTTCACTTTCTGATGGAAGTGGATATGGGTACCGCGCTAAGTAAACTGCAAGAGCAGACCATGGATTCCCTGCGCAGCGACCTTCGTGATAAAGGTATCCCTTATTCTTCAGTTAGTAAGTCAGATAATTATGGTGTCGAGATTCGTTTCCGCGACAGTCAGACCCGCGATGAAGCTGTTAACTATCTGACGCCACGTCACCGTGATCTGGTTATCAATGCTTCAGGTAACGACATACTGCATGCCGTGATGAGTGATGCCCGTTTGAGGGAAGCTCGCGAATATGCTGTACAGCAGAATATTAACATTCTGCGTAACCGCGTAAACCAGCTGGGTGTGGCTGAACCATTGGTGCAGCGTCAAGGGTCAGACCGTATTGTTGTTGAATTGCCGGGGATTCAGGATACCGCGCGAGCCAAGGAGATCCTTGGGGCTACCGCAACGCTGGAATTCCGTCTGGTAAACAGTAATGTTGACGCAGCGGCGGCGGCCAGTGGTCATATACCAGGCGACTCAGAAGTGAAGTACATGCAGGATGGCTCTCCGGTAGTGCTATACAAACGCGTGATTCTGACCGGTGACCACATTACTGACTCTACTTCGAGCACTGACGAATATAACCGTCCGCAAGTGAATATTTCATTGGACAGCACTGGTGGAAACATCATGTCCAACTTCACCAAGAACAGCATCGGTAAGCTGATGGCAACACTGTTTGTAGAGTATAAAGACAGTGGTAAGAAAGATGCCAAAGGTCGCGCCATCCTGGTGAAACATGAAGAAGTGATTAACGTTGCGACTATTCAGTCTCGTCTGGGGAATAGCTTCCGAATTACAGGTATCAGCAATCCAAATGAAGCGCGTCAGCTGTCACTGCTGCTGCGTGCTGGTGCATTGATTGCACCTATTCAGATTGTTGAAGAGCGGACCATCGGGCCGACACTAGGGATGCAGAACATCACACAGGGTCTGGAAGCCTGCCTATGGGGATTGGTGGCATCTATTCTGTTTATGGTGGTTTACTACCGTAAGTTCGGCGTTATAGCGACCACTGCGTTGATCGCTAACCTGGTGCTGATTATTGGCGTGATGTCGCTGTTGCCAGGGGCAACACTTACGATGCCAGGTATCGCGGGTATCGTGCTAACGCTGGCGGTAGCCGTTGATGCCAACGTACTGATTAACGAGCGTATCAAGGAGGAGCTGAGGAACGGCCGTACTGTTCAGCAGGCGATCCATGAAGGTTATAAAGGCGCATTCTCCAGTATTATTGATGCGAACGTGACCACGTTGATTACTGCGGTGATCCTGTATGCCGTCGGTACCGGTTCCATAAAAGGGTTTGCCATCACGACGACCATCGGGGTACTTACCTCTATGTTCACGTCAATTGTTGGTACTCGTGCCATCGTTAACCTGCTTTACGGCGGTAAACGCATAAACAAGCTGTCTATCTGAGGAGTGTGTTGTGGCACAGGAATATACTGTTGAGCAACTCAACTACGGGCGTAAGGTCATTGACTTTATGCGCTGGGATAATCTTGCCTTCCTGATTTCAGGGACACTGGTGGTTATCGCTCTCGTCCTGATAGGTGTTCGTGGTTTTAACTGGGGGTTAGATTTTACCGGTGGTACGGTAATTGAAATTCACCTTGAGAAACCAGCCAATCTGGATGTGATGCGTAATGCGCTTAAACAAGCGGGTTTTGCTGATCCGCTGGTTCAGAATTTCGGCAGCAGCCGTGATCTTATGGTGCGCATGGCACCGTCAGTGGGCAATTCTGGACAGGAGTTGGGTAATCAGGTATTGAGCGTGATTAACCAGAAAATCGGGCAGAATGCAGTAGTAAAACGGATTGAGTTCGTCGGCCCCAGCGTGGGTAGTGATTTGGCGCAAGCCGGTGCTATGGCATTGCTGTCTGCACTGATTTGTATCCTGATTTATGTGGGCTTCCGATTCGAATGGCGTTTGGCCCTTGGGGCAGTTATTGCCTTGGCTCATGACGTCATTATTACGTTAGGGGTGTTATCACTGTTCAAGATAGAGGTTGACCTGACTATTGTGGCATCGCTGATGTCCGTTATCGGTTACTCACTGAATGACAGTATCGTGGTTTCTGACCGTATCCGTGAAAATTTCCGTAAAATTCGCCGTGGTACATCGTATGAAATCATGAATGTCTCTCTGACGCAGACCTTGAGCCGTACGATTATGACATCCGCCACTACGCTGGTAGTGGTACTGATGCTGTATATCTTTGGTGGTGCGATGCTGAATGGTTTTGCACTTTCCATGTTGATCGGGGTATCAGTTGGTACGGTTTCTTCTATCTACGTAGCTTCTGCGCTGGCGCTGAAACTCGGTATGAAGCGTGAACATATGCTTCAGCAGAAAGTAGAGAAAGAAGGGGCTGACCAACCGTCACTGCTGCCGTAATCTGTTGGTTTTTCGGATTTTTAATAAAGATTGACCTTCAGTTGAACTAAAAAACCCGCCAATTGGCGGGTTTTTTAGTTCTGGATATTAATTCCGTCCTGACGTCCCGGCGGACTCATTAACACCATGAGTTGATGGTTCGGCAATAATATGGTGTATACGTACAAACCCGAGTTGTTCTGGGGAGAAGCCAGATAACCTGACTTCTACGGTGACTTCTGGTTTTGGTATCAAGGGTTGTGGAACTGTCAGTGACAGGGTTTGCATATCAATATCCAACGGTTTTCCGCTGACTGGATCGAGCGGGCCCCAGTTGATCTGGACACTAAAAGCGGGCAAAACTGTGTCATTAAGCGTGCGGAACACCAGCAATGCACGAGTGCCATTGGCCTCGGGCTCGATCTGGCTGAGTGACAGACTCAGTCTGCCGATGCTGCTATCAATGAGTGCGCTGTCCTTCGCCGCAGGCAACAGATATGCCCCGGAGGTTGAGTTGGCATTCAGCGAATTTTGCTGTTCCAGTGCTGCGGCGCGATCGGACAGATCTCGCAGTTTCTGATTGAGCTGACCGAGTTCATTTTGTACATGGGTTGTTTGAGGCTGGGCGCAGCCTGCCAGCAATGCCATAGCCGACAGCATGAAGATGAGGCGATAGCGGATGGTCATGTCGTGTTTCTCCCTTGGACTGTGTACATGAGCTATTTAATGATCATCAGTGTAGAGGTGATTTAATCTCCTCTATAGTGACTGACAACTTTCAGGGAAAGATAGGTGGAGAATGCTGAATTGTAGTGAAAAATAAAGATACAGCGGGACGCTGCCCGCTGTATTGGAGGAATAGAAGCAGAGGTATCACTGCCAGCCATAGCGACGGGCAAAGAAGCCTTTCATTGCCTGCGTCAACAACATATAGCTACCCAGAATCGCGATCAGCCACGGGAAGTAGCTGAGGGGCAGCGCCTGCAATTGCAAGAAGCCAGCCAATGGCGAGAAGGTAAGTCCAATACCCGTTCCTATGATCAACAGTGTCATCATTGCCAGTGGCCATGCCGGGCGACTTTGGATAAAGGGAATCCGGCGGGTACGAATCATATGCACAATCAGCGTCTGCGACAATAGGCCTTCAATAAACCAGCCAGACTGGAACAGCGTCTGTAGTTCCGGTGTATTGGCATGAAAAACCCACCACATAAGCGCAAATGTCAGTACATCAAAAATCGAACTGATGGGACCGAAGAACACCATGAAACGCCCCAGATCTCTGGCGTTCCAGCGTTGTGGCTGTCGGAGTTGCTCTTCATCCACATTGTCAAACGGGATGGCAATCTGCGAAATATCGTACATCAGATTCTGAATCAGCAAATGCAACGGCAACATTGGCAGGAACGGTAAAAAAGCACTGGCAATTAACACACTGAAAACATTGCCAAAATTAGAACTGGCAGTCATTTTGATATATTTCAGCATGTTGGCAAACGTGCGACGTCCTTCAATCACGCCTTGTTCCAGCACCATAAGGCTTTTTTCCAGCAGGATGATGTCTGCGGCTTCACGGGCGATATCCACTGCTGAATCAACGGAGATACCGATGTCTGCGGCACGTAGAGCTGGAGCATCATTGATACCGTCACCCATGAAGCCCACCACATGTCCTTCAGACCGTAGCAGCCTCACAATCCGTTCTTTGTGTAGCGGCGTTAAACGAGCAAACAGTGTAGTGGTGAGTGCTTTTGTGGCCAATTGTTTGTCGGTGAGCGCATCAATATCGCTGCCGATGAGACTGCTTTCGAGTTCAATACCAACTTCCCGACAGATTTTGGCTGCTACCAGTTCGCTGTCGCCGGTAAGGATCTTGACCGTTACACCGTTATCTTTCAGCGCTTTTAGTGCCGGCGCGGTGCTTTCTTTCGGCGGATCAAGAAAGGCGATGTAGCCTTCCAGAATTAAATCGGATTCATCTACACGGCTATAATCCTGGCGGTCAGCTGCCATCATTTTGCTGGCGACAGCCACCACACGCAGCCCCTGGCGGTTGAGATCATCAGTCAACTGGCGGATTTGTGTCAGCAATTGATCATCTAATGTCAGCAACTGTTCGCCCCGCCGTACCTGTGAGCAGGCGCTGAGCATCTCTTCTAGTGCCCCTTTGCAGATCAGCAAATGTCCACTGTGGTTCTCACTCACCACTACCGACATACGACGACGTTCAAAGTCGAACGGTATTTCATCCACTTTCCGCCAGCGAGACAGGGTAGAATGCTGTTGATCGGGTGGCATAACGTCTAGTACCGCCTGGTCCAGCAGATTTCGTAATCCGGTCTGGTAGGCGCTGTTGAGCCAGGCACGATGCAGTACCTGCTGACTGGCGCGGCCAAACGCATCGGTATGGCACTCCAGTACAATTTTGTCCTGTGTCAGCGTGCCGGTTTTATCCGTGCATAAAATATCCATGGCGCCAAAGTTCTGGATTGCATCCAGGCGTTTGACGATCACCTTTTGATGCGACAGTTTCACTGCGCCTTTGGCTAGCGTCGAGGTGACGATCATCGGCAGCATTTCTGGTGTCAGGCCTACGGCAACAGAGAGTGAAAACAAGGCTGCTTCCCACCAGTCACCTTTGGTATAGCCGTTGATCACCAACACTACCGGCGTCATCACCAGCATGAAACGGATCAATAGCCAACTGACCCGGCTGATACCCCGCTGGAAGGCATTTTCTTCTCCGGGTTGATGAACTATGCGGCTAGCTAGCTGGCCAAACCAGGTATTGGCCCCAGAGCCGATCACGATAGCCAACGCGGTACCACTCACCACATTGGTGCCCATAAAACAGAGCGTATCGCATTCCAGTGCAGCTACACTGTTCCGTTGCCGGGACTGAGCCACTTTCTCGACTGGGATGGATTCACCCGTCAGCGAAGCCTGACTGATAAACAGATCGCGTGCTTGCAGTACCCGCAAGTCCGCCGGGATCATATCCCCGGCCGCGAGTTTGACGATATCACCGGGGACCAACTGAACCAGTGGAATATCCTGATAGTCGCTATAGCCGGTCTGCGCATCGCTGCGTAGTACCGTCACTTTGTTGCTGACCATCGCTTTCAGGGCGTCAGCCGCTTTACCTGAACGTGCCTCTTGAATGAAGTGCAACAGGGTGGAGATTAACACCATCAGGGCAATCACCAACGCGGCGGTAATATCTTCCGTGGCGTAGGAAACCATCCCTAGCAGTGTTAGCAGCAGGTTAAACGGGTTGCGGTAGCAGTGCCACAGATGGATCCACCAGGGCGCGGGTTGCTCTCCGGGGATACGGTTTTCGCCGTGTGTTTCTCTTGCCTGCACCACTTCGACAGGCAGTAGCCCTTCTGGATGACTGGCAAATTCCTGATATAGCGCGACTTCACCTAGTCTGGAAAGACGTAGACAGCGTTCGGCCATGGTATCTGCCATCGCGTGAGTGGCAGTCAGGTGCCCATCTGGCAGCGGATCGCGCTGGAACAGGCGGCGTGGTAAATGGCGGCTGAGCTGTGCCAACAGCTGCCGTGTGAGACGAATAAACAACATAAAAATCTCCCTGCCGCGGTATCGGAGATACCACGACTAAAAACAACACGTGGCGGCGATACACCAGCGTGCAGTTCATTGTTTTCAGCAGGGACGAACGAAGACGTCACTGCCTTGCCTGTTTACCGGCAAGGCAGCAAAAAAGCTGGCTTACCGGTGGATGACTCTGTTTTTCGGGTGAGGATTAGGGTCTGGTCCCATTAGGGGTTCTCCGGTTATTGAACATGCGCAGACGATAGGGTAGGTCTGCGATATTACAGGTGGGTCTAATCGCTATCGGCAGCTTTCACTAAACTGGCGCATAGGACGACCACATCGCGGGGCTACTTTAGCTGATCTAGCCTCAATAAAGCTTAAACCGTTACTCTTTCGTATAATTAACATGAATTTTTTACAGTTTGTCGCGAGTTCGGTCAAATGCGGGTGTTTCACACGCGGATTGGTGTCGGGATTTTGGTCACGCGGGGAATTCAGGGTAAACTATATCCATGTTGATGGTTATGGTCGGGAAATCTTATGCATTGCCCATTTTGTTCTGCTGTTGATACCAAAGTTATTGATTCCCGTTTGGTTGGGGAAGGTTCTCAGGTCCGCCGCCGCCGACAGTGCCTGGTATGTAATGAACGTTTTACGACTTTTGAGGTGGCCGAACTGGTGATGCCCCGGGTAATCAAGAGTAATGATGTCCGTGAACCTTTCAACGAAGATAAACTGCGTAGTGGAATGCTAAAGGCGTTGGAAAAACGGCCCGTCAGTTCCGATGACGTTGAAATGGCCATTAGTCATATCAAATCCCAACTCCGGGCTACTGGTGAACGGGAAGTTACTGCCAAGATGGTGGGAAATCTGGTGATGGATGCATTGAAAAAGTTAGATAAAGTCGCATACATCCGTTTTGCCTCGGTATATCGTAGTTTTGAAGATATCCGCGAATTTGGTGAAGAAATTGCCCGTTTGCAAGATTAACCCGCTTCTTTCAGAAGAATAAAACTGTTTTTTCTTCACGCAAAAAGGACTCGCAGGATGGCTATACAGTCTGATGAATTTTATATGGCTCATGCATTGGCGCTGGCGCGGCGTGGTCGCTTTACGACAATGCCGAATCCGAATGTGGGATGCGTCATTGTGCGTGATGGACAAATTGTCGGCGAAGGTTATCACCATAAAGCCGGTGAACCTCATGCAGAGATCCATGCTTTGCGAATGTCGGGAAAGCAGGCCAACGGTGCAACGGTGTATGTAACGTTGGAACCGTGCAGCCATCATGGCCGTACTCCGCCTTGCGCTGATGCATTAATTGAGGCGGGAGTAGCAAGAGTTGTCGCGGCAATGCAGGATCCCAACCCCGAGGTGGCAGGGCGCGGTTTGTATCGTTTGCAGCAGGCCGGTATCGATGTTACCCACGGTGTCATGATGGCAGAAGCCGAAAAGCTTAATCGGGGGTTTCTCAAGCGGATGCGTACCGGATTCCCCTATGTACAGTTAAAAATGGCGGCTTCGCTGGATGGACGTACGGCAATGGCTTCCGGTGAAAGCCAGTGGATTACATCACCGCAGGCACGGCAGGATGTGCAGCGGTTTCGGGCACAGAGTGCCGCTATTCTGAGCAGTAGTGCTACTGTGCTGGCTGATGACCCTTCACTTACCGTCCGTTGGTCGGAATTGGATGAGGATACGCAACGTGTCTATCCGCAAGACCAACTGCGTCAGCCCGTGAGGATTATTGTCGATAGCCAACTGCGGGTGAAACCGCAGCATCGTATTATCCATCAGCCGGGTATGACCTGGCTGGCGCGTCCCCAGCGGGATCAACAACCGTGGCCAGATACGGTTGAACAGCTTTTGGTTCCGCAACAAGGTGATGGCAGCGACTTGGTGGCATTAATGATGCTGCTGGGAAAACGTCAGATTAACTCGGTGTGGGTGGAGGCCGGTGCTCGCTTTGCCGGGGCGTTACTACAAGCAAATGTGGTGGATGAGTTGATTATCTACATGGCACCCAAACTGCTTGGGGATTTGGCTCGTCCGCTGTGTGTGTTGCCGGGACTGGAGACGTTGGCGCGGGCACCTGAATTCTCAATGACAGATGTCCGATTGGTTGGGCCGGACCTGCGGATTATCCTGAAGCCACAGTACTGACCACCCAGAGTAATAACCGGTGTCAGGCGGCTCTCCTGCTCCGACAAAAGCGGATACGCCGACCAAAAGAATATGATAGAATCCGCCCCCCTGCGGGGTAATAAAACAGTCAAAGGAAAGCTATGAACGTTATTGAAGGTGTTGTTGCTACTCCTAATGCCCGTGTGGCGATTGCTATTGCCCGCTTTAACCATTTTATCAATGATAGCCTGCTGGAAGGTGCCATCGATGCACTGAAACGTATTGGCCAGGTTAAAGATGAGAACATTACCGTCGTTTGGGTCCCAGGTGCTTATGAATTACCGCTGGCAGTCCGTGCGCTGACCAAAAGCACTGAAAATGGTGGGTACGATGCCGTAGTTGCTCTGGGAACGGTTATCCGTGGTGGTACTGCGCATTTTGAATTGGTCGCCGGCGAGTGTAGTTCTGGTTTGTCTCATGTCGCCATGAGTAGTGATATTCCGGTCGCTTTCGGGGTATTGACGACAGAAAGTATTGAGCAGGCCATTGAGCGTGCAGGCACCAAAGCGGGTAATAAAGGGGCGGAAGCAGCCCTGACCGCACTTGAAATGATTAATGTATTAAACGCTATCAAGTAAGCCTGATTTATTAAGTTAAGGGGAATTCCGTGAAACCTGCTGCTCGTCGCCGTGCTCGTGAATGTGCGGTTCAAGCGCTTTATTCTTGGCAGTTATCAAAGAACGATATTGCCGATATTGAACTACAATTTTTGAGCGAGCAGGATGTCAAAGATGTCGACATCACCTATTTTCGTGAACTCCTGTCGGGGGTTGCCAGTCAGGCTGATAAGCTTGATGCCTTGATGGTTCCTTATCTGTCCCGTCAATTGGGAGAATTAGGTCAGGTGGAAAAAGCCATTCTGCGTTTGGCTCTGTTCGAATTGAGCAAACGTGAGGATGTGCCCTATAAAGTGGCAATTAATGAAGCCATTGAACTGGCCAAGACTTTCGGTGCAGAAGATAGTCATAAATTTGTGAATGGCGTGCTGGATAAAGCTGCTCCTCACATACGTAAAGGCAGAAGATAAGATAGCCAAGGCCGGTTTACCGGCCTTGGCTTTTTTGATTCACCACAGTCTGGAAGGGTTATGGTTGAAGGTGAGTTTGAGATTATTGCCCGCTATTTTGATCGGGTAAGAACTTCACGCCGGGATGTCGAACTGGGAATCGGTGATGATTGTGCTCTGTTAACCGTCGCTGACAAGCAACTGTTAGCGATAAGTACCGATACACTGGTTTCCGGGATTCATTTCCTGCCTGATATTGATCCCGCTGATCTGGCTTATAAATCCCTGGCGGTTAACCTGAGCGATTTGGCTGCCATGGGCGCTGATCCTGCCTGGTTGTCGCTGGCATTAACATTGCCGGAAGTCGACCACGCGTGGTTGACGGCCTATAGTGATAGCTTGTTTGAGCAGTTAGATTACTATGGCATGCAGTTAATCGGTGGTGATACGACTCGCGGTCCGCTGAGTATGACACTGACTATCCATGGCCTGGTTCCGGTCGGGCGTGCATTGACACGTAGCAAGGCTCGTATTGGTGACTGGATTTACGTCACTGGCACACTGGGGGACAGTGCGGCTGGTCTGGCGATTTTGCGGAATCAATGGGAAGTTACTGATCCTGAAGCACATCAGACGCTGATTCAACGCCACTTACGCCCACATCCGCGGATTTTACAAGGGCAGGCGCTGCGCGATCTGGCCAGTGCGGTTATCGATCTTTCCGATGGATTGGTATCCGATATCCAGCATATTTTGAAAGCAAGTGGATGTGGTGCGCGAATCAACCTTGATGCATTACCTTATTCTGATGCCTTGCTGGCGCACGCCGATCCATCCTGGGCAATGAACTTGGCGCTCAGTGGTGGTGAGGATTATGAGCTGTGTTTTACCGTCCCAGAGCTTAATCGTGGTGCCCTGGATGTGGCCCTGGGCCATCTGGGGGCTCGCTATACCTGTATCGGGCAGATTGGTCCCTCTTCTGAAGGATTACGTTTTTTTCAGCATGATAAACCCCTTGAACTGAATCTGAAGGGTTATGACCATTTTGGCTCATGATAAGAAAAGCGCTTAAATTGCCAAAAACCGTTTGCGCATCGTAATCCATTACATTTTCTGGCAACGAGTTTTGGCAGCAGCTGTCACCCTGGATGCCTGGAATCTTTTTTAAACATGGATACCGGTCAGTGAAGCAATCAGGATAGCCGATACGGAGTGACGATACCTTTTCCTTAGGATCTCACTCCGTATTTTTGTAGCCATTGTTCTAAGTGAACACTATCAGGGACGCGTCGCTACTACCTTGTTTTTTTATCAGCCCTTTATGCCAACCATTGCGTTATCTGGTGCTCAATACCCACAGCATCCAGACCTAGATCGGACCGAATCTCTCCCTGTACCCCTTGAGGAATAAAACGATCCGGTAATCCGATGTTTAGCACCGGGACCAAAAGTCGTTTTGACATCAGGAATTCATTCACGCCACTGCCGGCTCCGCCCATAATGGCGTTCTCTTCCAGTGTCACCAATGCTTGATGAGTGCTCGCCAATGTCTCAACCAATGCTTCATCCAGCGGTTTGACAAATCGCATATCCACCAGCGTAGCGTTCAACGTTTCAGCTACTGTCCTCGCTTCTGGCAGCAGTGTGCCGAAGTTTAGTATGGCAATTTTCTCACCTTGTCGACGGATGATACCTTTACCGATGGGTAATGCCTGTAACGGCATGAGTTCGGCATCGATCCCGCAGCCTCGGGGATAACGTACTGCCGTTGGGCCCTTTTGATAATGGTAACCGGTATACAGCATCTGACGGCATTCGTTTTCATCGCTGGGAGCCATGATTACCATGTTGGGAATACAACGCAGGAAGGACAGGTCGAAAGCACCCTGGTGAGTCTGCCCGTCAGCACCGACAATGCCACCACGATCGATGGCAAACAGTACTGGCAGATTCTGGATGGCGACATCGTGAATCACTTGATCGTAGGCGCGTTGCAAGAACGTTGAATAAATAGCTACAACAGGTTTATAACCACCAATTGCCAGACCGGCGGCAAAGGTAACGGCATGTTGCTCAGCGATCGCAACATCAAAATACTGTTGCGGATAGTCGCGGGAAAATTGCACCATCCCTGACCCTTCGCGCATGGCAGGAGTGACAGCCATCAGTGTACTGTCTTGTGCGGCCGTTTCAGACAACCACTGACCAAAAATCTTGGAGTAGGTCGGCAGGCTTTCTTTGCTTTTAGGCAGAGTGCCACTGGCCGGGTCAAATTTTGGCACTGCGTGCCAACTAATGGGGTCTTGTTCGGCAGGTGCGTAACCTTTGCCTTTCTTGGTCATGATATGCAGCAGTTGTGGACCTTTCAGGCTACGCATATTTTTCAGTGTTTGCGCAAGCGCTTGAACATCATGACCGTCAACCGGGCCAATATAATTAAAGCCTAGTTCTTCAAACAAGGTTCCAGGCACCACCATGCCTTTCAGATGTTCTTCAGTCCGTTTCATCAATTCTTTGATGGGGGGTAATCCCGAAAGGACTTTTTTACCGCCTTCACGCAGGGTGGAATAAAGCTTCCCAGACAGCAGTTGAGCAAGGTGATTATTCAATGCACCGACATTTTCTGAAATCGACATCTCGTTATCGTTCAGAACCACCAGCATATCGGGCTTGATATCGCCTGCATGATTCATGGCTTCAAATGCCATTCCTGCTGTAATGGCACCATCGCCGATGACGCAGACGGTACGTCGTCCCATACCTTCACGTTCGGCCGCCACGGCCATACCCAGCCCGGCACTGATGGACGTGGATGAGTGTCCCACGCTGAGAACATCGTATTCGCTCTCTTCGCGCCAGGGAAACGGATGCAGACCGTCTTTCTGACGGATAGTGGATATACGATCACGGCGTCCGGTCAGAATTTTGTGTGGATAAGCCTGATGGCCTACATCCCACACCAGGTGATCAAAAGGGGTGTTATAGACATAATGTAGTGCGACCGTTAACTCAACTGTACCCAAACCGGAAGCAAAGTGGCCACTCGAACGACTAACGCTATCTAACAAATATTGCCGTAGTTCGTCACATAGTTTTGGCAGGCTTTCTTTTGGCAGCAGACGCAATTCTTCTGGAGTTTCCACTAACGCCAGCGTGGGATATTTCGCTATATCAAAGCTCATCGGATGCCCATTAAGGAGTTGCTTGTATTGGTGTTATTTATCGCGTTCAACGATGTAATTCGCTAAGGCTTGCAGTGGTGTTACGACTAATGGAATATCACTGGAAGCCACCAAATCATTCAGCGCGGCTAAAGATTCCTGATAAAGATCTCGAGCTTTGGCTTTCGCGTTCTCCAGACCCAATAAGCCGGGGTAGGTACTTTTCCCCAATTGTTGATCGGCTCCCTGACGTTTCCCCGTCGTGGTGCTATTACCAATGACATCCAGTATGTCATCCTGAACCTGAAAAGCCAGCCCGATAGCATTGGCGTAGCGATCAAGATAAGGTAAGGCATCCCGTCCACGCTCGCCAGCCGCCAGTGCACCTAATCGCACGGAGGCTCGAATCAATGCGCCGGTCTTGTGGCGATGGATCTGTTCGAGCGAGGACAGATCCACCTGATGTCCTTCCGCAGCAAGATCCAGCGCCTGACCACCACACATTCCGCTGACGCCACTGGCCTGAGCCAGTTCAGATAACATTGCCAACCGGTCACGGTCACTGACATGCAGCATAGGCGCGTCAGCCAGTATAGAGAACGCCAGCGTTTGCAACGCGTCTCCTGCCAGAATGGCGCTGGCCTCGCCAAATTTCATGTGACAGGTAGGTTGTCCTCGGCGCAGGTCGTCATTATCCATCGCGGGCAGATCGTCATGAATGAGTGAATAAGCATGAATACATTCAACCGCTGCCGCTGGTGCATCAAGGCTTTCTGTGGCTAATCCAAAAAGGTGTCCGGTAGTATAAACCAGAAACGGACGCAGCCGTTTCCCTCCGAGAAGCGTGCCATAAGTTATGGTGTCTACCAATGGACTACGCTGAAAAGGTAGTGCTGAGATAAAGCAGCTCAAAGCAGCATTGCTGCGCTGGTAGAGAACATTTAGCTGCGTATCGAAATCTGTCATAGCGTTTCATTATCCGGAGTGAAAGATGTTAATGCTGCTTCCGGGTCATCATTTAATAGAATCTGCACACGTTGTTCAGCCTGTTGAAGTTTTTGTTGACCCTGGCGCGCCAGTTGAATGCCATGCTCAAATTCATTCAGCGCTTCTTCCAGCGGTAATTCGCCAGATTCCAGACGCGTTACGATTTGCTCCAGTTCACTGAGTGAACTTTCAAAGCTGACGGGTTGTTCAGTTTTTTTCGGCATAGTCGATTTCAGACTCCTGTTTATTCTCGTCTGGCTGTGAGGACGCCACTCAATTATCAGCGTACCAGCTTGAAATATCGCTGCAATTATACGCTTAAAGCACGCAGCCATCCGCAATATGGTGATATACTCCGCGCTTTAGATGCTATTGGTAAAACCGTCATATAAACGGCTGGTTTTACCGATAACGCGATTTTAGCGCTCGGGGTAAATTTATTTACGCCTTTCAGACCAAGTAACGAAAGCCACCATGAAGTTTATCATTAAATTGTTCCCAGAAATTACCATCAAAAGCTCATCTGTGCGGTTACGTTTTATTAAAATTCTCACCAGTAATATTCGTAACGTTTTAAAATCCCATGATGAAACACTGGCGGTTGTCCGTCACTGGGATCATATTGAAGTTCGGGCACAAGACGAGTTTCAGCACGATAGCATATGTGATGCGCTGACTCGAATTCCTGGCATCCACCATATTCTGGAAGTCGAAGATCGTGACTATACGGATATGCACCATATTTTTGAACAAACACTGGCAATGTATCGGGAACAGTTGGAAGGGAAAACCTTTTGTGTCCGAGTCAAGCGGCGTGGTAAGCATGATTTCAGCTCTCAGGATGTAGAGCGTTATGTCGGTGGTGGCTTGAACCAGCATATCGAAAGCGCGCGTGTCAATCTGACTGCTCCACAGGTTACGGTGCATCTGGAAATCGAGCAGGATCGCCTGCTGTTGATTAAAGGGCGCCATGAAGGTATCGGCGGCTTCCCGATTGGTACCCAGGAGGATGTGTTATCTCTGATTTCCGGCGGTTTTGATTCCAGTGTGTCGAGTTATATGTTGATGCGTCGTGGTTGCCGTGTCCATTACTGCTTTTTTAATTTAGGCGGAGCGGCACATGAAATCGGTGTGAAGCAGGTTGCTCATTATCTCTGGAATCGTTTTGGCAGTTCACACCGGGTTCGTTTTGTCGCTATTGATTTTGAGCCAGTGGTGGGAGAAATTCTGGAGAACGTCGATGATGGCCAAATGGGTGTTGTCCTGAAGCGTATGATGGTGCGTGCGGCGTCGAGAGTTGCCGAGCGTTATGGTGTGGAAGCACTGGTTACCGGCGAAGCATTGGGGCAAGTCTCCAGCCAGACGCTGACCAATCTACGCTTGATCGATAATGCTTCCGATACACTGGTTTTGCGCCCACTGATTTCTCATGATAAAGAACACATTATCAAGCTGGCGCGCGAGCTGGGCACTGAAGATTTTGCCAAGACCATGCCGGAATATTGTGGTGTGATTTCCAAGAGCCCGACGGTAAAAGCGGTAAAAGCAAAAATTGAGCATGAAGAAGCTCATTTTGACTTTTCCATTCTGGACCGAGTGGTTAGCGAAGCCCGCAATATTGATATCCGTGAGATTGCAGAGCAAACCCGTCAGGAAGTCGTTGAGGTGGAAACCGTGGCGGGCTTCGTCGCCAATGATGTTTTGCTGGATATCCGCTCGCCTGATGAGCAGGAAGAGAAGCCGTTGTTGCTGGATCAGGTAACGATCAAGTGTTTGCCTTTCTATAAGCTGGCGACCGAGTTTGGCGATTTGGACCAAAGCAAAACCTATTTGCTTTATTGTGCGCGTGGTGTGATGAGCCGATTACAGGCGCTTTATCTGCGCGAACAGGGCTTTAGTAATGTGAAAGTTTATCGTCCCTGAGGAAAACACTGGCACGTCTGAGGTTGGTGACAATGTGCACATAGCGGCGGCGATAGTAGAGCGATTGTAAAGGCGCAGGCGCGCCTTTTTGCATTCAGTCTTGATAGTTATAAATTCCCGACGGCAATATCAATTGTGCCGCCACTTCCGCCGCTTTCTTTTTTCCCAAGAGTAGATCAATCAGCTTTAGTGCGAAGTCCATGCTGGTGCCTGGTCCTTGGCTGGTCAGTAGATTGACACGAGGATCGAAAACCACTCGTTTATCCACCCATTTATCTATGCTGATTTGCGCTTTCAGGGTCGGATATCCGGTCATGTTCCCCATCGGGAAGATCTGGTGATATTCCAATACCACTGCAGGAGAAGCGCAGATTGCTGCGATAATTTTTCCTTCCTGGTGTGTCTGACGAATTCGTTCAATCAGTAACGGATTATCACGGAAGCATTCTGCACCCTGCATCCCTCCCGGAAGAACAATAGCATCGAATTCTTGGTCGACGACAGCAGCCAGCGGCGCATCCGCTACCAGTCTGACACCACGGGAACAGATAATTTCAAGATGACCATCACTCACCACACTGGCGGTGACCACCCGTATACCAGCCCTTATCAGTAGATCGATAGTGGTGACAGCCTCCGTTTCCTCGCTACCAGGTGCCAGACATACCAGTACCGATGCGTTCATAGTCACTCTCCTCTCGCTTAATATATTCGAACAAACGGCTATTTTCCGGCAATGACAATCCATGAACGCGAGCGCGCTTCAACAGATAACCCGTGATGTAATCAATTTCAGTGTGTTTTTGTGCCAATACGTCTTGCAGCATGGAGGATGTATTGTCTGCCGTATTCTGAATAATCTGGTTTATATAGAGTAGCAGGCTTTCGGTTGAAGTATGGAACCCTTCACGCTCCATCACCAGTGCAATTTCTTGACAAAGAGATTGCAGTAATTGCGGGTAAGCCCGTAATTCACCATTGGTACAGTGGTGTACAACAGTAAGCGGGTTGATGACACAGTTTGCCGCCAATTTCAGCCAGCAGGTAACGGTAATATTGTTATGCCAGGCAACATCCGGAAGGGCATGGTGCAGTATTTCTGCAAAGTGGCTTTGCGTATCAACGCCATTTATTGAACCAATATGTGTTATCCCAGCAGCCATATGTACAACGGTAGTGGGATCGCGACGTGCAGCGTGGGTTGTCACACCAAGCAGTACAGGTTGCTTAAGCGTCGGCAGCTCTTCACGGGCACCCATGCCATTATGCAACAGCAGAATGGTACAGTTGGGATCAAGCCGTGAGATCAGGCTGGTCACAGCATCAGAAACTTGCCATGCCTTGAGTGTTACCAGTAATAATTCGCTTTGTGCCAGATGTTCAATATCGTTTGCAGTTAGATTCAGATTACAGTGCTGCCCATTCAGCATCATGACATTCACTGGACAAAACGGTTGTGGAATACGTAACCATCCCTGTACGTCATGGCCCTGCCGATGTAAAGCTGCGAGCCATAGTTGTCCGATTGCACCGCAACCAAGAACGGTAATTTTCATGCATATCTCCCTTTATAAAGGCGGGAACTCTCGTTCTTGTTTAGGCCTATAATAGGCTGTTCCCCCTACCAGTAGCCTAGAACAGACTAATAAGCTGTGATTGTAGAATAAAGTCTAACCACAATAATCCTCGTGTTGCCTCGCATTTTGTTTATGAGATGGGAACGGTTATTATGCTCGGCAGCGATTTTGTCAGGAGAGAAAATTATGCCATCTTTCGATATAGTTTCGGAAATTGATATGCAGGAAACGCGTAACGCAGTAGAAAATGCCACACGTGAACTCGGTACCCGTTGGGATTTTCGTAATATTCCTGCCAGCTTTGATCTAAATGAGAAAGCGCAAACGATCAAGGTCACTAGTGAGTCTGATTTTCAAGTAAAACAGTTGGTAGACATTTTGCGGGAGAAACTGTCTAAACGCGGGATCGACGGTGGTGCGCTGGAAATCCCAGAAGAAATGGAACGCAGCGGCAAGACATATAGTGTTGAGGCAAAACTGAAACAAGGTATCGAAACCGCGTTGGCGAAAAAACTCGTCAAGTTGATCAAAGACAGCAAGCTTAAAGTGCAAGCACAAATTCAGGGTGAGCAAGTTAGGATAACAGGCAAATCCCGTGATGAGTTGCAAAGCGTTATTACGTTGGTGCGTGGTGCTGAATTAGGGCAACCGTTTCAGTTCAGCAACTTCCGTGATTAGTGCTAAAGGACTCGCATAGCGGTAGTGCCTGTCCATTGAGAAAAACAGACTTGGGGGAACACCATTTTCGACGTTCCCCCGAGAGCTCAATGTGATGATTTCCATGACAATACTACGGCGTTATCAGCATTGACTGAGCAATTGTTCCAGATTTTGCCTACTGGTTTTTTTATTATCGATTTTTACATAGGCACTGTACTCGTCCGGAACGATGACGACATCGGCAACGCCAGGAGCCGTACACAGTTTCTGAACCAGAGCATTATCCTGTAGGGCAAGATCCGATAAAGTAAGTCTTAAACTGCTTAGATACGGTGGCTCTTGCATAGTGAAACTCACCAGCAGCCATGCTATACCCACTACGGCCCCTGCACCAAACACCAGCGGTGCACCGTGCAAATCAAACAGAGCCCCTCCCATACTTCCGCCGATGGCAACGCCAATAAACTGTGTTGTGGAGTAAATACCCATCGCCGTACCTTTATAACTGGCAGGAGACTCTTTACTGATCAACGATGGTAGTAGTGCTTCCATGACATTAAAGCCCAGGAAGAATAACTGAATCCCGAAAATGATATACCACAGACGATGGCCCGAAATGAATAACACCAGTTCAGCGGTAATAAGTATCAGGATACAAAAGATAAATACCTGTTTCATGCGACGCTTGACTTCGGCATAAATGACGATGGGAATGATTGCAGCAAAGGCAATAAGCATGGTTCCCAGGTAGACTTTCCAGTGATTCTGCGGTGCTAAACCAGCCTGTTCCATTATTCGAGGTAACGCGACAAAGCTCGACATCAGCAGAATATGCAAACACATAATACCGGCATTCAGTTTCAGCAGGCGGCTATTCGTTAATACTTTGCTGAAGTTGCCACGGACAATTGCGGATTCTCGATTAAGAATATGCGTTGATGAGGTGGGAATTAATATCAATGTGATGATAATCGCCAGACCGGATAATACTGCAATCCCCCAGAATAGGGCATGTAGCCCCAGAGTGTGCGTCACGATAGGGCCAATAACCATCGCAATGGCGAAAGTAATGCCAAAGCTGATACCAATAAAAGCCATTGCCTTTGTTCGGTTTTGTTCACGTGTCAAATCAGAAAGTAGCGCCATCACCGCCGCAGAGATAGCGCCGGAACCTTGCATAGCACGTCCGAGAATAATCCCCCATATTGAACTGCTGAGAGCTGCAACAACACTCCCCAGAGCAAATACAAGCAATCCACCAACAATCAGTGGTTTACGGCCAATACGATCTGACATAAGGCCCAGCGGAATTTGAAATATTGCCTGCATCAGGCCATAAATTCCGATCGCAATACCAATAAGAGATTCATTGGCACCCTGCAAGGCCATACCGTAGGTGGTCAAAACCGGGAGAACCATGAACATGCCAAGCATGCGTAGAGAAAATACTGCGCCAAGTCCCCATGTCGCACGCAATTCTGTAGGTGTCATTCTATTGTCGTTCATTAATACCTCTAGCTATCAGTCAGCGCTATTTTAGTTCGCTAAGCGTCAACCCGTAAACGACAGCTTTGTTAACTGATATGTGATTGGCTATGACGACAGGAGGGTGTAAAAAAACAGACGAGCATTCTCGTCTGCTATAGTGTGAAACGGTTGATCAGTGCAGGTAGGTGAGTAATGCTTCTTGTGCCGGAGCGATGGAGT
This sequence comes from Prodigiosinella aquatilis, assembly GCA_030388725.1. Classification (NCBI taxonomy): domain Bacteria; kingdom Pseudomonadati; phylum Pseudomonadota; class Gammaproteobacteria; order Enterobacterales; family Pectobacteriaceae; genus Prodigiosinella; species Prodigiosinella aquatilis. The sequence continues at coordinate 1,369,453 of CP128857.1, forward strand.
CTACGGACATCATGATACTTAATGAAGTAATCGCCACAATAGAGAACACAAATAATTTTCGCGCCCATACCCGGTCATCAGTGAGTGTTTTATAACCAGAAAGTGCCATTCCCAGCCACCATACGCTGACAGCTGCAGCTACAATTAAATACTTATAACCTGCATAACCGCCGATAGAAAGCATCAGCGTGGCGATCATAAATGCCAGAATGTAGAGCGTGATATGATTTTTAGCGACAGAGATACCTTTTACCACCGGTAACACGGGAATATTGGCTACCTGATAATCTTTAAAACGGAAAATAGCTATGGCATAGGAATGTGGCATCTGCCAAAGACTAAAAATCAGTAACAGGATAAAGGCTCCCGCATCAAACTGATTACTGACTGCACAATAGCCAATTACCGGAGGCGCAGCCCCGGATAAACTGCCAACCAATGTGCCGTAGACAGAATGCCGTTTCATATAAAGACTATATACGCCGACATAAACCACAAAACCCATCACTGCCAACCACATGGCCAGCGGATTTGCTGCGATGTACAGTAATGCAAAACCAGCAATACCTAACAGAGACGCGTAAACTAGAGTTACCTTCAGTGGAATAAGACCCTTAACCAGCACTCTGTTCTTGGTTCTCTCCATTTTTTTGTCGATGTCACGATCGATTACGTTGTTAAAGACACAACCTGATGCGACAACCAGTGACACACCAATCAGCGTCGCAGCAAACAAGGGATAATCAATGACTCCCTTGGCTGCCAGTAAAAAACCGCCAATAACAGAAATTAGATTACCAAAAATAATTCCTGGTTTGGTGACCTGCAGGTATTGCTTAATCATCATTTACGGCTCTGTTACTGAAGCATCATGTTGTAGTGTGTGCTCCACATGATCCATATGGAACCCGTTACCACAATTCCGATAATCAGGACGGTGAAGACAAGTGCTACCACATTCCACCGTCCTTCTGAAGACGTGTTCAGATGCAGGAAATACACTAAATGCACCAGGATCTGAATTATCGCGCAACCTACCACGGTAAGAATAACGGTACTATTGGAAGCTGAGCCAGTCATCACCATGGAGAAGGGAATGACAGTGAGGATAATCGATAATATAAAACCTGTCAGATACGATTTTACGCTGCCGTGACTGGCGCCTGCCTGATCGTATGTTGAATGACTCATTACATCGCCCCCATCAGGTAAACAACGGTGAAGACACAAATCCATACCACGTCAAGGAAGTGCCAGAACAGGCTGAGACACATCAGCCGTGTTTGATTTGTAGCAGTAAGACCACGGCGAGATACCTGAATCATCATGATAATGATCCAAATCAGACCGGACGTCACATGAATACCGTGAGTTCCCACCAGTGCAAAGAAGGCAGACAGGAAGGCACTGCGATCCGGGCCAAATCCTTCGGCAATCAGGTGATGGAATTCGTAAACTTCCATCATGATAAACACGAGACCGCACAGAAACGTCAGTGCTAGCCAGGTGGTAACCTGTGATTTTTTGCCCTTGTTCATGGCAACGATAGCCATGCCGTAAGTAATACTACTGAAAAGCAACGCGAAGGTTTCAACCAGAACAAAGGGCAGCTCGAAAATATCTTTTCCTGTTGGGCCACCCGCTACGCCATTCACCAGTACTGAATACGTTGCGAACAGACACGCAAACAAAATACAGTCGCTCATCAGGTAGATCCAGAAGCCGAATACTTTGGTCGCTCCTGTATCATGATGCCCATGCTCAACATGGGCTGCATTATGGTTAGTCAGAGTTTCAGTGGACATTTTTCGCGCCTGCCTTGCTGATTTGATCGAAATGCTGATTCTCGATGTGCTCAATTTCTTTAACTGGAACGTAGTAATCAACATCCTCGTTAAAGCTATGTATGATCCAGGTCGAAATCATGCCGACGAAACAGATAATCGCCATCCACCAGATATCCCATATCATGGCGAAACCAAACACCAGGCCAAACGCTGCGATGATTACCCCTGCACCAGTGTTTTTAGGCATATGAATTTCTTCATATTTAGCTGGTTTACGATAAGCATCACCTTTCTCTTTGATTTCCCAAAAGGCATCGCGTTCATTAACGTGTGGAACAATGGCAAAGTTATAAAACGGCGGTGGAGAGGATGTCGACCATTCCAGTGTACGTGCATCCCATGGGTCACCCGTCAGATCGCGATTCAGATGGCGATCACGGATACTAACAGTGAACTGGATTATCTGGCATAAAATACCGAGTGCAATTAATCCGGCACCAGCTGATGCCACTACCAGCAGCGGATGGAATTCCGGGTTGATGTGTTGACTCAGACGACGGGTCATGCCCATGAAACCTAATGCATATAGCGGCATAAAGGCGACAAAGAAACCAATGATCCAGAACCAAAAAGCACGTTTACCCCAGGTTTCGTTCAATGTGAAACCGAAGGCTTTCGGGAACCAATACGTGATACCTGCGAAGCAGCCAAATACCACACCACCAATGATCACGTTGTGAAAATGAGCAATCAGGAACAGGCTGTTATGCAACACAAAATTGGCGCCGGGAACCGCCAGCAGTACACCTGTCATGCCGCCAATAGTGAAGGTGATAATGAAACCGATAGTCCACAACATTGAAGAGTGAGGCTGGATGCGTCCCTGATACATGGTAAACAACCAGTTAAATATTTTAACCCCGGTTGGGATCGAAATAATCATGGTCGCTATGCCGAAGAAAGCATTGACGTTTGCACCGGATCCCATTGTAAAGAAGTGGTGCAACCAGACAATGAAAGACAAAATGGTAATGGCAATTGTTGCCCAAACCAGGGAAGTATACCCAAACAGACGTTTTTTACAGAATGTCGCTACTACTTCGGAATAAACACCAAATACCGGCAGTATCAGAATGTAAACTTCTGGATGTCCCCACGCCCATATCAGGTTGATATACATCATCATATTGCCACCCATATCGTTAGTGAAGAAATGGGTGCCAAGGTAACGATCAAGCGTCAGTAATGCGATAGTAACCGTCAGGATCGGAAACGCAGCAATGATCAATATGTTGGTACATAATGCTGTCCAAGTGAAAACCGGCATTTTCATCAGGCTCATGCCCGGTGCGCGCATTTTCATAATCGTGGCGAAGAAGTTCACCCCGGTCAGTGTGGTACCTATGCCGGATATCTGTAGACTCCATATCCAGTAATCGACACCTACGCCAGGACTATACTCCTTACCTGAAAGGGGCGGGTAGGCTACCCAGCCAGTTTGTGCGAACTCGCCAATCCCGAGCGAAAGGTTAACCAGAATCACACCAGCCACAAAAAACCAGAAACTGAGCGAGTTCAGGAAGGGGAAGGCAACGTCACGGGCACCGATTTGCAGCGGAACGGCAAGGTTCATCAAACCCACGACGAAAGGCGTTGCCACGAAGAAAATCATGATAACGCCATGTGCGGTAAAAATCTGGTCATAGTGGTGAGGCGGCAGGAATCCGGCTTCGCCAGCAGAGGCCAGTGTCTGCTGGGTACGCATCATGATGGCATCAGCGAAACCGCGCAGCATCATGACAAAAGCGACGATAATGTACATTATGCCGATTTTTTTGTGGTCAACAGAGGTAAACCACTCCGACCACAGCCATTTCCATTTGCCGAAATAGGTGATAGCGGACAACAGCGCTAATCCACCCAGAATGATCGCTGCGACGGTGACCATGATGATTGGTTCATGGTATGGAATCGCATCAAGAGTTAATTTTCCGAACATCGTATTATCCCTCGGTTCCTCAATGAGAGGAGTGCTCGCTCATGTTCATGTTTTCATGATTTGGCGTGTCATCTTTTTTAGATGCACTTTCATCATGGTGTTGCATGATCATGTCGTTGCCAGTGAATTTTTTGATGATCTGACGGAACAGATCCGGTTGTACTTGCGAGAAGTATTCCACTGGATGGTACTCGCTCGGCTGCGCCAGTTTGTCAAACTCATCCATATTACTCAGTGTATGGGATGATTTACGGACGTTATCGACCCATTGATCAAATGCTTCTCGGGTAGGTGTGGCGATAGCGGTAAATTTCATTCCAGAAAATCCTTTTCCGCTATAACTGCCTGAAATTCCTTTATACTTCCCAGGTTCATTTGCGATCAAATGTAACTTCGTCTGCATCCCAGCCATCGAGTAGATCTGTCCGCCAAGACGAGGAATAAAGAAGGAATTCATCACTGAATCAGACGTAATCCTAAACGAAACAGGTACGTTTGTCGGGAAAGCGAGTTCGTTTACACTGGCGATACCCAATTCGGGGTAAATGAACAGCCACTTCCAGTCAAGGGAAACGACTTGGACAGTGATAGGTTTGATATCAGAATCCAGTGGCTTGTATGGATCAAGCGAATGAGTTGTCTTCCAGGTAATGGTAGCCAGGATCACAACAATGATAATTGGCACTGTCCAGACTACGGCTTCGATTTTATTGGAGTGGGACCAGTTTGGCGTATATTTCGCCTTCTCATTGGACGCACGGAACTTCCAGGCAAAAGTAATCGTCATAACGATCACGGGGATAACGACGATCAACATTAAGCCAAGGGCTGTCAGTATCAACGAACGTTGCTCTAAGCCGATCTGTCCTTTGGGGTTCATTAGTGCCATATCACAACCACTAAGTAGTAAAGTAGTTGCAAATAAAGACAACATCCCAAAAATTTTATTGTATTTCTTGAGTCTCATCTAGCGACCTCAATTACAAGGGCTCTATTGTCATTTACGCGAGCGGGCATTTTACGGGAATGTTACCGTACTGTAAACATTATTAAGGGTATGTCACTTTTTTGTTGCTAAAATTTGCTCTGTTTGTCACATATGTAACCTATTATGAAAAATTATTTTAAAAACAGTAAGTAACATATTTTAAAAGAAAATATGGATTCATGTTAAAAAATACAATTGACTCTGTGGATTAATTTTGCAGATGTAATGCATAACACTGAATGGTGTACCGTCATAATAAAAAAACAGTTGAAATAATTACTACAGTAGCAAAATTAAATTTTTTCTTCTTTTATCCTGACAGGGAAAAAATAATTCAACGAAGTGATTAAATACTTATTAGTGCTTTATTTCTATGTTTCATCGATGCAGTAAACAAGTTTACAAACGGCGTAACGATAGGTAATCCAGTAGGCCGCCTAGAAGAATACCGGATATTGCCAATGTCATTCCCAGTAGCAACATACCATCAAAGACGCTAGTGGTGTGAAACCACGCCAGTCGATGAAGTATCCATAAGGCCGCACCACCAACCACGACTACACAACCGATGAAAAACATCCTTACCGCAGCAGTATAAAATTTAGGATACGAATCCCGTGGCATGAAGGTGTCATTTATTTGTGTATATTCAAGGGTGCGTCGGCATAACAGTAGCAGTAGTAATCCAGGAATAGAGATAAAAATAGAGAACAGATAAAACCATCCCCAGCCATAATATTCGACAAACCACCCTGATATTGGACCGACATATACACGTCCTATCGCTGAAATCGCTGATAGTAACGCGAATTGTGTTGCGGAAAATGACTTGTTACAAAGTGTCATCAGTAAGGCTACAAATGCCGCCGTCCCCATACCACCACAAATATTTTCCAGAAAAACGGCGCTGGCCATCGTTAGCATATGCCGCTCAGTGATCGCGAGAAACCAGTATCCGGCATTGGACACCGCTTGAAGAATGCCAAATATCATTAAAGCTCTGAATAGAGACCAACGCTGCATCAGCAGGCCACCGTAGAGTGCGCCTACGATGGTGGCAAACAGCCCCAGCGTTTTGTTCACTAGTCCGACATCACCTGGATTGAAACCCACACCACGAATGAGAAATGTGGTGCTGAGACTGGCAGCAAAAGCGTCGCCGAGCTTGTACAGAACGATCAATATCAACACGAGCCAGGCATTATTACGGCCAAAAAAGTCTTTCAATGGTGCAACAATCGCCTGTTCCATATTGTGTGGTGCTGGCTTATTGTCTGGTTCAGGGGCGAATACGGTAGCGATAACACAAAGCAGCATTAATCCAGCCATGAGCCAGTAGGTAAGATGCCATCCTAAAAATCTGTCGGCTACCCATAATGCCAGACCTCCCGATACCAGCATGGCCAAGCGATAGCCCAATACGGATATTGCTGCGCCACTACCCCGTTCCTGGGCGGGTAACAGATCCGTTTTGTAAGCGTCGAAAACAATATCTTGTGAGGCCGAACAGAAGGCGACGAAAATGGCCAATGTGGCAAGTAACCATAAGTCGCTTGATGGTGTGAGCATGCCCATGTACGTAATGGAAACTACCAGAGCAAGTTGAGTTAGTAGAAGCCACCCTCGACGGCGTCCGGCAAAAGGCGGCGTGTAACGATCCATCAACGGGGACCAGAGAAACTTAAAAACGTAGGCTTGACCGACCAGTGAAAAAAAACCTATCGTTTTCAGATCGATATTTTCCACTGTCATCCATGCTTGAAGCGTACCTGACGTTAATGCCAGTGGTAGTCCGGAAGCGAATCCCAACACCAGCAGAAAAATGGCATTACGTTGACTTAACAGTGCGAAAATACGACTTAACATGAGAGATCCTTTCCCTTGTCCTGAAAGGTTTCATCAGGGCAAGGGAAGCGGAATGAACAGTTAATGGGAATTGGTCTTGATAAAACTACTTATGCTGGTGTCTTGTGCCATATCGTTAATGACATCACCTAACACCTGATTAACTGCTTTGGTTATCTTTTCATTGGTGGCGGTCAATACGCCTTGAACGTCATAAGTAGCACGATAGTTTTTTACTTGTTTATTACCATTTGTTGCCTGAGCGATAATAGAAACATCCGCACGAGTAGTGATGCTATAACGCAGGTCGCCTTCAGTGACATCGGCGTACAGTTTATTAACAACGATCTGCAATGCTACTGGGCCACCGGTACCAATCATATAACCACGGGCCGCCATTTGTTTTTCCAGGGCTTCCTGTAACAGAAAACGCAGATCGCGGGAAGCTTTCAGGGTAACCAGTTGACCATCACGGTTAACTTTGGCCAAGGCTTGATCAGCTCGCTGATCAACACCATTGATACTAATTGTTATCCCCATCAATGTAGGATCCTGCGAAGGAAGCGTAATCTTGGGAGTAATCTCAAGCGTATTACTTTTGCTCGCGCATCCTGCGAGTATGAGTGCGGCGAACAGGGGTAAAATGAATTTTTTTAACATGCGTATTTTCTCAGTAATGATTAGGGGCGTTAGCTGATAAACATTCCTGCCATCATATCATTGCCACTAATAAGGGAAAGAGCTGAGAGTGGTTAATATCGTCCGAATGCTCTCTTTTTCGGGCTAATCCAGACGTTTAATTTTTTACTATAAACTGACGGCGTAATACACGCTGGCGGTGTGCGCGTTTTTTTGTTACTTATCACTTGAGTAAAGCTATTCATATCAGTGAAAACACCGCTAATATTGAATTGAACAGAGAGTTCATAACATGATGAAAACACCGATAGATATTGCTCCTTTCCCTAAGTTCTAAAAGGGTAATTGTATGATTCGTGAGAATATTGAAGCTAAATTACGTTCCTCATTTGCACCAGAGCACCTTGAAGTGATCAATGAAAGCTATCGCCACAACGTACCTGCTGGCTCTGAAAGCCATTTCAAAGTTGTCGTGGTCAGTGAGCATTTTTCCGGTGAGAAGGTGATCAGTCGCCACCGTGCAATTTATAGTGTATTAGCCGAAGAGTTGGCGGATTCGGTGCATGCGCTGGCATTGCATACTTATACCCCAAAAGAGTGGAATGACCTGAAAAATGCAGTGCCTTCTTCTCCGCCTTGTGGTGGCGCAGGGCTGACAATTTAGACCTTCAGGCACGCTTTTCGAGAGTGCATGGATGCTATGGTGCGAAAAGTGTGAATCTCCTTCTCTAATAGAGTGGTTACTCTCCTCGACTCATTCTATCTATATCGCTATAATGCTGCGTCTTATTTTCCGGAATGTATTCGGGACGCTTCTGACTAAAGGGAACAGGGCTCTGGTAAAGTAGCCATCCTGGTTCTGTGAGACTGTGATCAGCAGAACATCTACTGAGATGTTCTTCATGAAAATGGCTCTTGGGGTTGACCGAGCACTGTGATTTTTTGAGGTAACAAGATGCAAGTTTCTGTTGAAACCACTCAAGGCCTTGGGCGCCGAGTAACGATTACCGTTGCTGCTGATAGTATCGAGACTGCTGTTAAGAACGAACTGATCAGCGTGTCTAAAAAAGTTCGTATCGACGGCTTTCGTAAAGGCAAAGTGCCAATGAACATCGTTGCTCAGCGTTATGGTGCTTCCGTGCGTCAGGACGTGCTGGGCGATTTGATGCAGCGTCATTTTGTTGACGCCATCATCAAAGAAAAAGTTAATCCTGCTGGTGCTCCGAACTATGTTCCGGGTGAATATCAGGAAGGTGTTGATTTCACTTACTCTGTGGAGTTTGAAGTTTATCCGGATGTGGAGCTGAAAGGTCTGGATACGATTGAAGTCGAAAAACCGTTGGTTGAAGTGACTGATGCAGATGTTGACATCATGCTGGAAACGTTACGTAAACAGCAGGCAACATGGAAAGAAACTGATCGCGCAGCCGCGGCAGAAGATCGTGTAACTATCGATTTCACCGGTTCTGTTGACGGTGAGGTGTTTGAAGGTGGTAAAGCGTCCGATTTTGTACTGGCAATGGGTCAGAATCGTATGATCCCTGGTTTTGAAGATGGTGTTGTGGGTCATAAAGCCGGTGAAGAATTTACGATTGATGTAAATTTCCCTGAAGATTACCATGCTGAAAACCTGAAAGGTAAAGCGGCCAAGTTTGTTATTGTGCTGAAAAAGGTTGAAGAGCGTGAACTACCAGAATTGACGGCTGAATTCATCGAGCGTTTTGGTGTTGAAGACGGTTCTGTTGACGGCCTGCGTGCCGAAGTACGTAAAAACATGGAACGTGAACTGAAAAGTGCTATACGTAACCGTGTGAAATCACAGGTTATCGATGGGCTAGTGGCAGCGAATGAAATCGATGTCCCTGCTGCACTGACTGATGGTGAAATTGATGTTCTCCGTCGCCAGGCCGCACAGCGTTTCGGTGGCGATGAAAAGCAGGCTTTGGAATTACCACGCGAGTTGTTTGAAGAACAGGCCAAACGCCGTGTGGTTGTTGGGCTGCTGTTAGGTGAAGTTATTAGTGTCAACGAGTTGAAAGTGGATGACGCTCGCGTTAATACATTAATTGCAGAAATGGCTTCTGCTTATGAAGATCCAAAAGAAGTCATTGATTTCTACAAAAAAAATAAAGAAATGATGAACAATATGCGCAATGTCGCTTTGGAAGAACAGGCGGTTGAAATGCTGTTATCCAAGGCGAAAGTGGTTGAAAAAGTTGTCAGCTTTAATGAGCTGATGAACCAGACCACTGCCGCATAATAACGATTCCCCTTGGGGAAGCGTTGAGTCAGGTAGAGCCCGCAGTCTTGCCGCTGTGGGCTTTTTTCTACCCGGCTACTTACGGTCGTTGATATGAAATCCCCGGCTAACGCTACCGAATTTGCACTATCATTAGTGATGAAGCCTGTTTTCATAACGATAAGGCTTTAATCAAGATTAATCACTGGTGTAAGCTTGAAAACGGATGCAGGATACCCCAATTGATTAGCAACAGTACATGTCGCACCTTCAGGATTTTTCGATTGGTTTTGTTGTATTAAAGGGATTGGCGAACTGGATGCCTGAGCATGGTCTTCACTCTATATCTCAAGTAGAATCAGGCGATATACGCCGAATGTATTTATCTAGGAGACATTAATGTCATACAGTGGCGAACAAGAAACACAAGCTCCACATATGGCTCTGGTGCCGATGGTGGTTGAGCAGACTTCGCGTGGAGAGCGTTCTTACGATATTTATTCACGATTACTGAAGGAACGTGTGATTTTCCTGACTGGTCAGGTAGAAGATCACATGGCAAACCTGATTGTGGCTCAGATGCTGTTTTTGGAAGCCGAAAATCCTGAAAAGGACATCTACCTGTATATTAACTCTCCAGGCGGGGTCATTACTGCCGGTATGTCGATTTATGACACCATGCAGTTTATTAAACCGGATGTTAGCACCATTTGTATGGGGCAGGCTGCATCAATGGGGGCATTCTTGTTGACGGCTGGTGCCAAAGGCAAGCGTTTCTGTTTACCTAACTCACGGGTGATGATTCATCAGCCGTTGGGAGGATTTCAGGGACAGGCCACAGATATTGAAATCCATGCCACAGAAATCCTTAAAGTGAAAGCAAGGATGAATAAATTAATGGCCACTCATACGGGACGGTCTCTTGAATCGATAGAAAGAGATACTGAGCGAGATCGTTTCCTCTCCGCTAATGAAGCGGTAGACTACGGTTTGGTAGATTCCGTATTAACCCATCGTGAATAATGTTATGCGCGAGGGAGTGGTTTGTAGTAGTTAGAATCAGTGTTCGGCCGAATAGTCTGTTGTGCGAGTCGTTGTTGCGCGTATTGGCTAGAAATGTCGGTGATCGCTGTGGCGCTATCGCTGTATGGTTGTCCTGCGGGCAAGAGACTAAAGAAGAGGTTTACTGATGACAGATAAGCGCAAAGACGGTTCAGGAAAGTTGCTGTACTGCTCTTTCTGCGGCAAAAGCCAGCACGAGGTTCGTAAGCTGATTGCCGGGCCGTCAGTGTATATCTGCGATGAATGTGTTGACTTGTGTAACGACATTATTCGCGAAGAGATTAAAGAGGTGGCCCCGCATCGTGAACGTAGTGCGCTACCAACGCCACACGAAATTCGTCACCACCTGGATGATTATGTCATCGGTCAGGAACCGGCGAAAAAAGTACTGGCAGTCGCGGTATACAATCACTACAAGCGCTTACGGAACGGTGACAGTAAGAATGGTATTGAGCTGGGTAAGAGTAACATTCTGCTGATTGGCCCAACCGGTAGCGGTAAAACGCTATTGGCAGAAACGCTGGCACGTTTTCTGGATGTCCCCTTCACCATGGCGGATGCTACTACGCTTACCGAAGCCGGTTACGTAGGTGAAGATGTCGAAAATATTATCCAGAAACTGTTGCAAAAATGTGATTACGATGTACAGAAGGCACAGCGTGGTATTGTCTATATTGACGAAATTGACAAAATTTCTCGTAAATCAGACAACCCATCTATCACTCGTGATGTCTCGGGTGAAGGGGTTCAGCAGGCGCTGTTGAAACTGATTGAAGGCACTATTGCAGCGGTTCCTCCTCAGGGGGGGCGTAAACACCCCCAACAGGAATTTTTACAGGTAGATACGTCTAAAATTCTGTTTATCTGCGGTGGTGCTTTTGCTGGTCTGGACAAGGTTATTGAACAGCGTACCGATACTGGGCGTGGTATCGGTTTTGGTGCCACAGTCAAAGGTCCGTCACAGAAAGTGACGGAAGGTGAGCTGTTAAGCCAGGTTGAACCGGGTGATCTAATCAAGTTTGGTTTGATTCCTGAGTTTATTGGCCGTTTGCCTGTTGTCGCGACATTGAAAGAGCTAGATGAGAAGGCGCTGATCCAGATTTTGCGTGAACCGAAGAATGCTTTGACCAAACAGTATCAGGCACTGTTTAAACTGGAGGGTGTGGATCTGGAGTTTCGTGATGAAGCACTGACAGCAATTGCCAAGAAAGCAATGGCTCGTAAAACAGGAGCACGTGGTCTTCGTTCCATCGTTGAAGCTGCTTTACTGGATACTATGTACGATCTGCCTTCTCTGGAAAATGTTGATAAAGTTGTGATTGATGAATCAGTCATCGCTGACCAATCTGAACCGCTGCTGATTTACGGTAAACCGGAAGCTCAGCAGGCCTCTGGCGAATAAATAGCCGAAAAAATGAAACTAAGCGATAAAATGGGGGGGTTTATCCCCCCCATTCGTTTTTACGCGTATTCTGGTCGTTGAATGTAAGACATTTATCCCCATATACTCGATACCTAGAGGTGAAACCCGTGATGACCGAGTTTCACGAGATTCCCTTAACCTGGCGGAAATGAAACTAAGAGAGAGCTCTATGAACCCTGAGCGTTCCGAACGCATAGAAATCCCCGTATTGCCATTGCGCGATGTGGTGGTTTATCCGCACATGGTCATTCCGTTGTTTGTTGGTCGGGAGAAATCGATTCGGTGCCTTGAAGCCGCCATGGATCATGATAAAAAAATCATGTTGGTGGCGCAGAAAGATGCATCAACGGATGAGCCAAGTGTTAACGATCTTTTCTCGGTGGGGACGGTAGCCTCCATTCTTCAGATGCTGAAATTGCCCGATGGCACTGTTAAGGTACTGGTAGAAGGCCTACAGCGAGCTCGTATTACGACGTTATCTGACAGCGGTGAGCATTTTGCTGCTCAGGCCGAGTATCTGGATTCGCCGGCAATTGAAGAGCGTGAGCAAGAAGTTCTCATGCGCACGGCTATTAATCAGTTTGAAGGCTACATCAAGCTGAATAAAAAAATCCCTCCTGAGGTACTTACCTCACTGAACAGCATTGAAGATGCAGCTCGTCTTGCTGATACGATAGCGGCGCATATGCCGCTGAAGTTGGCGGATAAGCAGTCTGTACTGGAAATGTCAGATGTGACCGAGCGTCTGGAGTACCTGATGGCGATGATGGAATCGGAAATCGACTTGTTACAAGTTGAAAAACGGATCCGTGGCCGCGTTAAGAAACAGATGGAAAAAAGCCAGCGTGAGTATTACCTGAATGAGCAGATGAAGGCTATTCAGAAGGAACTGGGTGAAATGGATGATACGCCCGATGAGCATGAAGCGCTGAAACGTAAGATTGATGCCGCTAATATGCCGAAAGAGGCGCGGGAGAAAACCGAAGCTGAGTTGCAGAAGTTGCGGATGATGTCGCCGATGTCTGCTGAAGCGACAGTGGTTCGTAGCTATATTGACTGGATGATCCAGGTTCCTTGGCATGCGCGCAGTAAAGTGAAAAAAGATTTGGTTAAGGCACAGGAAACGCTGGATACCGATCATTATGGTCTGGAACGTGTTAAGGATCGTATTCTGGAATACCTTGCTGTTCAAAGTCGCGTGAGTAAAATCAAGGGGCCCATTCTGTGTCTGGTCGGGCCTCCGGGAGTGGGTAAAACATCCTTGGGTCAATCTATTGCCAAAGCGACCGGGCGTAAGTATGTCCGTATGGCGTTAGGCGGAGTGCGTGATGAAGCAGAAATCCGCGGTCATCGACGGACTTATATTGGTTCAATGCCAGGTAAATTGATCCAAAAAATGGCGAAGGTGGGGGTGAAAAACCCACTGTTCTTATTGGATGAGATCGACAAAATGTCTTCGGACATGCGTGGTGATCCAGCATCGGCATTGTTAGAAGTACTTGATCCTGAACAAAATGTGGCATTTAACGATCATTATCTGGAAGTCGATTATGACCTTTCTGATGTGATGTTTGTTGCGACATCCAACTCCATGAATATTCCGGCACCACTGCTGGACCGTATGGAAGTGATTCGTTTGTCCGGTTATACCGAAGACGAAAAGCTCAATATCGCTAAAAAGCATTTGATGCCAAAGCAGATTGAGCGCAATGCGCTGAAGAAAGGTGAGTTGACCGTTGAGGATAGTGCTATTACTGGCATTATTCGTTATTACACTCGAGAAGCGGGTGTGCGTAATCTGGAACGAGAGCTCTCCAAACTATGCCGTAAGGCAGTGAAAACATTACTGATGGATAAATCTGTCAAGCATATTGAAGTCACTGGCGATAATCTGAAGGACTTTCTGGGTGTACAGCGTTATGACTATGGCCGGGCAGATGATGAAAATCGAGTCGGTCAGGTAACCGGGCTGGCCTGGACGGAAGTGGGTGGGGACTTGCTGACTATCGAAACGGCTAGTGTGCCAGGTAAAGGGAAGTTGACCTATACCGGTTCATTGGGTGAAGTGATGCAGGAATCCATTCAGGCAGCGCTGACAGTAGTAAGAGCCCGAGCAGATAAACTGGGTATCAATGCGGATTTCCATGAGAAACGGGATATCCATGTACATGTGCCCGAGGGGGCAACGCCAAAAGACGGTCCAAGTGCGGGGATTGCCATGTGTACCGCGCTGGTATCTTGTCTGACGGGGAACCCGGTTCGAGCGGATGTGGCCATGACTGGTGAGATTACGCTACGTGGGTTGGTTTTGCCCATTGGTGGATTGAAGGAAAAACTGTTGGCAGCTCATCGCGGTGGGATTAAAACAGTGTTGATTCCTGAAGAGAATAAACGTGATCTGGAAGAAATTCCACAGAATATCATTGCTGACTTGGATATTCATCCAGTGAAATGCATTGAGGAAGTTCTGTCTATAGCATTGCTGAATGCACCTTATGGTATGCAAGTGGTCACAGCTACGGCCAAATAGTGACCTATAGCAAAAACCATTGATAAAATAAGGGCTGGTAGGTGAAATGATGCTTGCCAGCCTTTTTTTGTACCGCTAATTTAGAGCACTGTTAGGTTTATCGATAACGTTTGGGATGACTTGACAGAATCTATATGAAAGTTACGTATCGTGTTTTTAAAAAAGACATCATGATTACAAGATTTCAGAGGGGGATGAAAGTGTGAACAAGTCACAATTGATCGATAAAATTGCCGCAGATGCTGATATTTCCAAAGCGGCAGCAGGGCGGGTGTTAGATGCAATTATCGGGTCTGTTACCGAATCTCTGAAAACAGGAGATGATGTTGCTTTGGTGGGATTTGGCACTTTTTCTGTGCGTGAACGCGCAGCACGTACTGGCCGCAACCCACAGACTGGAAAAGAAATTAGTATCCCGGCAGCAAAAGTGCCGGGCTTTCGTGCCGGTAAAGTGCTGAAGGATGCAGTTAACTGATCATTGAACAGAAAAGCTCTGGGAATGCTGGTTTCTCCCGGAAACATTACCTGACGCAAAGTTACTGGTAGGGTAAGATAGAGGGCACGCCATTTTATGGTGTGCCTTTTTTACTGATAGTCAGGATTATTATTATCAGTCAAAAGGTTGAATGCGCCCTAGCCGGTTTCGGCTATAGCAATAGCAAGGACGTATGGCTACGGCTTGCGCAGGGAGTTTTATCCATTCTACAGCGGAGTGTTGTCACATTATGATGGACAATTTACGCGCGGCCGCTAATAACGTCGTGCTTAAAATTATTCTGGCCTTGATCATCGGTTCATTTGTGTTGACTGGCGTAGGCAGTTACCTGGTTAGTGGCTCAGGTGATTATGCTGCGAAGGTTAATGGACAGGAAATTTCCCGTGCTCAACTGGAGCAATCGGTACAGAACGAGCGTAGCCGTCAGCAGGAAATGCTGGGGGACAATTTTTCCGCTTTGGCTGGTAACGATGGTTACATGAAGCAGATGCGTAATCAGGTATTGTCACAATTGATCGATGAAGTGTTGTTGGATCAGTATGCACATAAGCTTGGTTTGAGCATTAGCGATGAGCAAGTTAAACAGGCGATTTTTGCAGTGCCCGCATTCCAGACCAATAATCGGTTTGATAACGAAAAATACCTGGCTCAGGTTCGTCGTCTTGGTCTGACAGCCGATGCTTACGCTCAATTATTACGCAAACAGTTGATTACACAGCAATTGATTCATGGACTAGGTAATACCGATTTTCTGTTACCGAAGGAAATCGATAACTTGATTTCTATGGCGGCACAGGACCGGACTATTCGTACTGCGACTATCAATATTGCTGATCGTGCGAAAACCCAAACGGTTACCGATGAAGAGATACAGAACTTCTATAATCAGAACAAGAGTCGTTATCTCGCGCCTGAACAGTTTAAAGTCAGCTATATCATGCTGGATGCTGCCGCTATCATGGATAAAACCACGGTAGATGATGCAGCCGTTACTCAGTATTACGATCAGCATAAAAGCGATTTTTCTCAGCCAGAGCGTAAGAGATATAGCGTGATTCAGGTTAAAAGTGAATCTGATGCTAACGCTGTTCTGGATAAGCTGAAGAAAGGGGCTGATTTTGCTACCTTGGCTAAAAAAGAATCGACAGATGTCATTTCTCGTCTTAAGGGTGGTGATCTGGGCTGGATGGATGCTGATTCCACGGTGGATGAACTGAAACAGGCTAACCTGACGAAGAAGGGCCAATTATCTGGTGTGATCAAGTCTTCAGTCGGTTATCTGATTGTTCGGTTGGATGACATTCAGCCTCAGCGTATCAAGCCACTGAATGATGTCAGAGACGAGGTGGTTGCCAAGGTTAAGCGCGAGAAGGCGCTGGATGCATATTATGCGTTGCAGCAGAAAGTGAGTGACGCTGCCACCAATGATAACGAATCTTTGGCATCGGCTGAGCAGGTTTCAGGCACCAAAGCTATATCGACGGGTTGGTTTACACGTGACAAGCCGCCAGCAGCGCTGAATTTCCAACCGGTAACCCAGGCTATTTTTGGCGGTTCCCTGTTAGGTGAAAATGGTGCGCCGGGCAATAACTCTGATGTCATCACCGTTGATGGTGATCGTGCTTTTGTTCTTCGGATCACTGATCATAAAGCTGAAACTACTCAACCACTGGACCAGGTTCATGATCTGGTGGTTCAGACCCTGAAGCGTCAGAAAGCGGAGCAACAGGCCCGGGTAGAAGCTGAAAAAATTCTGGTCGATCTGAAACAAGGCAAGGATGATAGTCTCAAGGCCGCAAGCTTGAGTTTCAGCGAACCAAGAACTATGTCCTCTGTTGCTCAGAATGATGTGATGGCTGAGTCTGTTTTCTCTTTGCCACATCCGCAGAAGGATAAACCTTCTTATGGAATTGCTCAGGATCAGGCCGGTAATATTGTGTTGGTAGCGCTAGATAGCGTTAAGCCGCACACCCTGGAAGAACAACAGAAAACGCAGTTTGTTTCCCAGCTTGAACAAGGGGCTGTTGGCACACTGTTTGATTCGCTGATTAGCAGCCTGCGTAGCAAAGCAACAATCAAACTGGGTAGAGTCGTCCAGGAACAGTAATCGTCCTCGCAAACATTTGCAAATCTCTGCAATAAACAAAGGCCGCTTTCGCGGCCTTTTCCACATTTTAACTTTGAGGTTTGCTGATTATCTGACGTTGCGGCAATGTGATGATGCTGTCAAACACAAGGAGGAAACAGCATGAAAAAGTCAGGAATAAAAGCGCTTTGCCTGATTGTTGGAATGGGATTATCTGGTTTAACGGTAATGGTACAAGCCACTACGGTTGAACAGAAAGGTGCACTGGAAAAATCATCGGAGGTTATGAGATCGTCTGTACCAAAACAGAAACTGGAAAAAGCAATCATAGCTGACAGCGATGAAGACGAGGTAAATATCAATACGGCAACAGCAGAGCAACTGGCGGCGATTATGAATGGGGTCGGCTTGAAAAAAGCACAAGCTATTGTTACCTACCGTGAACAAAATGGTCCTTTTACCCAGATAGAACAACTACAGGAGGTTCCAGGGATTGGTGCCTCGCTAGTCGGACGGAATCTGTCTCGTTTAAAACTGTGATATCGTTCGCGGCCTGGTGTGGCAGATTCACCTGGCTGCGAACCTTTGTCGTGCGTATCAAGTGAACAGGTTCTTTCCTGAGACGACTATTGTAAGACAACACAAACCCATATCACTGTTCGTGGCTATAATATTGGGCATTTCATCATGTAAACAGTGCTTTCTACCTGCCTTGAGGCAGTACGTTTGGAGGATATTCGTCCGGTCCATTCTCCGGAGAATGGACCAAATTGTGTTTGAGATTACAGCCATCTCAGATAATAGATGAGAGAGTCATATCAAAGGACGGTGTTCAGACTAGACAGTGATAATTGTCTGAACGTCTTTGTATAATTACTACAAGCCTGTCTTATGGCGCAGTGATGCCATGACCCCAACGGGGTCCCGATGGTATTCTTCCAGACCTTTGGCGCGTAAGTGGCAGGCTGCACAGTGGCCGCACCCTTCACCTTTGATACCGTTGTAACAAGTCAGTGTATTATTTCTGACCGTATCCAACTGATGGTAGTAATCGGCCAAGGCCCAGGTTTCAGCCTTATTCAGCCACATTAAAGGTGTTACGAAACGAATATCTTTGGCTAACCCGAGAGCAATTGCCTGATTAAGCGCTTTGACAAATTCGTCTCGGCAGTCTGGGTAGCCGGAAAAATCCGTTTCACAAACACCAGTGATTACGGTTTCGGCACCAACTTGATAGGCATAAATTGAGGCTAGCGTCAGAAACAGAATATTACGTCCGGGAACGAAAGTACTGGGAAGTCCCTGAAGGTCGGCTTCAAATTCAGGTACCGGAATGTTGTCACGGGTCAGGCTGCTTATGGCTAATTCATTAAGTAAACCGACATCAAGCACCTTATGCGATCTGGTTCCCAGTTGTTGTGCGAGCGTTTTGGCTACTTCAATCTCAGCTCGATGACGTTGTCCATAGTCGAAGGTAACGCAATGGACTTCATCATATTGCTTCAGTGCCTGTATCAGGCAGGTCGTGGAATCCTGTCCACCACTAAAAACAACAACTGCGCTTTTCATTCTGATTCACCTTACCGGGGATGGGTCTCCATGCTGTTATATAACGTCGGTCATATAACTTCACGTATCATAGAAAAAGATATGGTACCTGAAAACTCTCCCGCTGTTCAGAGAAGGATTCTAGGGGATCAAACCGGTGTGAATTCATCGGTGGTTTTTTCTGCTAATTGTTGGAAATAAGGTGCAATATTGCCGATGTTCTCCGCTACCCAGTAAGGGTTGTAGTAGGTATCCAGATAACGCTCACCACTGTCACACAGTAGGGTAACGATAGAACCCCCGCGTCCTTCATCTACCATTCTTTTAGCCAGTTGTAACATCCCCCAGACATTGGTTCCGGTGGACGGACCGACTTTGCGGCCCAGAATACTTTCCAGCCAGTAAATAGTGGCGATGCTGGCAACATCGGGTACTTTGATCATTTCATCAATAACGCTTGGGATGAACGACGGCTCCGCACGTGGGCGACCAATTCCTTCAATACGGCTGCTATACTGACCGGTAATCATGGGATCTTTATGCTGATAACAGTCATAAAATACCGAGTTTTCCGGATCTACGACGACCAATTGTGTATCCAGTCCCTTGTAGCGAATGTAACGTCCTAATGTGGCCGAGGTACCCCCAGTGCCGGCGCTCATGACCAGATAATCGGGTACTGGAAATGGTTCACGGGACATTTGCCGGTAAATGCTATCGGCGATGTTATTGTTACCACGCCAATCGGTTGCTCGTTCTGCATAGGTGAACTGGTCCATGTAATGACCATTCAGGTCTCGGGCGAGTTGTTCTGAAACCGCGTAAATCTGTCTGGACTGTTCGACAAAATGGCAACTGCCACCGTAAAACGCAATTTGTTCCACCTTGCGTTTTGCGGTACATGCAGGCATGACGGCAATAAACGGTAACCCTAACAGGCGGGCAAAATAGGCTTCTGAAACAGCAGTACTGCCTGAAGATGCCTCAATGATCGGGGTGTTTTCTTTTATCCAGCCGTTGCTTAAGCCGTAGAGGAACAGTGAGCGAGCCAACCGATGTTTCAGGCTGCCGCTGGGGTGAGTGCTCTCATCTTTTAAATAAAAATAAATACCGGGATAGTGTGGTAATGTCACGCGGATCAAATGGGTATCTGCCGAACGTTGATAGTCTGCTTCAATGGTGCTGATGGCTTCTTTTATCCAGGTGTTGGTCATAATGAAAAACTCTGTTGGCAACGATAGCAGTAGCGTAACGGTTACTCAGGAAAAAAAGATTGCCTTTTTCACTGCATATGCACTAAATAGGAGAAATATTTTCTATTGGGTGACGGAATGTTAGATAAAACTGACCGTACTTTACTCTCGTTGTTGCAACAGGACTGTACCTTGTCATTGCAAGTGCTGGCAGATGCAGTGAATCTGACGTCGACACCTTGCTGGAAACGCCTTAAGCGTCTTGATGAAGATGGGTACATCCGGGCGCGTGTGGCATTGCTGGATAGCGATCGACTTGGATTGGTGTTGACGGCATTTGTCTTGCTGAAAACTCAGCAGCATAACAGTTCCTGGTATCGTGAGTTCACCAGTTTTGTTTCGGATATGCCAGAAGTTTTGGCATTTTACAGGATGGCTGGCGAGTATGATTATCTGATGCAGGTTCAGGTAGCTGATATGAAGAGCTATGATAATTTTTACAAGCGGCTGGTTAATGGTATTCCCGGTCTGGTGGATGTAACTTCCAGTTTTGCTATGGAACGTATAAAACATACTACTGCTTTGCCGCTTCAGATATAAAATCTATCAGTTATCAGCTTTATGTATAATATTTCTCTATTCAATATAACAACGACGCTTGCTTAGCAACTGGAATTAAGACTGCGTGAGACTTTTTACTCAACTTGGATGGTATTTTCGCCGCGAATGGAAACGATATCTGAGCGCGGTAATACTGTTAATCATTATTGCCATTCTGCAATTATTGCCACCTAAAGTAGTTGGAATTATTGTTGATGGCGTTACTCAAAATACCATGTCTGCTGCAGCTATCACTCGGTGGATTGGTATTCTTCTGCTTACGGCAATTATTATTTACCTGCTCCGGTACTTATGGAGCGTGTTGTTGTTTAGTGCGTCCTACCAGTTGGCGGTAGAACTGCGCAAAGATTTTTATTGCCAGTTAAGTCGCCAGAACCCCGCTTTTTATTTGCATCACCGTACGGGTGATTTGATGGCCCGCGCCACTAATGATGTGGATCGCGTAGTGTTTGCTGCGGGTGAAGGTGTCTTGATGCTGGTTGATTCACTGGTGATGGGATGCGCAGTTCTGGTTGTAATGTGTACTCAGATCAGTTGGCAACTGACGTTATTGGCATTAGTACCAATGCCGGTAATGGCAATGGTAATCAAGTATTATGGTACGCAGCTCCATCAGCGTTTTAGAGCGGCGCAGGCTGCGTTCTCCTCATTGAACGATCAAACGCAGGAAAGCCTGACCAGTATCCGAATGATTAAAGCTTTTGGTCTGGAAGATTATCAGTCACATCGCTTTGCTCTGGTTGCTGCGGATGCGGGGGAAAAAAATATCCATGTTGCCCGCGTTGATGCCCGCTTTGACCCCACTATTTATATTGCGGTTGGTTTTTCAAACTTGCTGGCTATCGGTGGGGGGAGTTGGCTCGTGATTAATGGTTCGTTGACGCTGGGGCTATTAACCAGCTTTGTGATGTATTTAGGACTGATGATTTGGCCGATGTTGGCACTGGCCTGGATGTTCAATATCGTTGAGAGAGGTAGCGCAGCGTACAGCCGTATACGACAGTTACTCTCGGAGGAGCCGGTTGTTGCAGATGGTAACTGCTCACTTCCCGCAAGCGCAGGAACCTTGGTGGTGGATATTCAATCATTCCATTATCCCGACCATACTCAATCGGTGCTTAACCACGTTAGTTTTACCTTGAAACCAGGCGATGTTCTGGGGTTATGTGGTCAGACTGGTTCAGGGAAAAGTACCTTACTGTCGTTACTTTTGCGTTATTTCGATGTTGAGCAAGGTGAAATTCATTATCACCAGACGCCATTGCGTCAGATATCACTGGATGACTTGCGTCACCGCTTTGCTGTTGTCGGACAAACGCCCTTTCTGTTCTCTGATACAGTAGCGAATAATATTGCATTGGGAAGGCCGGATGCTACTCAGCAGCAAATCGAAGAGGCAGCTCGTTTAGCCAGTGTACATGACGATATTTTACGTTTACCTCAAGGATATCAGACTGAAGTCGGAGACAAGGGGGTGATGTTGTCTGGGGGGCAAAAACAGCGTATTGCCATCGCCCGTGCCTTGTTGCTAAAAGCTGAGATATTGGTGCTGGATGATGCGTTGTCAGCTGTTGATGGTCGTACTGAGCATCGCATTTTGCACAACCTTCGCCAGTGGGGTGAAAAACGAACGTTAATTATCTGTGCTCATCGGCTTTCAGCATTGACCAATGCCGATGAAATTTTAGTTCTTCAGCAGGGAAGTATTGTGCAACGAGGAAATCATCAGGCGTTATCACAGCAGGCAGGTTGGTATCGGGACATGTATCGTTATCAGCAATTGGAAGCGGCGTTGGACGACTTACCTGTTGATGGGGAAAAGAAAGATGGATAATTCCCATCCATTATGGCCGACGCTGAAACGATTGCTTGCGTATGGTTCTCCATGGCGTAAACCACTAGCCCAAGGTGTGTTGATGTTATGGATTGCTGCTGCGGCTGAAGTCACCGGACCAGCATTAGTCAGTTATTTCATTGACCAACTGGTAGCGAAAGGGAAGTTCCCGCTGTTGATAGTCACGGGCCTGACCGTGGCTTATGTGCTTTTACAGGTGCTGGCTGCAACATTGCACTATTTTCAGGCCATCGTGTTCAATCGTGTTTCGGTTGGCGTGGTGCAGCAGTTGCGAATTGATGTTATGGATGCTGCGTTGCGCCAGCCGCTGTCTACATTTGATACACAACCTGTTGGGCAACTGATTTCCCGTGTCACCAATGATACTGAAGTGGTAAAAGATCTTTATGTGATGGTGGTTTCCACCGTATTACGCAGTGCTGCTTTGATTGGTGCAATGCTGGTGGCAATGTTCAGCCTGGATTGGCGTATGGCTTTAGTGGTTTTAGCTATTTTCCCGGCAGTTATCATTGTGATGATAATTTATCAACGCTACAGCACGCCTATCGTTCGTCGGATGCGTAGCTATCTGGCAGATATTAATGACGGCTTTAATGAAGTTATTAATGGTATGAATGTTATCCAGCAATTCCGTCAGCAAATCCGTTTCGGTGAAAAGCTGAATTCTGCAAGTCAGTTACATTATCAGACACGTGTGCAAACACTGAGGTTGAACGGCTTTTTGTTGCGTCCACTGATGAGCCTGTTTTCAGCGCTGGTGCTATGTGGTTTATTGATCCAGTTCGGTTTCAGTTCCATCGGTTCTGTTGGCGTCGGGGTTCTGTATGCTTTTGTTAACTATCTGGGGCGTTTGAATGAGCCATTGATAGAACTGACGACACAACAATCTATGTTGCAGCAGGCTGTAGTGGCGGGTGAGCGAATTTTTGAACTGATGGATGGGGCTCAGCAGCAGTACGGTAGCGATCAACAGATGCTCGCCAGCGGGCGTATTGATATTGATGATGTCACATTTTCCTATCATGCAGGGAAACCAGTATTACAACATATCTCTTTTACCGTACCCGAACGCGGCTTTGTTGCATTGGTCGGGCATACTGGTAGCGGTAAAAGTACATTGGCAAATTTGCTGATGGGATATTACCCGCTTGATAGTGGGGAGATTCGTCTTGACGGCCGACCATTGTCAACACTGTCTCATCAGGTTTTGCGCCATAATGTGGCTATGGTACAGCAGGATCCAGTGGTGCTGGCGGATTCAATGTACGCTAACGTGGCATTAGGACGTGCTATCAGTGAAGAAAAAGTCTGGGCAGCACTGGAAGCTGTTCAGCTTGACGAACTGGTTCGCCGAATGCCGGAAGGTATCCATAGTCGTATTGGAGAACAGGGCAATAACCTTTCTGTGGGACAGAAACAGTTATTGGCGTTAGCTCGAGTGTTGGTGCAAGCGCCAAAGATCCTGATCCTTGATGAAGCCACGGCTAATATTGATTCCGGGACGGAGCAGGCTGTTCAACAGGCACTAAAGCTTATCCGCGAACAAATCACACTGATTGTAATTGCACATCGGCTATCGACCATTGTAGACGCAGATAGCATCCTGGTGCTCCATCATGGAAAGATGGTGGAGCAGGGTACACATGGACAGTTACTTACCCTTCAGGGTCGCTATTATCAAATGTATCAACTGCAATTGGCGGGGAAAGAGCTCACAGCCACGGAACGACATGAAACTATTACCGAGCTCTCTTGAGTCCCTGTGGTCTTTCTTCAGTGCAAAGACACGCACCATAAATTAGCAGCTGTTTCTTTTTTGCCTCCTTAAGATGCACTGCAATTAGGCGTATTGCACCAAAATAGTGCTACCAGAATGTACTATATTCTTCTCTAGTGCTCATATTATAAACCATCATCTGTTTGTTAACGTGAGCCTGTCATGTTTTACCGCTTTGGTTAAGATAAATCATTTTATGGCACACCATTTGCTTTATTGATGGCGTATACACATTTGATAGTGACGGGCGAAGGCCTGGACTTAATGGTTAGGGAGATGAGGATGAAACTGGTTACTGTAGTGATTAAACCGTTCAAGCTGGAAGATGTACGTGAGGCTTTATCTTCTGTGGGCATCCAGGGGCTTACCGTCACTGAGGTGAAAGGGTTCGGACGTCAAAAAGGGCATGCGGAGCTGTATCGTGGTGCAGAGTACAGTGTTAACTTTTTGCCGAAAGTGAAAATCGATATTGCTATTGCTGACGATCAGCTTGATGAGGTCATTGATGTGATCAGTAAAGCGGCTTATACCGGAAAAATTGGCGACGGTAAGATTTTCGTCGCTGAATTACAGCGTGTTATCCGCATCCGTACCGGCGAAACTGACGAAGCCGCACTATAACAACTACCTGATTTGGTTTTATGAATAGGGATGAGTGAAAAATGAAGAAACTTTCTTTCTCGTTGAGCCTCGGTATGGCAGCCATGCTCCCCACATGGGCGATGGCAGATACAGTTGCTATTGATAAAGCGGATAACGCTTTTATGATGATCTGTACCGCTCTGGTACTTTTCATGACTATACCTGGTATTGCATTGTTTTACGGTGGTTTAAACCGTTCTAAAAACGTGTTATCCATGCTGACTCAAGTAATGGTGTCGTTTGCTTTAGTTTGTATCCTGTGGGTAGTTTATGGATATAGTATTGCATTTAGTTCAGGCAATGCGTTCTTCGGTAGCCTGACTAACTTTATGCTGAATGGCATTAATATTAACTCGCAGAGCGGGACGTTCTACCAGTTTATTCACGTCGCTTACCAAGCTTCGTTTGCCTGTATTACTGTTGGCCTGGTTATTGGTGCTATTGCAGAACGTATCCGTTTCTCTGCTGTGCTGATTTTCGTTGCGATTTGGTTCACGTTGTCTTACCTGCCGATGACACATATGGTCTGGGGTGGTGGTTATCTGGCGGCTGATGGTGCACTGGATTTTGCCGGTGGTACGGTTGTGCATATTAATTCTGCTGTTGCCGGCCTGGTTGGCGCATTATTGTTGGGTAAACGAGTTGGATTTGGTAAAGAAGCATTTAAACCACACAACTTGCCAATGGTATGTATCGGTTGCGCTATTTTGTACATTGGTTGGTTTGGTTTTAACGCCGGTTCGGCCAGCGGTGCCAACAGTATCGCTGCACTAGCATTCTTGACTACTGTGATTGCAACCGCTGCCGCTATTCTGGCATGGGTGTTTGGTGAGTGGGTTGCTCGAGGCAAACCTTCTTTACTTGGCGCTTGCTCTGGTTGTATCGCCGGTCTGGTGGCTATCACGCCTGCTGCAGGTACTGTTGGTATCGGCGGTGCAATGATCATCGGTCTGGCTGGAGGTTTCGCAGGTCTGTGGGGCGTGACGGTATTGAAGAGATGGTTACGTGTCGATGATCCGTGTGATGTGTTCGGTGTTCATGGCGTCTGTGGTATTGTCGGTTGCATCCTGACTGGCGTGTTCACTTCTGCCTCACTGGGTGGTACGGGCTATGCTGAAGGTGTAACCATGACTCATCAGGTGTGGGTGCAGCTATTCAGCGTCGTCGTTTGTATTGTATGGTCTGGCGTCGCCGCATTTATTTCTTTCAAAGTTGCGGATATGGCTGTTGGATTGCGCGTACCGGAAGAACAGGAACGCGAAGGTCTGGATGTGAACAGCCATGGTGAGAATGCATACAACCAGTAATCGTTAATTATCCCAAGGCGTGGGACTTCACTCCTTTACCATTAAACCACCTCTAGCAGGTGGTTTTTTATGTCTGAATTTTAAACACTATGACGGCGTATTACACCTTCCTGAACGCTGGAGGCAACCAAGATACCATCACGGGAGTAGAACTGTCCGCGGACGAATCCTCTGGATCCAGAAGCAGAAGTACTTTCTACTGAATAAAGCAGCCAATCATCTAAGCGAAAAGGGCGGTGGAACCACATTGAATGATCGATGGTGGCGACTTGCATCCCCGGTTCCATAAACCCAACACCGTGAGGCTGTAATGCCGTCAATAAGAAGTTGCAATCTGACGTGTAGCCCAACAGATACTGGTGTGTCCGTTCATCGTCCGGCATGTCGCCATTGGCTTTGCACCATACATTCCTGCATGGTTTCTCTACTTCGCCTTTGAAAGGGTTGTGAAATTTTACCGGACGTATCTCAATGGGCCTTTCGCGAGTAAACTTGTCGCTGAATTGTTCAGGTAACAGATGCGATATGCTTCGTACAATCTCTTGTTCGGAAAGTAGCCCCTCTGGTAATGGGACCTGAGGCATGACATTTTGGTGTTCGAATCCGACCTCTCGGTTTTGGAAAGAGGCGGTCATATAAAAAATAGGCCTTCCATTCTGGATGGCGCGAATGCGTCTGGTACTGAAATTATTTCCATCACGTAATTTTTCTACGTCATAAATAATCGGTTTTTGACTATTTCCAGGTAATAAAAAGTAGCAGTGAAAGGAGTGAACGAATCTTTCAATGGGAACTGTCTGTTTCGCAGCTGAAAGCGCCTGTCCTACAACTTGTCCTCCAAATACTTGCCGTAATCCAAGATCCTCACTTTGTCCGCGAAATAGCCCCTCCTCAAGTTTCTCCAAATTAAGCAGATTAAGCAGATTCTGCAATGCCTGACTCATAGTTTTATCCTTATAAATAAGATGTCTATAAAAAAGCAAATTGACTGGAATAGTAGCTATAAGAGAGTTCCACATGAGGAGATTATAATCAGACAATAAGAAAAAGAGACCTGTCACATGAAATTATGATCTACCTTGGGTGGTATCGCATTTTCAATTATACTCGCTGGGGAGGGGAATCGTCGTTATGATAGGGCTTCCAACCTACAGGGTCCCTGTAATCTTAACTTTCAGTGTCCTATCCTGTATCGCAAGGCCTGCTCCAACTAGACCTCTGGCGATACGGATGCATAACCTATAATAATTCTTTGCATGATCTGTTTATTTAACTTCAGCGTAATAACCTTGAGCCACGACCCTGATGCTATACACTCTGAAGGAAATCTAGGATGTGTACTGCCAACGGAAGAGATGTAAATTTATTTTGTTTGTTTCATCAAATTGAATCCCTTCGGCTACAAGTGCGTTTTTTTGTCGCAGATAGTCGTTACCTATCAACGATATTTCCCCCTTACGATTAATAACCCGGTGCCATGGTAGCTTGGTGCATTCAGGGAGATTTTTCAATATTCCGCCAACCTGACGAGCTGCTCGTGGGGAGCCTGCCAAACATGCAATATCCCCGTAGGTGGCAATCTTTCCATAGGGAATGGCCGAAACAATATGAAAAACGCGTTGACGAAAATTATCCTTATTGTTAGGCATTGTAAGTCTCATACTGATTTAGATGATAAAATAGGAAGTATAATACGGGTAGCGAGTAAGAAAACAGCGATTAGATGATGTAGGCTTGCAATTACATAGTCCATCACAGATAATGCCCACCGCTTTACACTAGTTGAGCTGTCAATGGGGGCTCTGTCGGTTCTCCCGCAACACTACTCTGTGAATTCGGTCAGGTCCGGAAGGAAGCAGCCGCAGCAGACGATGTGTGTGCCGGGATGTAGCTGGCAGGGCCCCCACCATTTTTGTAATGTCAATTTCAGTCTTTCTCCGTTCGTGACTAACGACAGCGATTCTTTAATCGTTATTCAGTCGTAAATGGTTTTTGGTACGCTTATCGCATAATATAAAAAACAAAATTTTTATTTATCAATGCTGTTGGCAGGATGCATTTGACAAAAAAGAAGTGATTATATTGTCTGTATTGGTTAAGTCATAATTTAAAAGTAGAACAATACATTATCGATTCTCTCATACAGTTTGTTACAACTTTTGCTATAACACTACATAGCCTATAAAAACAAAAGCCGATATTGATACCGGCCCAGTGTATTTAGCGCTGCTAATGCTCTCGCAATTAATTAACAACTAGCGTACGTATTTCCAAACAGCAACAGGAACCTTGTCATAAAGCTTATTCATAGTCAGCTCGGCCAGGCGGTGGTCAGCTGCAGAATAGAACATTTCCAACTCATCGTTTGAAAGTTCATACTTGTTTTTTTCAATAACACGTTCAAGTGTGTCGATGGAGGTGCATTTACGTAAACGCATCAAATAATCTATTTTTTTCATAATAACCTTTATGAATTTTCCTGGATTAGAATAAGTATAAGACAAATTATTGCTTAAGTTTTGACTGCCGTACAGATGCTCTTTTCCGAGAACATTCTGAATAATTGTGACCTGGATTTCTGCCATCTACGTAACTCGCCATCATTGATGCCATAGTTACTAAAAAGAATATAGGTATCGTCTAGGTATTTTTCAACCCGCTCGCAAAGTTCTTCGTCGTTCGGGTATTTAATTTTATAGGTGACAATAAATGCAGCTATATGTTCAATAAGTTCATTTAGCTGAAGATTGACAGCAGATGTAGGGTCATTAACCCAGCCATGGCTGCTATCACCTAACGTAGCGATACTTTCATCGCGCAGATTTTCACATAAGAATCTGAGTTGGGCAATATCATAATGTTTAGGTGAGTACTCATCCATTTCAATCCCTCCGTTAAACCGCGATCAGTGTTACTAGGGTTAACACCTGCTAAACAGGTAGAGTGATGAATTGCAGAAGATAGAATGCCCCCTCAGTATGCCTCGAATTACTGGGTGAAGACCAAACAAAGGCGATGAGGTGAATGTTAAAGAATGACCCAACTTCACTATCAAAAATTATTCTGTCTTAACTATAGCAAAAAAATCAGTCTTACTTGTACCTTGGTGTCATTTTTTGTACCTAACATTGCTATCGGGGTTGCCCCATTTTTCCACATTGCAGTATATTAATCGGCCATTGTCTAATTTTATTTACCTTTTTTTACCTTTAATCCGTGATTGGGTACCGGTTATTTGGTTGAGCTTATATGTCTGTCTCGCCGATGAGTATCAATAAAAAGTAAAAAATATTTATCCTATTGTTTTATAAATAATTAAAATAAAAGAGAAACGCTATACTGGTACATCTCTTTAATGGTTATCTGTTCAGCCACATTATCACCATTTCTTTTTTCCATCGTATGGTGTGGAATCGAAGGTTTGTTTTACAAATTACACCGCGATGCTCGTATCGTTGAACAGCAATACAATCTTTATGAGGTGTTTTAGCTGCATGGTGTGCGCTTAGTACCTGCATGGATAGTGCTAGGATTTCAAAAGTCAGCCAAAGCATTTCGAGAGCGCCGGTAGCGCGTCCTACTGTGAAACATTATTTCTGTTTTCCCGTGTAGTAAGGAGGTGAGACAAGGGAAATATCAACATTAACATATAATCGTCATCTTTCAAGTTGCAAGTGTGTTGGCTGCGTCCGTTTACCCGAATCATTTACCTGAGTACGCTCATTGAGACTCTCTCTTGCCGTCTTCCTGCATCTTGAAATCTATTGGGTATAGATATACATCTTTCCTTTCCGCTTAATGGGTTATGCATTAATCTTCGCTGGACCTACCTTGTAAAAAAATACAATCACTGATGTCATAAAATACCTTTGTACGATAGTTCGTCTGGATGACGGGTTTCATAAAGATGTTAATATAATGTTATAACATAACTTTTGTGTTGCTCTTTTTTGACTGATTGATCAACAATTGGATTTTAAAGTGAAAGAAAACGAGGTGTAGAAATATGGTTTGAAGCTTCAAGGCAAGGGGCGTAGGCGTTTTGTTGGCTTAAGTAGTGAATAAAAAAAGCTGCGTCAGCGCTGAGGGATCCCCAGTAATGGCGGGTAAAAGAGGACAGGCATAGCGTTATGTGATCTACTGATTGTTCCACCAATTCAATAAGATCATCTCTATGTCTGCCTGACAAGTATGCCAGAACTTTTTCCAGGGCGCTTTAGCCTCGTTTCACCAATATCGACAGAATGCCCTTCTCGATGCGACTGTGGCTTTAACGCGTGGCGCATCGCTCACCCTGACCCGTATCGGATGATATCTACCCAGGTCTGCACAGGTAAAAAACAAGACTAAACGCATTGACCGTTTGCTGGGGAATGTCCCACTTCACAGCGATACCCCACTGATATTCAAAAATACTACCTCACTACTGACTCAGCGACTTTCATTGTGTGTTATCGCTGTCGACTGGGAGGTTACCCTTCATAGACTTTCCATGTTCTGCGCGCCGATAGCCGCTCCCTCCCCCTGATGCGCCAGGTTGTCCCTTCTGACAAGCAGCAGAACTCCCAAATTCAAACGGCTTTTCTGGATGTGCTACACAATGCCATTGCGCCCGATAAGAAGGTCATTATTGTTGCTGATGCCGGGTTCCAGAATGCCTGGTTCCGGCATATCAAACACTGGGCTGGGATTTTATTGGGTGGGGGCGGGGAAATACCCTGCTGCGTCTATTTTCAGCAGCACAGACGAATTTAAGCCGCGTGGAGTGATGAAACTTTACAGCTACAGAGTGCAGATTGAGCAGAACTTTCGTGACGAGAAAAGCGAACGCTTTGGCTTTGGTCTGCGTGGTGGTCACAGTAGTACGTCAGGGTGCCTGTTGGTCCTGAGTCTGCTGGCGAGACTAGCCACAGCCGTACAGTGGTTGTTGGGCTGTGACGCTGAAAATAAAAGGTTACATCTGAGATATCAGGCCAACAGCGTAAAATCACGACGGGTTATCTATTATCTGACATTAGCGGAGAATGTCTTGCGACACTCTCCGCTGACATTAAAACAAACAGCATTGCACGCTGTTCTTAATCACCTCGCCAAAACCTACCGAAGTATGGTGTTGGTTTATTAGCGCTGATTTTGTGGGGATCCCTCAGCGCGTCATCGGCCTTTTAATCACTACTAATAGATATTTTTAATGGTGTTCTATAGATTGATCTACCACATCATTACCTTTCTTTTTATCGAAGCGGCGTCGAACGACAACAAAGAATACAGGCACAAAGTAAATGGCGAGTATTGTTGCCGTAATCATCCCCCCCATCACACCGGTGCCGACAGCATTCTGTGCGCCAGAACCAGCACCCGTGCTGATAGCGAGCGGAAGAACACCGAGAATGAAGGCCAATGATGTCATCAGAATAGGACGTAGACGCATACGGCTGGCATCCAACGTTGCTTCTATTAAACCCTTACCTTCTTTTTGCATCAGATCTTTGGCGAATTCGACGATCAAAATAGCATTTTTCGCTGAAAGCCCGATGGTGGTCAGCAGCCCTACCTTAAAGTAAACGTCATTTTCCAAGCCACGCATGCTGGTTGCAATAACCGCACCCAATACACCAAGAGGAACAACCAGCATAACTGAGAATGGGATAGACCAACTCTCATACAGCGCTGCCAGGCATAAGAACACGACAATGGCTGAAACAACGATCAATGCAGGAGCCTGGTTACCAGCCAAACGTTCCTGATAAGACATCCCGGTCCAGTCAAAGCCAATACCTTTCGGTAATTGCGATGCCAATTTCTCCATCATTGCCATTGCTTCACCAGTACTCTTACCCGGAGTAGCTTCACCCACCAGTTCAATAGAAGGTAAGCCGTTATAGCGTTCCAGACGAGGTGAGGCGTATTCCCAATGTGCTGATGAGAATGCGGAGAAAGGGACCATTTGCCCTGATGTGCCACGGACATACCAGTTCTGGATATCTTTGGGCAACATACGGAAAGGGGCATCAGCCTGAACATAAACTTTTTTCACCCTGCCACGATCAATGAAGTCATTGACGTAACTACCACCTAATGCAGTAGAAAGCGTTGAGTTAATATCAGAAATCGAGACTCCCAATGCCTCTGCTTTCTCCTGGTCGATGTCAATCCGATATTGCGGCGTATCTTCCATGCCATTCGGACGTACGCGTATCAACGTATCAGGATGTTGAGCAATCATTCCCAACAGTTGGTTACGAGCTGCCATCAATTTTTCATGGCCAAGATTACCCTCGTCAATGAGCTCGAAGTCAAATCCGCTGGCAGTGCCTAGCTCAACAATAGCCGGAATATTAAAAGGGATGACCAACGCTTCTTTAATCTGTGAAAGTGCGCCGTAAGCCCTTCCGATAATAGCACTAACTTTATTTTTCGAACCAGGACGTTCCTTCCAGTCTTTCAGGCTGGCAAACGCCAGACCCATGTTTTGGCCTCGACCAGCAAAACCAAAGCCATTAACAGTAAAAACGGACTTAACGTTATTTTTTTCATGCTCCAGATAGTAATTACTTACTTTGTCGAGAACTTTCTGTGTGCTTTCCTGTGTCGACCCGACAGGTAATTGCACCATGGTCAACAGAACCCCTTGATCTTCTTCTGGTAGGAAAGAGCTTGGTATCCGTGTAAACAACAGCCCCAAGCCCACCACGATAATCATATAAAGGAGAACATAGCGGCCGGTACTGTGCAGTATTCTGGCAACACTATCAGAATAGTGAGTGGTACTTTTTCCAAATAGTTTATTGAACCAACCAAATAAGCCTCTTTTTTCATCGTGACCATGATTGATGGTTGGCTGCAGAATTGTGGCACAAAGCGCAGGGGTTAGAATCAACGCCACTAACACTGAAAGCACCATGGCTGACACGATGGTTACAGAAAACTGTCGATAGATGGCCCCGGTTGAACCGCCAGAGAAAGCCATAGGAACGAATACAGCTGATAGAACAAGCGCGATGCCGACCAATGCCCCCTGAATCTGCCCCATCGATTTGCGTGTTGCTTCTTTGGGGGACAGACCTTCTTCGGTCATTATGCGTTCGACGTTTTCCACGACAACAATGGCGTCATCTACCAGCAGACCGATGGCTAGCACCATCGCGAACATTGTCAGTGTATTAATGGAATAACCAAACGCAGACAAAATCGCAAAAGTCCCTAACAATACTACCGGCACTGCAATAGTAGGAATCAGCGTTGCACGGAAGTTTTGCAAGAACAGATACATCACCAAAAACACCAGAACGATAGCTTCGATCAGGGTTTTCACTACCTCGTTGATCGAAATCGTAACGAAAGGTGTGGTGTCATAGGGGTAAACTACCTTCATCCCTGCCGGGAATTGCTGTTGCAGTTTTGCTATTTCCGCCTTTATAGCAGTGGCGGTATCTAACGCATTGGCTCCAGTAGCAAGTTTAATACCGAGACCAGAGGCTGGCTGACCATTGTAGCGTGCGACAGTACTGTAACTTTCCCCTCCCAGCTCTACTCTTGCTACGTCTTTAAGACGCACCTGAGAGCCATCCTTATTGACCCTAAGGATTATGTTAGAGAACTGCTCAGGGGAGTTAAGGCGAGTTTGCGCAATAATGGACGCATTCAGTTTTTGCCCTGGAACTGACGGAGTACCACCCAGTTGACCAGCGGCAATCTGGTTGTTTTGCACTGTAATGGCATTCACCACATCTGATGTGGTGAGCTGATAGTTATTCAGCTTGTTAGGATCGAGCCAGATGCGCATGGCATATTGGGCACCGAACAACTCAGTATCACCTACGCCCATTACACGGCTGATTGGGTCTTTAATAGTGGAGCCTATGTAGTCAGCAATATCCTGCTGAGTCATGTTTTTATCATCACTGATAAAACCGATAACCATCAGAAAGCTGCTGCTGGATTTCTGAACACTCACGCCTTGCTGTTGTACTTCCCGAGGAAGCAGCGGCATTGCCAACTGTAGCTTATTCTGTACCTGAACCTGGGCAATGTCGGGATTGGTTTTGGCATCAAAGGTCAGGGTAATTTGCGCTGTACCTGAAGAGTCACTACTGGAAGACATATACAGCAGATTATCGATACCATTCATATTCTGTTCGATAACCTGCGTGACACTGTCCTGAAGTGTTTTAGCATCAGCACCTGGATAAGATGCGGTGATCTGTACTGCTGGTGGTGCAATAGTCGGGTACTGCGCAACGGGCAGTTTAACAATTGCCAGCATCCCGGTAAGCATCACCATAATGGCGATTACCCATGCAAAGATGGGGCGATCTATAAAAAACTTAGCCATTGATTACCGGCTCCTGTTAAGACTTAGCGGGCTGTGACTGAGGTTGTTGGGTATTATCGGAGGTCACTTCCTGGGCTTTTACCTGGATACCTGGTCTGATTTTCTGCAGGCCAGAAACAATCACGCGATCACCAGATTTAACACCGGATGTCACCAGCCAGTTGTCTCCAATAGCCTGAGTGGCGACAATCGAGCGAACTTCTACTTTATTATCTTTATCCACCACCATTACTGTGGCATCACCGCGTGGTGTTCTGCTTACTCCCTGTTGAGGTACCAGAATGGCGTTGTTGTTTATACCGGAATCTAAACGCGCACGCACAAACATACCTGGCAGCAGGTTATGCTGTGGATTGGGAAATACGGCTCGCAGAGTAATAGAACCGGTGGTTTCATCTACAGTGACATCAGAAAACTCCAGCGTACCTTTTTGGGCATATTCAGTCCCATTTTCTAGTAATAATCGGACGTTGGCTTTCCCATTACTCTGCTCCAGTGTGCCGTCTTCCATCTCTCTTTTTAGACGCAAAAAATCGTTACTGGATTGGGTTACGTCAACATAGATTGGATCAAGCTGCTGAATAGTTGTTAAAGCTGTGGACTGACCGTTGGAAACCAGCGCACCTTCAGTGACGGTCGATTTACCGATTCGACCGGAGATCGGCGCGGTCACCCGCGTATAAGCCAGATTGATCTGTGCTGAATCCAGAGACGCTTTTGCGGCTTCTACTGATGCATCATCCTGACGAGCAGTAGCAACCGCCTGGTCATAATCCTGCTTGCTGATGTAATTGGTACCCAACAATGGTTTATAGCGCTTAACTGTCAGATGAGCGATTGCTGCGTTAGCCTGGGCCTGAGACAGTAAGGCTTTGGCATTGTTATACTGTGCCTGATAGGTAGCAGGATCAATTTGGTATAACGATGAGCCTGCCTTGACATCGCTGCCTTCTACGAAATTTCTTTTCAGGATAATACCGGTTACCTGAGGGCGAACTTCTGCAATACGATAAGCGCTCGTGCGCCCGGGGAGTTCTGTTGTGATATTGAGAGGTTGTGCCGCTACCGTGACGATGCCGACCTCAGGAAGGCTTTGATGTGCCCCCTGTTGGTTCCCTTTATTATCACATCCCGTGAGCACTAAGCCGCCAGAAAGCATCAGCACTGCTGCCAGAGGTGTAAGCCTTCTGTTTTTGTTCATAAATAAACCTCAAGTGTCCGATTTGAAATTGGTCAATGGATCACAAGCTTTTAAACCCATTGCTGCGGTAATGTTCTACTCATGCTATGTTACATACATTCTCGAATGTATGTAAATCGCACTTTTTTGTAAAAGCGGCGCTATGGCACGAAAAACCAAACGACAAGCTCAGGAAACAAAAATCCAAATAATGGATGCTGCACTACATCTTTTTTCTGAGTGTGGGGTTTCTTCTACATCATTGTCTGACATCGCAATTGCTGCCGGTGTGACCCGTGGCGCTATTTATTGGCATTTTAAAAACAAAGCTGAACTTTTTGATGAAATTTGGGCGCGAGCAGAGTCTAAAATTACTGATTTCGAAACCGAGTATCAGGCAAAATTTCCCGATAATCCACTGCATGTGATGCGAGAAATACTGATTTATATCCTGAAGCTCACCGAGTCTGATCCAGGATGGCGTTCGATGATGGAAATAATCTTTCACAAGTGTGAATTTGTCGGGGAAATGATGCCATTATACAACGGACGTAAAGAATTGTATCTCGATTGTTATCTACAAATAGAAGGAAACTTGGAGCACTGTATTCGCCAAGGGTTGCTGCCTATCAATCTTCACGTAAGGCGGGCCGCTATTGTAACGCGCGCTTATATTTCCGGTATCATGGAAAACTGGTTATTTATGCCGAGCAGCTTTAACCTGAAGGAGGAATCTCCTCTGTTGGTGGATATTTTAATTGATATGCTTCGTACCAGTCCGGCATTGCGCGGTCAACGTGAGTAATCCTGTGCCGGTAGATAATGCGTGGAGGAAAGTGTTACTTTTACCTGACAATCCTCATACTTTGTTGTAACGAGTCATGGTAAGCTAAAGTATTTCCATCAACTTGATGATGTATCATGGTTTACTGGCCAGTGGTTTCGCTCCGTCTTCGTTCAGTTTTTTCTGATTATCGCCTCGATTTTGTGTTTTGTCATATGTTACACATATCGATGATATGTCTTGCCATACTCTCGTTTTCACCCGCGGTGGAAGCTGGAAGTGATTTGCCAACGCATAGTGAAATCCAAAGTCGGCTGAATATACTGAATAAACAAAAAAACCTCACGCCGATGGATAAGCTGACCCAGCAGGATTTAACACAAACTCTTGATGTATTGGATACCATTGATCGGGTAAAGCAGGAGACTAGTCAGCTTAAACAGGAGGCAGCGCAGGCACCTGCCAAATTAAAACAGGTCAGCGGAGATCTGGATGCTCTCAATGCGACGAGCAAGGATGATGTACCTAAATCATTAGAATCTCTATCCCTCAAACAGCTCGAAGCACATCTGAACGAAACACTGAATGATTTACAATCTGCTCAGGAAAACCTTTCTACCTACAACAGTCAATTAATTTCTCTGCAAACTCAACCAGAGCGTGTACAAAGCGCTCTGGTTGCTGCTTTGCAGCGTAGCCAGAAGTTACGTAACCAACTCAATGGATTGGAATCGAATCAAGCGCCTTTGCGCTCGAGTCAGCAGGTATTGTTGCAGGCAGAGCAAGCTCTGGTGACGTTGCAAATGGAGCAGCAGCGTAAAAGCCTGGAGGTGAATACGACCTTGCAGGATTTATTACAGAAACAGCGTGATTATACTGCGGCACAAATTAACCAACTGGAACGCATGGTTCAGGCACTGCAAGGCATTATTAATGGCAAGCGTCTGAACCTTTCTGAAAAAACTGCCAAAGAAGCGCAAAATTCCGAAGATTTACAACGCATCCAAGAAAATCCATTAGTGAAAATGGAAATGGATATAAATCAAAAGCTTAGTCAGCGCTTGATCAAAGCTACCGAAGAGAGCAATACGCTGGTCCAGCAAACTATTCAGGTAAAAAATTGGTTGGATCGCGCCTCTCAGTCTGAGCGTAATCTGAAAGAGCAGGTGACAGTATTAAAGGGCAGTTTGTTATTATCGCGGATTCTCTATCAGCAGCAGCTTAACCTGCCTTCTGCTGATTCACTGAGTGACATGAGTGCGCAGATTGCTGACTTACGTCTTGAGCAATTCGATATTAATCAGCAACGTGATGTGTTGTTCCGCGGGGACGAATATATCCAGAAATTGTTAGCACGCAGTAATAAGCCGGTTGATGCGGAAGTAACCGATGCTTTGGGACAAGTGCTGGACATGCGAAGAGAGTTGCTTGATCAGCTCAACAAGCAACTGGGTAATCAACTGATGTTGGCTATAAACCTACAAATCAACAGGCAGCAGTTACTGGGTATTAATACCTCTTTGCAGCACACGTTAACGCAGCAGATTTTCTGGGTAAACAGCAATAAACCAATGGATTGGAGCTGGCTGGAAGATTTGCCATCAGCGCTGAAGCAGCAGGTAAATGATCTGCATTTGACGCTGAAGCCAGCACAATTATTGCAGGGCACACTGCAATCACTGTTGTTTGTAGTGCCATCATTGCTTGCTATCGGGCTGATTTATTGGCGACGCAAGGCGATTGATAACTACATGAACAAGCTGTCGGATGATGTCGGTCAGCTTAAGCGAGACAGCCAGCTTCACACGCCGCAGGTTATTCTGCTGGTTGTGTTAAAAACCTTACCCGGGGTGCTGATTATTCTTGCCCTGGGGATATGGTTGAAAAAGATGGATAGCCAGATCAGTAGTTTTTCCTGGCTACTGAGTGAAAATTTAGCGTTGCTCTGGCTGGTATTCGGGATGACTTATATCAGCTTGAAACCCGCTGGTCTTTGTGAACACCATTTTAGTATTCCATCCTCACGTTGTGCGCATTATCGCCGACAAACGGTGAGGCTGGGGAGCGCATTACTGCCGCTGGTTTTTTGGTCAGTGATCGGCGACAAAATGCCACTTTATCTGGCTGACGATGTTATTGGACAGATTATTATCGTCTGTAACCTGATTTTGCTGACTGTTCTGGTTTTCCCATTGTGCCGAGACAGTTGGCGTGAAAAAGATCGTCATACTGCCAGACTTATCATTGTGACTGTCATTGTTCTCATGCCGCTATTCCTGATTGGCTTGATGTTCAATGGTTATTTCTATACTACCTTACGGCTATCGGCACGCTGGATAGAAACACTCTGTCTATGGATGGTATGGAATATTGTTTATATGACAATAATCCGAGGACTCAGTGTTGCGGCCCGTCGTCTGGCTTATCGTCGTGCGCTGGCAAGACGGCAGAATATGGCTAAAGAGGGCGCGGAAGGCAGTGAGCCAGTTCCGGAAGCACCTCTGGCGCTAGAGCAGATCAGTCAACAGTCGTTGCGTTTGGCCACGATGGTGCTGTTGCTTGTTTTTTCCGTGGCGTTCTACTGGATTTGGTCAGAACTGATCACCGTATTCTCTTATCTGGACAGCATTACGTTGTGGCACTACAACACCTCTGTTGCTGGCAGTAGTGTTTTGCAGGCGGTGACACTGGGTAATCTTCTGGTCGCATTGTTGATTATTGTTGTGGCTTATGTGATGACCCGAAATCTCCCCGGTTTGCTGGAGGTACTGGTTCTTTCCCGACTCCAACTACGTCAGGGGACATCCTATGCCATTACCACGATGTTGACTTATCTGATTACGATTATCGGTGCTGCAACTTCTTTAAGTTCGATGGGCGTATCATGGGATAAGCTGCAATGGTTGGTGGCAGCATTATCTGTCGGATTAGGTTTCGGCTTGCAGGAGATCTTCGCCAACTTTGTCTCTGGTCTGATTATTCTGTTCGAGCGTCCAGTGCGCATCGGCGACACCATCACCATTGGTTCGTTTTCCGGTGGAGTGAGCAAAATCCGTATTCGTGCCACCACGATTACGGATTTCGACCGCAAGGAAGTCATCATCCCTAATAAGGCCTTTGTGACAGAGCGGCTGATCAACTGGTCACTGTCAGATACGATTACGCGTGTCATTATTCGTATTGGTGTGGCATATGGCTCGGATCTGGACAAAGTAAAAGAGGTGCTGTTACAGGCGGCTCGGGAGAACCCTCGAGTTATGGTTGACCCTGAACCACAAGTTTTTTTCCTGGAGTTTGGTGCCAGCTCATTGGATCACGAGCTGCGATTGTATGTCCGGGAACTGGGTGACCGCAGCTATACCGTGGATGAGCTCAATCGAGCGATTGATCGCCTGTGCCGGGAAAATAATATTAATATTGCTTTCAATCAGTTGGAAGTTTATCTGCATAACAATCAGGGCGCTGAGTTTAAAGAAGTTTCCCGCTAACAGACAGATGATAGTCTGAATGTCGAATAAGCCAGAGTCTGTCGGAGCAAGAAAGGGCAATCTTGCTCCGGCGGAGCAAACACCTTATCTTGCCATGTTGTCTTCTTTGTGCTGTGTTTTTTGCTGATAATCCCTGCGTACAATATCCAGCGCAGCCAGCACGATTTCAGGCTCAACATGATTGGTTTCTAACAACATAATGAGATCTACCGCCAGCTTGACTTCGGGAGCTGCATTTTCCAGTGACATAGTGAGTCCACTTTCCTATTGCTCTAAGTCCGGTTTTTAG
Organism: Prodigiosinella aquatilis; assembly: GCA_030388725.1. NCBI lineage: Bacteria > Pseudomonadati > Pseudomonadota > Gammaproteobacteria > Enterobacterales > Pectobacteriaceae > Prodigiosinella > Prodigiosinella aquatilis. The sequence continues at coordinate 1,409,566 of CP128857.1, forward strand.
ATATAGCAGATATTGCCTGATACCACGAGGCTTAATGGCCCTGTTCCCGTCGCTCTATCTGTTTTTCTAAACGAGACAATGCCTGCCGGCATCGCAGGAGCCGACCTTCCAATGCAGCCAATTCTTTTTGCAGTCGTTGTTGTTCGCTGAGTATAGTTTGTTGATATAACAGGCTTTCACGATCTTGAATCATTGCCAGCAGACGGCGCTCAAAATCTTGATGTTCGGATAGTTTATGGTAAAGATCCTTCGGTGGAGCAGAAGTTGGTTCTTGCTGGCGTAATTGCTGCGTCGCTAATTCACGTTGTAGCGCTGTGATTTGCGCCAACAGCTTTTCCGCCATAAATGCTACTCGTTCGGTGCGTTTTTCCGCAACATATTGCCGGAGATGCTGATGGTTTTGTTGTACTTCATGCAGATAATCGCCTAATCGAGTGCCGTAACAGCTGAACAACTGACGATCAAACCGAGATTGTGAAGCGGGATGTGTGGCAACAGAGGCGATTTCCTGCGCCAGGGTTGTTATCTGGTGTTCCAGCGCTTGCAACAATGTTTGCGTATTCACACAGTTTCCTCACCATTGGCATGGGCGGCAAGCTTGCCTGTTAATCCTGATAGATACAATACGTAGGCCCTATTTCAGCTTTTACAGTACAGAGGATATTATCCGGTAAAAAGCCAAATGTGATGATAAAGTTAAATGCGGGTAGCTATCATTTAGAAAAGAGGTGTGCATGTATCGTGGATTTCTGATCGTCATCGGGTGGTTGGCGGTGATTCTGGCGGCATTTGGCGTGATATTACCGTTATTGCCGACGACACCTTTCCTGCTACTGGCTGCCTGGTGTTTTGCTCGGTCATCGCCACGTTTTCATCATTGGTTGCTTTACCGTTCTTTGTTTGGCGGTTATCTTCGTCACTGGCAGCAATACCGTGCTTTGCCACCACGGGTGAAAGGAAAAGCGATTGCTGTAATTATAGCAACATTTGTTTTATCACTCTGGATGGTGGAAATTACCTGGGTCAGAGGCTTGCTACTGGCTATTTTGGCTGTGTTGCTGGTTTTTATGCTGCGCCTGCCCGTTATTGATCCTGAGCAACAAAAGACAAGTTGATTTTGGTGGGGCGGTTGCATTTACCGAGCACTTTGACTAGATTTGGGCGTTTTCGTGTGTAGATCACCACTTTCCTTCTTTTCGGTAAATGGCGCTTTATTATTGATGAAGCGAAGGTCCGCAGCGGGTTATTCAGTAAACAGAACGTTTTATCAGGCACAAGATTATGACCGTAACACTGCAGCCAGAATTAATTAAAAATAGTATCAAAAGTATTCGAGATTACCCTAAACCGGGCATATTGTTCCGGGATGTCACGAGCCTGTTGGAAAACCCTCAGGCATACTCAATGAGTATTGAGATGCTGGTAATGCATTATCGGGATGCTGAGATTACCAAAGTTGTGGGTACTGAAGCCCGTGGTTTTTTGTTTGGTGCTCCGGTAGCTTTGGCGTTAGGCGTAGGATTTGTTCCAGTGCGTAAACCAGGTAAACTACCGCGTGCTACTGTCAGTGAAAGCTATGTATTGGAGTACGGCGTCGATACGCTGGAAATGCATGCAGATTCGATTGATTCCAGTGATAGGGTGCTGGTGATTGATGATTTGTTGGCTACAGGCGGTACAATTGAAGCCACTGTGAAACTTATTCGTCGTCAAGGTGGGCAGGTTTCTGATGCGGCGTTTATTATCAATCTGTTCGATTTAGGTGGCCGCCAACGTCTTGAAAGCATAGGCGTGAACTGTTACAGCCTGGTTGACTTCCCCGGACATTAAGCATAACAGTCTCGCCGATAGTGGCGAGACTGTGTTAGCATCACCTCTTCAATAACTCAACTGTTGCGGTATTGATGAGCTATCAGGTTCTTGCCCGTAAGTGGCGCCCCCAAACCTTTGCTGATGTGGTTGGCCAGGAGCATGTGCTGACAGCGTTGGCTAACGGTCTTTCTCTAGGCCGGATTCACCATGCCTACCTTTTCTCTGGTACTCGCGGTGTGGGGAAAACCACCATCGCGCGTTTGCTGGCAAAGGGGCTGAATTGTGACATGGGCATCACTGCGACACCTTGCGGTCAGTGCGACAGTTGCCGAGAGATCGAACAAGGGCGGTTTGTCGATCTGATTGAGATCGATGCGGCTTCACGTACAAAAGTTGAAGATACCCGCGACCTGCTGGATAACGTGCAATATGCTCCGGCGCGCGGTCGTTTCAAAGTTTATCTCATCGATGAAGTGCATATGCTGTCACGCCACAGTTTTAATGCGCTGCTGAAAACACTGGAAGAACCTCCCGCCCACGTTAAATTCCTGTTGGCTACCACCGACCCGCAAAAGTTGCCGATCACCATTCTGTCACGTTGTCTGCAATTTCATCTGAAAGCGCTGGATGTTGAACAAATTCGCGCACATTTGGAACATGTTCTGCAGGAAGAACAACTGATTTTTGAGCCGCGGGCGTTACAACTGATGGCCCGTGCGGCTGATGGTAGCCTGCGTGATGCATTAAGTCTGACCGATCAGGCGATTGCCATTGGACAGGGGCAGGTGACGACAGCCGCGGTAAGCCAGATGCTCGGGACATTGGATGATGAACAACCGCTGGCGCTAATTGAAGCACTGGTGAAAGCGGATGGTGAACGGGTCATGATGCTGTTGGCGCAGGCGGCTTCCCGCGGGGTTGATTGGGAGTCGCTGCTGGTAGAAACACTCACCATTCTGCATCGTATCGCGATGGTGCAGCTACTGCCTTCTGCATTGGGTGATGATTATGCGATGGTGGCACCACGGTTGCGAGATTTGGCCCGCGTGTTACCACCAGCGGATGTCCAGCTTTACTATCAAATTTTGCTGATTGGCCGCAAAGAGTTGCCATATGCGCCAGATCGCCGTATGGGGGTAGAAATGACGCTGCTGCGGGCGCTGGCTTTTCATCCCAATCAGATCATTGAATCCCAGGCCCCGGTTTCTACACCGACTCCTTCGGCCATAGAGCCAGTGATTGTTCCACATCAGCCAGCGACTTCAATGTCGCGAACAGAAAATCACCCCCGGACGATGGTGCCGTCAGAAAACCCGGCGCCAGCTGCTACAGCCGAACAACCCGAGCCTGCGGGGAGCCGTCCGGAAAACGATAACTACAGTAGTGAGCTGTCTGACTCTACCGCGCAACTGTTGCACGCTCGTAGCCAACTGTTACGCAAGCAAGAGGCAACTCCACCAAAAAAGAGTGAAGCGGCGGCGTTCAGTAAAACGCGGCCGGTAACCTCGGCATTGGAGCGTCTGGCTTCCGTGGCTGAGCGTGGTCAACAACAGATGTCTGCTAAAGAAACCGCACAGCCGGAGCAGAAAAAGCAGGAAGCTTATCGCTGGCGAGCACAGAAAAAAACTGAAGTGGTAGAGAAAAATGTCACGACAACGCCCAAGGCATTGCGTTCGGCATTGGAACATGAGAAAACACCGGAATTGGTGGCTCGTCTGGTTGAAGAATCGATAGAAAGGGATGCCTGGGCGGCGGAAGTCCACAGTTTGACGTTGCCAAAACTGGTACAACAGCTGGCATTGAATGCTTTTAAAAAAGAGCCGGAAGTGGGGGTTGTGCAGTTACATCTGCGTTCTTCTCTGCGCCACCTGAATAGTGCTGTGGCGCAAAAAACGCTGGCAGAGACATTGATGGCACACTACGGTCGTCCGATAGTGCTGACCGTAGTTGAAGATGATGACCTTACGGTGCATACACCGCTGGAGTGGCGACAGGTTATCTATGAAGAGATGCTGACCGAGGCTCGTCAGTCCATTATGACGGACAATAATATTCAAACGCTGCGGCGTTTCTTTGACGCGGAACTGGACGAAGAAAGTATCCGCCCCGTTTAACTGCTGCTGAATAAGCAGCCCGAAGTGATAGAGAGAGCGATATGTTTGGTAAAGGTGGTTTAGGCAATCTGATGAAACAAGCCCAGCAGATGCAGGAGAAAATGCAGCAGATGCAGGAAGAGATTGCCAATCTGGAAGTCACGGGGGAGTCGGGTGCCGGGCTGGTGAAAGTGACTATCAATGGTGCTCATAACTGCCGTCGTGTGGAAATTGACCCCAGCCTGATGGAAGACGACAAAGAAATGCTGGAAGATCTGGTCGCTGCGGCATTTAACGATGCGGCACGCCGTATCGCCGAAACGCAGAAAGAGAAAATGGCGTCAGTCTCCGGTGGTATGCAGTTGCCACCGGGCTTCAAAATGCCGTTCTGATGCAGACCAGTCCACTTCTTGAGTCGTTGATGGAAGCCCTGCGCTGTTTACCTGGCGTGGGGCCGAAGTCGGCGCAGCGTATGGCATTCCATCTGTTGCAGCGTGATCGCAGCGGTGGTATGCGGTTGGCGCAGGCGTTGACCCGTGCGATGTCTGAAATCGGACATTGTGCCGATTGCCGTACCTTTACCGAACAGGATGTTTGTACTATCTGTGCTAATCCGCGTCGTCGGCAAACAGGACAAATCTGTGTGGTGGAAAGTCCGGCTGATATCCATGCAATAGAACAGACAGGTCAGTTTTCCGGGCGTTATTTCGTGTTGATGGGGCACCTTTCACCTTTGGATGGCATAGGTCCTGATGATATCGGGTTGGGGCGTTTGGAAGAGCGTTTGTCTACGGAATCTATCAGCGAGGTGATTCTGGCGACCAATCCGACAGTCGAAGGTGACGCTACGGCAAACTACATTGCCGAGTTGTGCTCACAGTATGGCGTTATGGCCAGCCGTATTGCTCATGGTGTTCCAGTCGGTGGTGAACTGGAAATGGTGGATGGTACCACCTTATCTCATTCGCTGGCAGGACGGCATCCAATCACGTTTTGATCTCGTGGCTGTCGGCGTTTTGGTCGGCGGCTGTCATCTACTTACTATTTTCTGCGTTTAATTTCTCGTTTCTCCCTTGAAATCCCACTGTTTTATCCCCACCTCATGCTCATCTTTGTTTAATCAGTCGGAATAAAACAGATATTGAGGTAAGCCACAATGAGTATGAAAGGCCAAGAAACCCGCGGGTTCCAGTCTGAAGTGAAGCAGTTGCTGCATTTGATGATCCATTCACTTTATTCCAATAAAGAGGTTTTCCTGCGTGAATTGATCTCCAATGCTTCTGATGCGGCTGATAAATTACGCTTCCGTGCGTTGTCTGCCGCTGAACTGTATGAAGGCAATGGCGAGTTGCGGGTGCGAGTTTCTACTGACAAAGAAAAACGGACTATTACCATTGCCGATAACGGTATTGGGATGACCCGTGATGAGGTCATTGATAATCTGGGAACGATTGCCAAATCAGGCACTAAATCCTTTTTAGAGTCGTTGGGTTCTGATCAGGTAAAAGATAGCCAGCTTATTGGTCAATTCGGTGTCGGTTTTTATTCTGCATTCATTGTGGCGGATAAAGTCACTGTCCGCACTCGCGTTGCGGGTACCAGCCCTGATCAAGGGGTATTCTGGGAATCCACAGGCGAAGGGGATTACACCATCGCCGATATCACCAAAGAAGAGCGTGGCACGGAAATTACGTTGCATCTGCGTGAAGGGGAAGACGAGTTTCTTGACAGTTGGCGCGTGCGTTCCATCATCAGCAAATACTCTGACCACATCGCTTTGCCGGTAGAGATTGAGTCCCGTACTGAAAGCGAAGAAGAGGGTGGCGAAGCGACAGTAAGCTGGGAAAAGATTAACAAGGCTCAGGCGTTATGGACACGCAGCAAGTCTGAAATCAGCGACGAAGAATATACCGAATTCTATAAACACATTGCCCATGACTTTACCGATCCGGTGAGCTGGAGCCATAACCGGGTTGAAGGGAAACAGGAATATACCAGTCTGCTATATATTCCATCCCAGGCGCCGTGGGATATGTGGAACCGCGACCATAAACACGGTCTGAAGCTTTATGTACAGCGGGTGTTCATCATGGATGATGCTGAACAGTTTATGCCAAATTATCTGCGCTTTATTCGTGGTCTGATCGACTCTAATGATCTGCCACTGAATGTCTCCCGTGAAATTTTGCAGGATAACCGTGTTACTCAGAACCTGCGTACCGCATTGACTAAACGTGTATTACAGATGCTGGAAAAACTGGCGAAAGACGACAGTGAAAAATATCAGCAATTCTGGCAACAGTTCGGTTTGGTGCTGAAAGAAGGGCCGGCAGAAGATGGCAGCAACCGTGAAGCGATTGCCAAACTGTTACGCTTTGCTTCTACGCATACTGATAGCGCTGTCCAGACGGTATCGCTGGAAGAGTATGTTGGCCGTATGGTTGAAGGTCAGGACAAGATTTACTACATCACTGCCGACAGCTACGCCGCAGCCAAGAGTAGCCCTCATCTGGAACTGTTCCGCAAAAAAGGCATTGAGGTACTGCTGCTTTCCGATCGCATTGACGAATGGATGATGAGCTATCTAACGGAGTTTGATGGTAAATCTTTCCAGTCAGTCAGCAAGGCGGATGAAGCGTTGGACAAACTGGCGGATGAAACAAGCGACACGCAGAAGGAAGCAGACAAAGCGCTGGAACCTTTTGTTGATCGTGTGAAAAATCTGTTGGGTGAACGAGTAAAAGATGTTCGTCTGACTCATCGGCTCACCGATACGCCAGCGATTGTTACTACTGATGCTAGTGACATGAGCACTCAGATGGCGAAATTGTTTGCTGCATCGGGCCAGGCTGCACCGGAAGTGAAATACATTTTTGAACTGAATCCAGAGCATGCGCTAGTGAAGCGGGCATCTGATATTGCCGACGACACTCAGTTTACTGAGTGGGTGGAATTACTGTTGGATCAGGCTCTGCTGGCAGAACGCGGTACTCTGGATGATCCGAATCAGTTTGTTCGTCGTGTGAATCAGTTGTTAACGGCTTAAGTCCTCTGTTGCCCCGGTTTTACAACTGGGGCAATGTCTCGAAAATGTTTTTTTCTTGTTGTTGGATTGTTAATTAATTCATCGTCTACACTGTCATAACACCCGTTATAGCACTGGCGGGTCATGATTTCATGCGCGAAAAAAAGCTGAACCGAGCCCGTTCCTTGAGGATGGGCGCATGGAATGGTATGGTTTGGCGATTTTCAAATTTATTTTAAAAAAATTACATGCAAGGGGATTTACGCGATGCGTATTATTCTGCTGGGCGCTCCGGGCGCAGGCAAAGGTACTCAGGCTCAGTTCATCATGGAAAAATATGGAATTCCTCAGATTTCCACCGGTGACATGCTGCGCGCAGCAGTAAAAGCTGGTACTGAATTGGGCAAGCAAGCAAAAGAAATCATGGATGCGGGTAAGTTGGTCACCGACGAACTGGTTATTGCCTTGGTGAAAGAGCGTATTGCACAGGATGATTGTCGTAACGGTTTCTTGCTAGATGGTTTTCCTCGCACGATTCCTCAGGCTGATGCCATGAAAGAAGCGGGCATCAACGTTGATTATGTTATCGAGTTTGCTGTGCCTGATGAGCTGATTGTGGAACGTATTGTGGGTCGTCGTGTTCATGCATCGTCAGGTCGCGTATACCATGTGAAGTTCAATCCACCTAAAGTGGAAGGTAAGGATGATGTCACTGGTGAAGATCTGACGATCCGTAAGGATGACCATGAAGACACTGTGCGCAAACGTCTTGTGGAATACCATCAGCAAACAGCACCTCTGGTGACCTACTATCAGAAAGAAGCGTCTGCGGGTAATACGCTGTACCATAAAATGGATGGTACTCGTAAAGTGAGTGAAGTCAGCGCCGAACTGGCTGGTATTCTGGGCTAATAGATATCGTCGCAAATTGCTGTTCGGTCGTTATGCGGTACGGTGTTAATTATGATGCCAGACACTATGTCTGGCATTTTTTATGGTTTTTTCACTACATCAGCTTCAGCAATCGCTAGTATTGATTTTAACCATGTTGTCTGCCCGTTTTTATTCGATTTTTTCGCTACAATAGCGGTCTGATAATGGGATTTAAAACAATACGCCAGCCCTGTAGCTGGGAGAGGATAATGTCAATGAGGCAAGAAAAACGTGGTGTGCTGATGGTTAACCTGGGAACACCCGATTCACCTACGCCTCAGGCGATAAAGCGCTATCTGGCCGAATTTCTCAGCGACCGGCGAGTTGTGGATCTTACCCGTTGGATTTGGTGGCCTATTCTCTATGGCATTATCCTGCCGATTCGTGCGCCTCGGGTGGCAAAATTGTATCGGTCTGTCTGGATGAAAGACGGTTCCCCGCTGCTGGTATTCAGTCGTCGACAGCAACAGGCATTGGCTGAACGCTTGCCGAACATCCCCGTTGCGTTAGGTATGAGCTATGGCTCACCCAGTTTGCACTCTGCGTTGGATAGTTTGTTGACTCAAGGCGTCACTCAGCTAACGGTTTTACCGCTTTATCCACAATATTCCTGTTCCACCACAGCAGCAGTATGGGATGGCCTGGCTACTCTTTTGAAACAGTATCGGCGGATACCCGCCATCCGTTTTATCCGTGACTATGCGGAACATCCGGCATATATCGCCGCATTGAAGCATCGCGCAGAACAATCTTTTGCCGAGTATGGTGTGCCGGATAAACTGGTTATCTCTTTTCACGGTATTCCGCAGCGTTATGCTGATGAAGGGGATGACTATCCGTTGCATTGCGCGGCAACGGCTGACGCGTTGACTGTGGCGTTGGGATTACCGAAAGAGCGAGTGCTGATGACATATCAATCCCGCTTTGGTCGTGAGCCTTGGTTGACACCTTATACTGATGAGACGCTGAAAGGATTGCCAGCGCAGGGTGTGAAACACATTCAGATCATTTGTCCTGGTTTCGCTGCGGATTGTCTGGAAACACTGGAAGAAATTCAGGAACAAAACCGGGACGTTTTTTTACATGCGGGTGGGGAGCAATTTGCCTACATTCCTGCACTGAATGCCGATCCTATGCATATCGATTTGTTTGAGCGATTAGTTACACAGGGTAATTGACGCATTGAACATCAGACGCTGCATTCGCGTCTGATGTTTTCCGATTTAAAGTGGACATGTTTTTACCGATTGTGCTTCATCAATATTCAGTAGCGTAATCATGGCGTCTGCAATTTCTCTCTCGCCCATAATGACCTGATTGGCGCCGTGTTCGGTAATGTAGTTAACTTCATCGTCATAATGCGCTCTGGCGATAATGATCAGATCTTCCCGTTTGGAACGGGCTGCGGCCACGATTTCTCCGGCTTCATAACCGTTGGGGATGGTCAGCAGAAGCCAACGAGCACAGTCCAGACGCGCAATGTCCATAATGTCTGGCCTGGTGGCATTGCCCAGTATGGCTTTGATGCCTTGTTCACGTAAGGCATCGACACGGGTGCGTGAAGTTTCGACCACTACTATCGGGATGCCGGCCTGGTGCAGGCGTGATCCGATTAAGCTTCCGACTCGACCGTAACCCACCAGCAGCACATGGTTGCATAAATTTACCGGGATCTGTTTTTCCTCTTCAATCGCCTCTTCCACGATTTGTTCTTCGATAGTTTCTGTTTTCATCAGATAACGACCCAGCAAGGAAAATAGCAGCGGGTTGATCATAATAGAAAGAATAGCGCCCGCCAGGACCAAATTGCGAGCATTCTCGGTCAGCAAGCCGATCGAAATACCCAGTCCGGCGAGAATGAACGCGAACTCACCGATTTGTGCCAAACTGACGGAGATCGTCAACGCGGTACGTTTAGAGTGTCCGAACAGTTTCACCAGTACAAAAGCGGCCACTGATTTACCCAATACAATGATTAATAGTGTTCCTAGTACGGCAATAGGTTCGTTGAGCAGAATCATCGGATCAAACAGCATACCCACAGAGACGAAAAACAGTACTGCGAAGGCGTCTCGCAGCGGTAGTGTGTCGTGGGCTGCCCGTTGGCTGAGTTCTGATTCGTTTAACACTACACCAGCAAAAAAAGCGCCTAAGGCAAAAGAGACATCGAACAGTTTGACGGCACCGAAGGCAATGCCCAGTGACATCGCCAGCACTGCCAATGTGAATAATTCCCGTGAACCTGTACTGGCGCTTTTGGCCAGTATCCACGGCACAGCACGACGACCAACTATCACCATCAGCGTAATAAAGGCAATCACTTTACCGAGTGTCCAGCCTAAATCGTACAGTAACTGATAGATATTGGTGGTCGACGATTCAAACATATGGCCGAATGCCGGTAATAGCACGAGTGTGAGCACCATGACCAAATCTTCCACTATCAGCCAGCCAATGGCTATTTTCCCACGCTGACTATCAATGAGTTGGCGTTCTTCCAGTGAACGTAGCAGTACCACGGTACTGGCAGTGGAAAGACACAATCCGAAAACCAACCCGTTTGGCAAACTCCAGCCCAGCAGGGAAGAAAGACCGATACCCAACAGTGTGGCAACCGCAATCTGTGCAATGGCGCCGGGGATAGCGATAGATTTTACTGCCATCAAATCTTTCAGGGAAAAATGCAGGCCAACCCCGAACATCAACAGAATTATCCCCAATTCAGCAATTTCGATCGCTAACTTGGCATCAGCTACAAAACCGGGGGTAAAAGGACCGACCAGCACGCCAGCAAGCAGATAACCTACCAATGGGGAAATCCGCAAACGATTCGCCAGAATACCCAGTAGAAAAGCAAGTACCAGACCTACAGCCATGGTGGATATTAGTGGTGTTGTGTCATGCATCCCGACTCCTTTGCTTATAGGTAAACGTGAATGAGCGAAGGTTCCATAACCGATGGGGTTGGATAACTCATGCCGCTTTTTAACCTTACTGTATCGCTTATACGCCATGCATAAGATTAAAGCGTTTGTGAGATAGGCTCATTAATTAAGTGTACATGTATATGAAAAACATAATGTGGGGAAATAAAAGAATTTTGTGATAAATCCTAATTAAACCATGTTTTGAATTATAACATGTATTTATCGGTATATTGGTTATTTTGTAATTGAATTATATGAATAATTAATTACTGTAAATCTAATCATTGATGATTTCACGATGGGCTTATAGACACATTGGCGATGATAGATCATATTCTGACTGTCATTACATGGGAAAATGCAGGGTTATATGCCTGATGGCTTGCAATTACATGAAAGGTTCTTTTTATCGATGATTACTTTGTGAATCGCTCCAGAACCTTCATGGTGTTTTCGGTAGGGGGAAGGGGAACCTGCATCTTGAGATGCAGGATATGTATCAGAATCTAACCGCAATGCCTTCAGCCAGCAAAACATCGTGCAGACCTTCTTGCACCAGTGATTCACGGGAGATTTCTTTAATGTTTTTCGCGCCGGTTAGCGTCATTGCTACACGCATCTCTTTGTCGATGAGGTTCAGAAGGTTGGCCACCCCCGTCTTACCGTTAGTGGCCAGTGCATATAGGTACGCACGACCTAGCAGTACGCTGTCAGCACCCAACGCAATCATCCTCACCACATCGAGTCCGCTGCGAATACCGCTGTCGGCAAGAATGGTGATATCGCCTTTCACCGCATCAGCAATGGCGGGCAGGGCGCGACACGATGAGAGCACACCGTCGAGCTGGCGGCCACCGTGGTTGGAGACGACAATCCCGTCGGCACCGAAACGTACCGCATCACGGGCGTCCTGAGCATCCAGGATTCCTTTAATGATCATCGGCCCATCCCAGAATTCGCGGATCCACTCTAAATCGCTCCACGAAATGGACGGGTCAAAGTTATTCGCCAGCCAGCCGATGTAATCTTCAAGCCCAGTCGGTTTTCCCAGGTACGCGGAGATATTTCCCAGGTCATGCGGACGGCCATGCAGACCTACATCCCAGGCCCACTGCGGATGGGTCACTGCCTGCCAGTAGCGGCGTAGCGCGGCATTGGGGCCACTCATGCCGGAGTGCGCATCGCGGTAGCGAGCCCCCGGCGTCGGCATGTCCACGGTGAATACCAGTGTGGAGCAGCCTGCCGCTTTGGCGCGCTCCAGCGCGTTGCGCATAAACCCGCGATCTTTGAGCACATACAACTGGAACCACATTGGACGGTTGATGGCTGGGGCAACCTCTTCAATCGGGCATACCGACACGGTGGACAGTGTGAAGGGAATGCCTTTGTCTGCGGCGGCTTGCGCGGCTTGTACTTCTCCCCGACGTGCGTACATGCCACATAGCCCAACCGGGGCGAGGGCGACCGGCATGGAGAGCGTCTCATTAAACAGAGTGGTTTCCAGACTTAGTGCCGACATGTTTTTCAGCACACGCTGCTTCAGCGCCACTTGTGCCAGGTCCTCCACGTTGCGGCGCAGCGTGTGCTCGGCATACGCACCACCGTCAATGTAGTGAAACAGAAACGGCGGTAATCTGCGTTGTGCTGCGGCGCGGTAATCAGTTGCAGCGGAAATAATCATGGCTTGTCTTTCCTTTTAACATCGGTATTTTCATCTGGTAGCCGGGTAATGCGTGATTGCCGGGCTTCATCTTCGTGCAGGTTTTTGATGGTGGTGTGGACAAACCCGAGGTGTGCTCGTGCGGCTTTGCTCGCGCGTTCCGGGTCGCCATCCAGAATTGCCCGCAGCAGTTCATCATGTTGTTCGGTGAGGTGGGCAAAGATGGTCGGTACGGTGTACATGCGCTGGCGGCTGTGCATCACCGAAGACTGAAGTAAATCGAAAAAACCGCGCATAGTCTGGAGTAGCACCACATTGTGCGAGGCTTCGGCGATAGCGAGGTGAAAACGCACGTCGGCCTGGGCAGCCAAATCTGGGTTGTCACTCTCTTTAAATTTCAACGTAGCATCAAAACAGGCTCTGAGTTTCTCTTTGTCCGCCTCGGTGGCGCGCATTGCTGCGTGCCAGGCAGTGCTGGCCTCAATGGCGTGACGTGCTTCCAGAATGTCGTAGCGATAACCGGGGTCGTTTTCCACCAGTGTTTTCAATGGCTGGACGATACGCTGTTCCGACCAGGGTTCGCGCTCGTAGCGCACATAGGTGCCACCGCCACGGCGGCTGATCAGCACCCCTTCGCTGATCAATTTCTGGATCGCCTCGCGCAGCGATGAGCGAGAGACACCCAGTTCGGTGGCGAGCTGCCGTTCCGCGGGCAAGCGCATGCCCGCATCCAATTTTCGTTCATGAATCAGTGCCTTCACCTGTTCCACCAAGTGGTCGGTGAGGCGTGGAGCAGACAGCGTCATGGAATCATCCAGGTTAAGATATAGGCTTGAAGGGTAGTGATCACCCCTACCATGCAGGTGAAAATTAAGCTGTGTTTCACGGTAAAGCGGAACAGCTCAGACTCTTTACCCACCAGACCCACCGCTGCACAGGCAATGGCAATGGATTGTGGCGAGATCATCTTCCCGGTAACGCCACCGGTGGTATTGGCAGTCACCAGTAGCAGGTCGGAGACGCCAATTTGCTGTGCTGTGGTGGCTTGTAACGCGGCAAACAGCGCATTTGATGAAGTATCGGATCCGGTGAGGAACACGCCCAGCCAGCCGAGAAACGGTGAGAAAAACGTGAACGCGTGGCCGGTATGCGCCAGAGCCAGAGCGAGTGTGGCGGAAAGGCCAGAGTAGTTCGAGATAAATGCGAACGCCAGCACCATGCCGATGGAGTAAATTGGTAGCGCCAGCTCTTTAAGGGTCTCCGTAAAGGTGGCCACGGCGGCGGCGGGTTTCATGCGCAGATAAACAATGGACATCAGCGCGGCGACCAGAATGGCGGTGCCAGTGGCGGAGAACCAATCAAATTTGTAGACCGCTGCGTACGGCAGAACGTTAGCTACCACGGGTGGCATTTTTGCGACCAGTTCGTTGAGGAACGGTACGGGGACATTGATAACCCAGTTTGCCAGCGTACCGCCCGAGGCAAACAACGCTTTAAACGGCGGAATGCTCCATAGCGTGACCGTGGCGGTCAAGAAGATAAACGGCATCCAGGCGCGAATCACTTGCCCGATAGAGTAGTTGCCGCGCTCAAGCGTCTTGTCCACCATTGAGGCACCGAGATCGCCAAAGCGGAAAATACGCACTGGCTTCCAGACGCGCAGGAATGCTGTCAGACATACCAATGAGACCAGCGACGAGATGATATCCGGTAGTTCCGGCCCGAGAAAGTTGGAACTGAGGTACTGGGCAATGGCAAATGAGCCGCCGGCGACCATGACCGCTGGCCAGGTCTCTTTGATACCACGCCAGCCGTCCATGATCGCCATGATCCAGAACAGCACAATAATAGTCAGGAAGGGTAACTGACGGCCAACCATCTGGCCGATTTCAAAACTATTCAATCCGGTGACCTGACCAGCAACGGTAATCGGGATGCCCATGGCACCGAACGCGACGGGGGCGGTGTTGACAATCAGGCACAGCCCGGCGGCGTACATCGGGTTAAAACCCAGTCCCACCAGCAGTGCGGCGGTGATCGCGACTGGCGCGCCAAAGCCAGCGGCCCCTTCAAGAAACGCTCCAAAGGAGAAGCCGACAATCAGCATTTGCAGACGTTGGTCGGGGGTGATGGAGAGAATTGATGAGCGGATGATGTCGAACTGCCCGGTTTTTACCGAGATTTTGTAGACGAACACAGCAGCGATAATGATCCATGCAATCGGCCACAGGCCGTAGAAGAAACCGTAAGCCACCGAGGCGACAGCGCGGTCAACCGGCATGTGGTAGAAAAAAAGTGCTACCAGTAGGGCGAGAGCCACAGTAAAGGTAGCTGCCATATAGCCTTTAAGTTTGAGCTTTATCAGCGCGAAGAAAAAAAAACAGAATCGGGATGGCGGCGATGAGGCTTGATAGCCAGATGTTACCGACCGGATCGTAGACTTGTTGCCAGACTTGCATGCAGGTATCTCCAGAACGTGATGTACTTATTATTTCTTACTTGATTGGTAGGACCAATCTTGTTATGTAAGACAAATGATGACCAATCGTTGATCCAGTGTTAACAAATGGCAATGGATGTGTTGTTTTTTTTGTCGTTATGCCTAAAACGGTCACATTTTCTATTTGATTGGTAGGACCAATATGAGGGCTGATGTCAGAAGGGATCGGTGATCGTCAGGCAGAACTGAAAAACCGTGATTTAACGGTGACTGTGTAGAGTGGTCCGATGATACGCTTTGTGTGACGGGGAACGTTATCCGCTACTGTGTTACGAAGCGGTAGCCGAGAGTCCACTGGCCGCGAAACCCCCGACTACCAACTTTTTTAGTCTCGTTTGGCGATATCGGCGAAATTGGCTTTCAGCAGATGCGCGAGATCTGATGCGGCCAGTTCAATATCCAGACCGCGTTTTCCCCCGGAAATAAAAATGGTGCCAAACTGTTGTGCCATTTCATCAATCACGGTAGGCAGTAATTTTTTTTTGACCCAGCGGGCTGATCCCACCGACCAGGTAGCCCGTAACCCGTTGGGCAATTTGTGGGTCGGCCATATCGGCTTTTTTGGCGGACAGCGCTTTTGCCACTTTTTTCAAGTCCAGCTGACTGGCGACGGGGGTGACAGCCACCGCCAGTTTTTTTGCATCGCCGTTTAATGCGACCAACAGTGTTTTATAGACCTGCTGCTTATCCAGGCCAAGCTTGCTTGCTGCTTCTTCACCGAAATTGGTTTCATCAGTATCGTGATGGTAACTGTGAAGCGTAAAGGTGATGTTATTCTTCTCAAGCAGTTTTACTGCGGGAGTCATGATGTCACGGTCCTTACATGGGATAGGTTGTTCAATGAGTCTGTAATAATTGGGGCAGGTTGCCGTCGCCATACAGATGAAGTGCACCGACGGCCACGACATACTGCCCGGGAGGCAGCGTTATTAACCGTTGTTTCCAGTGACGGTTACGTTGATTCATTAACAGTTCCGACATTTCATTGCCAAATGTAGGCGGAATCTGCTCAGTTAAAACGGGTTTGCCGTTTAACCACCAACTCACCATGGTTTGCAGTAGCCGGGCGTTGGTGTGCCAGTGGATTAATGTGTCCTCTAACAGTTGCGCTCCGCCATAGGGTAATTGTTGTAGCAATCCTACCTGTGCTTGCTGACCTTCCAGTTCAATAATTTCCAGCCCTTGCTCTCTGGCCGCCGTAATCAACTGATAGTCGATACCATAGTCGGGTCGCAATCCCAGCATCAGGGCCTGCCGAGCCTGTAGCATTAAGGCTATCTGCCAGGCGGGGAGATGTTCAATACTGTCATAATTGAAAGTCAACTCGGTACATAATTTTTTCAATAACGCGTCGGTTTTTGTATCCAGCCGCTCCGCCAGCGGTGGTTCGCTCTCAATATCGCTGAATGGCGAGCTTTGGTCTGAAATATCGGCTTCTACCACCAGTGCTGAAGCGTGTTGCAGTTGCCGACGTAATTCAACGGGCAACGGAGACATATCAATAGTTCCCATGTGAATACTGCCCACCAGATGAAATTGCCGCTGGTTTGCTACCTGAACATCGACGGCGGGGTAGGCATAGCCTCCTGGAGAGATAAAACCCAGAAATGTCGCCATTTGTCGTAGCAGTTGCCTCATACGCATTGTCTCCTGTGATGATCTCTCCATGCTAAACGCATCAAGGGACAAGTTGTATCGGTATTAGACCGAAAAGAGAGAGTTTGTTTGACCACCCTTGAGTGGTCAGGTGTTTACATCAGGAGCGGGGAGTGAAACGCAGCAATCGGTTAGCGTTGCTGACTACCGTGATGGAAGAGAGTGCCATGGCTGCTCCGGCGATGACCGGACTGAGTAGTGTTCCGGTAATGGGGTAAAGCACGCCGGCAGCGATAGGGATACCCAGCGAGTTATAGATAAACGCTCCCATAAGGTTTTGTTTCATATTTCGCAGCGTAGCGCGCGATAGCGCCAGCGCATCGGCCACGCCATGCAAACTATGGCGCATTAGCGTCATAGCGGCCGTTTCGATAGCGATATCACTGCCGCCGCCCATGGCGATTCCCAGATCTGCCTGAGCCAGCGCTGGTGCATCGTTGATACCATCACCAATCATGGCAACGCGTTTACCCTGTGCCTGTAAGGCTTTAATCGCATCCGCCTTGCCGTCTGGCAACACTCCGGCGATGACTTGATCGATACCGGCCTCTTTGGCAATCGCGTTGGCGGTCACCGGGTTATCTCCCGTCAGCATGACTAATTGATATCCCTGTTGATGCAGGCGCTGTAACGCACTTGCGCTATCCTGGCGCAGTGGATCGAATATCGAGAACAGTGCGACGATTTGACCGTTCGCCGCCAACAACACCGGGGTAACGCCACGCTCTGCCTGCTGCTGCAAGCGTTGCTGAGGTGATAACCCATCAGGTTGGACGGTGGTAAGTGCAACCTGGTGTTGGCTTAGCAGTGACGGATTGCCCAATAACAAGGATATCGAATCAGCCTGCCCGCTGACACCCAACCCCCGCAATGTCCGAAATTGGGTGATTTCACTGAGAGGCAGTCCGTCAGCCTGGTTGACGATAGCTTTTGCCAGTGGATGATTGGCCCCCTGTTCCAGCGATGCCGCCCAGATAAGCGCTTGTTGCTCACTGATGTCGCCAAAAGTATGGATTTTCACTACCCGTGGTTGCCCTTCGGTCAATGTCCCGGTTTTATCGAATACCAGTACATCCAGTCGACTGGCCTGTTGCAGTGAGTCCGCATCACGTACCAGTACACCCAGTTCGGCGGCCCGCCCAACGCCAGAGATAATGGACATCGGGGTCGCCAAACCCAATGCACAAGGGCAGGCGATGATCAGTACTGTGGTGGCGATCACCAGTGTGTAGATGATTTGCGGTGGTGGTCCGATGAAATACCAGATGGCTCCGCTGATCAGCGCAATCGCGACCACTATTGGTACAAACACGGCAGAAATTCGGTCTGCCAGTTGGCCAATGGCAGGTTTGCTGCTCTGAGCCTGACGAACCATGTGAATGATTCGGGCCAGGGTAGTCTGGTTGCCAATCGCTTCAGCCCGAAAAGTGGCGCTGCCATCCTGCACCAGTGTACCGGC
The DNA here is from genome assembly GCA_030388725.1 of Prodigiosinella aquatilis. Taxonomy (NCBI): domain Bacteria; kingdom Pseudomonadati; phylum Pseudomonadota; class Gammaproteobacteria; order Enterobacterales; family Pectobacteriaceae; genus Prodigiosinella; species Prodigiosinella aquatilis. The sequence goes on from CP128857.1 coordinate 1,427,631, forward strand.
ATGGATTTTCTCGCCGGTTGATTTTTGTTGCGGAATCGGCTCACCAGTAAGCATGGCTTCATCCATCCACAGGTCGCCTTGCAGAATTTCACCATCAACTGGCACTCGGTCGCCGGTGGTCAGACGCAGTGTCATTCCGCTCTTCACTTCCGCCAGTGGGATAAGTTGATCTCCCTGTGGAGTGACGGCTCGTGCCGTCGGGGGGGTTAAATCCAGCAGGTGTTCCAGTGCACGAGATGACCGTTGACGGGCTCGTTGCTCCAGTGCATGACCGAGATTAATTAGACCGATGATCATGGCGCTGGCCTCGTAATAGAGGTGACGCGCTTCCAGTGGGAAGCTATCCGGCCAGAGGTTGACGGTGATGGAATATAGCCAGGCGGCACCCGTCCCCAACGCTACCAGGGTATCCATGGTGGCGCCGCCGTTGCGCAGGCTGCGCCAGGCGTTGCGATAGAAGTGTCCTCCGGCAAAGATCATCACGGCCAGTGTGAGCACACCTATCATCAGCCACGGAGTACGATTCCCGGCGGTTAATGTCATACTACCGCCCAGAACGCCCCACAACATCAACGGGATACCCAGTAGTAAACTCAGTGCCGCCTGCCACTGGAAACGCCGAACGTTTTGCTGTGCTGTTTGCTGCTGACGCGCCCGTCGCTCCTCTTCGTCCAGAATGATCTCAGCGCCATAGCCCGCGTTTTCCACTGCGTCGATCAATGCCTGATGCGATGCTGTTCCGCTGACCAATGCACTACGCTCGGCCAGATTGACCCGGGCCTGGGTGACGCCGCTGACGTTCTCAAGCGCCTGTTGTACCCGATTTACACAGCTGGCGCAGCTCATACCTTGCAGTAAGAGCTGAATACTCTCTTCGTCATCTGTATTTTCAGTGATGGCCGGAATGGATACTGAAGCCGCTGACAGCATTTCCGGCGTAGTTGCTATCGGTGTCAGCGGCTCAGTTTTTGGGTGAGCAGCACCTGTAGTGTCGCTGGCATGGAAACCAGCCTGTTCAACAGCTTGCACTAGTGTGTCTGGGGTTACGTCACCGTAAATCAGCGCTTGTTCCAGTGAAACATCCACTGCACTAACATCAGGAACGGCTTCCAGCGCTTTACGGACCGACGCCACACAATGCTGGCAGTTCAGACCGGAAAGCTGCAAGGTGACGTCCGGTATGGTGGCGGGGCTGGCTTTATAGCCAGCCTGCTCTATCGCAGCAATCAGCGTGTGGTTGTCTGCTTCGCCGGTAATTTTGGCATACTTTAGTGATACCTCTGCATGTTCCACATCCGGACGATCTTCCAGTGCTTTTTTTACTCGCCCAATACAGTGCTCGCAGGACAAACCCTGTAGTGACAATACAATAGTTTGAGACATAATAATTTTCTCCCGTGATCACAACCGTTGGTCAAATTCGTTGACCGGTCGTATGATTTCCACTAGTTATAGGATAGGTTAAACCTTCCAGCAAGGGGAGGGTCAAGGGGGAATAATGAACATTAGCGACGTAGCCAAAAAAACCAGTCTTAGCAGCAAGACAATCCGTTTTTATGAGGAAAAAGGGTTATTGACGGCACCATTACGTTGTGAAAATGGCTATCGTAGTTATAACGCTCATCATGTTGAAGAACTGACACTACTGCGCCAGGCACGCCAGGTTGGGTTTAGTCTGGAAGAGTGTCGTGAGCTGGTCACGCTGTTTAATGACCCGATGCGGCACAGTGCTGATGTCAAAGCACGAACCCTGCAAAAAGTTCGGGACATTGAAGTACAGATTGAAGAATTAAAACACATGCGTCAGCGCTTGATGGCGATGGCCGATGAGTGTCCTGGTGACAATAATGCAGAGTGTCCGATTATGAGCCATCTGTCCGGGTGTTGCCATCAGGATACCGTACTGCCGTCGAGAGAGAATAACTCCCGCTAGGTGTTAAGGGCGCGGACATGTAGTGTAATGCCTTCAACGGCGATCACTTCCACGACCGTACCTGCCGCCAAATCCTGTCTGGTTGTCACCCGCCAGGTACTATCACCGATTCTGACGCGACTAAACCCGTCCACGACCGGTTCAGTTAGTGTGACTCGTAGTCCGACCAATTGCTGTCCACGCTGGTTCAGTGTAGAGGGGGGACGATTTAGTGCGCGTTTACGCAGCCAATACCACCAGAGCAGGGCGGTGATAATGGTCAGAATGGCAAATGCGGTCCCCTGCCACGGCCAGCTTATCGGCACCAGCCAGACCAGTAATCCAACCAGTACTGCGGACATCCCGCTCCATAACAGATAGCCGCTGGTACCCAGCATCTCGGCTGCCAGCAACAGGCCGCCGAGTGATAACCAGAACCAGTGCGCATTTTCCATCACCAGTTCAATTCCCATCATTGACCTCGATTATCCTGGCTGCTTTTTATCAGTTCGGTAATGCCGCCAATCGCCCCCATCAAATTACTGGCCTCCAGTGGCATCATAATCACTTTACTGTTGCTGGCGGAGCCGATGGTTTTTAGCGCATCAGTATATTTCTGTGCTACAAAATAGTTGATTGCCTGAATGTTACCCGCCGCAATTGCTTCAGATACCATCTGCGTGGCACGGGCTTCGGCTTCGGCTGCACGTTCGCGGGCCTCGGCTTCTAAAAATGCGGACTGACGAAGACCTTCCGCGTTCAGAATCTGTGACTGTTTCTCCCCTTCGGCTTTCAGAATCGCGGCCTGACGGATACCTTCCGCTTCAAGAATATCAGCACGTTTGTTACGTTCGGCTTTCATCTGCGCGTTCATGGCAGCAATCAACTCTGCTGGCGGACGAACGTCACGGATCTCTATTCGGGTGATTTTAATACCCCATGGATTGGTTGCTTCGTCGACAATGTGCAGCAAACGGGTATTAATGCTGTCGCGTTGTGAGAGCATTTCATCCAGTTCCATTGAACCCAGCACGGTACGGAAGTTGGTCATGGTCAGATTAACAATAGCCTGCTCCAGATTGCTGACTTCATAAGCCGCTCGTGCAGGATCGATAACCTGAATAAAGCAAACGGCATCAATGGCTACATTGGCGTTGTCACGTGAGATAATTTCTTGTGACGGGATATCCAGCACTTGTTCCATCATGTTGATCTTGCGGCCGATGCGATCCATAAACGGCACCACCAGATTCAGTCCGGGCATCAGCGTGCGGGTATAACGCCCAAAGCGTTCCACCGTCCATTGGTAACCTTGTGGCACGATCTTGATACCTGACCAGACAATGATCAGCGCGACAAAAATTACGACAGGAATAAACGTAAACATCAATGAGCCTCCAGTGGTTTTTTATATCCCGATTAAGCCGATATCTCATTACACATCATCGGGGGGGGAACGACGCTCGACGGAGTGGCTGCTGCCTATTCCCAGCAAGCGACCAAACCCCCGTTATCTGCTGATTCGGGATTGTTTGTTAATGATAATATCGGAGATACTGCAATTTGCCCAATTGCTTTGCCGATCTGCTGATTTCATCGCTCTGTTTTCAACTGGATTGAGCAATATGGCTTCACTGAGACGACCGGAAGATGGCGGGACAAGCAGGTGCCGACAATTATTTGTTATTGAACGTAATTAGTATGAGGGAATATACCCGTCATACTTCAAGTTGCAGGTGTGTTGGCTGCGTTCGTTCACCCGAATCACTTATCTGAGTAAGCTCATCGGGATTCACTCTCTTGCCGCCTTCCTGCAACTCGAATTATTTGGGGGTATAGTGTCTTGCTAGAAAACCATAAAATGAAATATTGCTAACTAGAATAACCTGCGTTATCCGAAATGATTAAGCAACGCCTGTAGCTATAAAAATAAACAGAATAATAGTGCAGTTACAAAGGCATTATTATATATCCAGCTCAATATCATCCACAGGCATGCAGCAGCAGGGCAGAATCTCATCCTGTCGAAGGCAGGCCAGTGGTGCTTGTCGGTAGACCACACTCCCTTTCAGCAGTCGGGTACGACAGGCGCCGCAATAACCAGATCGACACTGATAGTCGACATTTATCCGGTGGGATTCAAGAACATCCAGCAGTGACGAGTGTTCGTCTGAACAGGAAAGCTGCGCACCAGAGATGCGCAGAGTAATTGTTGAAATATTCATGGAAATTACAGTTGGAAATCGCTCAGGTCATCGGCGTTGATTTCCGAATCAATCTGACCGACCAGATAAGAGCTGACTTCAACTTCTTGTGGTGCCACTTGTACGTTGTCTGAAACCAGCCAGGCGTTGATCCACGGAATCGGATTGGTGCGGGTTTCAAACGGTAGTGGTAAACCAACGGCTTGCATACGGATGTTGGTAATATATTCCACATACTGGCAAAGAATGTCTTTGTTCAGGCCAATCATCGAGCCATCGCGGAACAGATAATCTGCCCACTCTTTCTCCTGCTGCGCTGCCAGTACGAACAGATCGTAGCACTGTTGTTGACACTCTTCCGCCACCTGCGCCATTTCCGGGTCGTCATGACCAGCACGCATCAGATTTAGTATGTGCTGCGTTCCTGTCAGATGCAGGGCTTCGTCACGGGCGATCAGCTTGATGATTTTGGCGTTGCCTTCCATCAGCTCGCGTTCAGCGAAAGCAAATGAACAGGCAAAACTGACATAGAAACGAATGGCTTCCAGTGCGTTGACACTCATCAGGCATAGATAGAGTTTTGTCTTCAATACGTGAAGGTTGATAGTAATACTCTTGCCATTGATCTGATGTGTGCCTTCTCCCAGTAGGTGGTAGTAGCTGGTCATTTCAATCAGATCATCATAAAAGCCGGAGATATCTTTTGCCCGTTTGAGAATTTCCTCATTGGTCACAATGTCATCAAATACTAGTGACGGGTCGTTGACAATATTACGGATAATGTGTGTGTAGGAGCGGGAGTGAATCGTTTCTGAAAACGCCCAGGTTTCCACCCAGGTTTCCAGCTCGGGAATGGAAATCAGTGGCAGCAAGGCCACGTTTGGGCTGCGTCCCTGGATGGAGTCCAGCAGCGTCTGGTATTTCAGGTTGCTGATAAAAATGTGTTTCTCGTGTTCGGGCATACCCTGATAGTCGATACGGTCGCGGGACACATCGACTTCTTCCGGGCGCCAGAAGAAAGAAAGCTGTTTTTCGATCAGCTTTTCAAAAATTTCATATTTTTGCTGATCGTAACGCGCCACGTTGACTGGCTGGCCGAAGAACATCGGTTCCAGTAGTTGGTTGTTTTTATTCTGTGAAAAAGTGGTATAGGCCATGAGTATCTCGATCTGGCAGTAATGGTTCTCTTGTTAAAAACAGAGGCTGTGGAGCAGCCTCTGTAATAGACTCAGATCTTACAAGCACCGCTTTCGCAACTGTCGTCCTGAGGGGTATCCAACAGGTCGCCCTGCGTGTCTTCGGCACCGTCACGGGTGTTCTGGTAATACAGCGTTTTCACACCAAATTTGTACGCTGTGAGCAAATCTTTCAGGAGCTGTTTCATCGGAACTCTCCCTGACGGGAAACGTGCCGGGTCGTAATTCGTGTTAGAGGAGATTGCCTGGTCGACAAACTTCTGCATTAACCCCACCAGTTGCAGATAACCATCATTGTTAGGCATGTCCCAGAGTAATTCATATGCATCTTTCAGACGTTCATATTCAGGCACCACCTGACGCAGAATACCGTCTTTGGACGCTTTCACACTGATATAACCCCGTGGCGGCTCAATACCATTGGTCGCATTGGAGATCTGTGATGAGGTTTCGGATGGCATCAGCGCGGACAACGTAGAGTTACGCAGACCATACTGTTTAATATCCTTACGTAGCGCATCCCAGTCATAATGCAAAGGTTCACTGCAAATGGTGTCCAGATCGCGTTTATATGTATCAATCGGCAGCAGACCTTGTGCATACGTGGTTTCGTTGAACCATGGGCAAGGACCCTGTTCGCGGGCTAATGCATTCGATGCTTTCAGCAGATAATACTGAATAGCTTCAAAGGTTCTGTGCGTCAGGTTATTAGCACTGCCATCGGAATAGCGCACGCCGTTTTTAGCCAGATAGTAGGCGAAATTAATGACACCAATACCTAATGTGCGACGACCCATAGCACCACGCTTTGCAGCAAGGATCGGATAGTCCTGATAATCGAGCAGAGCATCCAGCGAGCGTACCGCCAGTGTCGCCAACTCTTCCAGGTCGTCCAGACTGTCAATGGCGCCAAGGTTGAAAGCGGAAAGCGTGCAAAGCGCAATTTCACCACTTTCGTCATTGACGTCATTCAGCGGTTTGGTGGGCAGCGCGATTTCCAGGCACAGATTGGACTGACGTACTGGCGCTACCTGTGCGTCAAATGGGCTGTGGGTATTGCAGTGATCCACATTCTGAATATAGATGCGGCCCGTGGACGCGCGCTCTTGCATCATCAGGGAGAACAGTTCTACCGCTTTGATCTGCTTTTTGCGGATGCTGTCATCCTGTTCATACTTCACATACAACTGTTCGAATGCATCTTGATCGGCGAAGAACGCGTCATAGAGACCGGGAACATCTGACGGGCTGAACAGCGTAATGTCTTCACCCTTAACCAGCCGTTGATACATCAGTTTGTTGAGTTGTACGCCATAGTCGAGATGACGGACGCGGTTACCTTCCACACCCCGATTGTTTTTCAGCACCAGCAGACTTTCCACTTCCAGATGCCACAACGGGTAGAACAATGTGGCCGCACCACCACGTACACCGCCCTGAGAGCAGGATTTCACTGCCGTCTGGAAATGTTTGTAGAAAGGAATACAGCCGGTGTGAAAGGCTTCACCACCGCGAATCGGGCTACCCAGTGCACGGATGCGACCGGCGTTGATACCGATACCTGCTCGCTGGGAAACATATTTAACAATCGCACTGGACGTGGCATTGATGGAATCAAGGCTGTCGCCGCATTCGATTAGTACGCAAGAGCTGAACTGACGGGTCGGGGTACGCACGCCAGACATAATGGGTGTCGGCAGTGAAATCCTGAACGTGGAAATGGCGTCGTAGAAGCGTTTGACATAATCCAGACGCGTTTCGCGCGGATAGCCCGAAAACAGGCATGCTGAGACTAACAGATACAGGAACTGGGCGCTTTCATAGATGTCGCCCGTGACGCGGTTTTGCACCAGATACTTCCCCTCCAGTTGCTTGACAGCAGCATAAGAGAAGTTCATATCGCGCCAGTGATCGATAAACATATTCATCTGGGTAAATTCTTCAGGCGTGTAATCTTTCAGCAGATGATGATCGTATTTGCCCAGCCCAACCATTTTCACCACATGATCGTACAGTGATGGTGGTTCAAATTGACCGTAAGCTTTTTTACGCAGATGAAAAATGGCCAGACGCGCGGCCAGATACTGATAGTCAGGACTTTCCCGGGAAATAAGGTCGGCCGCCGCTTTGATAATGGTTTCGTGGATATCAGCGGTTTTTATACCGTCATAAAATTGAATGTGGGAACGCAATTCAACCTGCGAAACAGAGACGTTGTGTAATCCTTCTGCAGCCCAGGCGATCACCCGGTGGATTTTATCCAGATTGATGCGTTCTTTACTGCCATCGCGTTTGGTAACGAGCAGACTCTGATTCATGTGGCTTAGTACCTGTTATTTCTTTTAACACCCTATTATAACAAAAACGAAAATAGTGTTTTTTGTCAGAAGCAAACACTATATATAGGGGGTTGGGTTGGTTTTGATAACAAGATAGTGGGAAAAGTCAGTGATTGCAAGTGAACAAAAACTGCGGGTTTGTGGATAACATAGGGACAAAATGTTACAAATGCGCTAAATCCCAGCCCCTATGCGGCTTCTTTTTTTGTCAACCGAACGAATGGAAAAATAAAAAAATTGATCGAATGCCGGTTTCTTGTCCGATGTGAAAATTATCTTCTTGATCTGAAGAAGATTCAAGTACGAAGCGTTCGGAATAATCTGCTGACGCCGAAATGCGTTAAATAGCCGGGAGAGTGGAAGGGGCATCTATTCTTGAGCTTTGGATATAAAAAAACCAGTGTTACAAAGGCACTGGTTTTAAAAATTATTTGGTTTTTTTTAACTGTCGCACCGGGTATGTACCATGTAGTTGACGTCTACATTTGTTCCCAACCGGAAACGGTCGGTTAGTGGATTGTAATGCAGGCCACTGATGTGACGCTCCCGCAGACGAGTGGCGTCAACCCACTGCAACAGTTCCGCCGGACGGATAAATTTTTTGATGTCATGCGTACCGCGAGGAACCATATTGGTAATGTATTCGGCACCGACAATCAACATTAGCCAGGCCTTGGCATTACGGTTTATGGTGGAGAAAAAGACGTGCCCTCCCGGTTTCACCAACCTGGCGCAGGCTTTCACTACTGACTGTGGGTCTGGGACATGCTCCAGCAATTCCATACAGGTGACGATGTCATATTCACCAGCATAGGCTTCAGCGTGCGTTTCTACCGTCTCTTGCACATAGTTAACGATAATACCGCTTTCCAGTGCGTGCAGCCGCGCTACCTGTAACGGTTCGCTACCCATGTCCAACCCGGTAACACTGGCTCCCTCCAGGGCCATGCTTTCTGCCAGAATGCCGCCACCACAGCCGACATCCAGTACTTTTTTGCCAAAAATACCTTCTGCGTGTTGAGCAATATAATTCAGGCGCAGTGGGTTAATACGATGTAATGGTTTGAACTCACCTTCCAGATCCCACCAGCGGGAGGCTACTGCCTCAAATTTGGCAATTTCCTGGTGATCGACATTCAGGGGTTTGGTGTCTGCATTCATGGGTATTTATAACCTTGTCTTTATTTTCGCTATAGCGAGTATATCTATCCTGCAACCGATGTTGTAGTCGGCTGGTTATTCTTGTCGGTATGAAGGGATAAATGTGATGTGGCGATTCTTTTCTGTCCGGGTGACGTTTTTTCTGATGAATAAAAGCCGGGTAACGGGTGTGGAGTTTTCCCAGAAACTGCGCTTTGTGCTATAATTTTTCACCTTTTGAACCCGGGTGGATGCATTAATAGAGGGATAGCGGCTCCATGAGCGACCTTGCCAGAGAAATTACACCGGTCAACATCGAGGACGAGCTGAAAAGCTCATATCTGGATTATGCCATGTCTGTTATTGTCGGGCGTGCGTTGCCAGATGTTCGTGATGGCCTGAAGCCGGTACATCGTCGCGTACTGTTTGCGATGAGTGTACTCGGGAATGACTGGAATAAACCTTACAAAAAATCGGCCCGTGTGGTCGGGGATGTTATCGGTAAATATCACCCACATGGTGATAGCGCGGTATATGACACTATTGTGCGTATGGCGCAGCCGTTTTCATTGCGTTACATGTTGGTAGATGGTCAGGGTAACTTCGGTTCCGTTGACGGCGATTCCGCCGCTGCAATGCGTTATACCGAAGTTCGCATGTCGAAAATTGCCCATGAACTGCTTGCCGATCTGGAAAAAGATACCGTCGATTTTGTACCGAACTATGACGGTACGGAGCAGATTCCTGACGTTATGCCTACCCGCATTCCGAATCTGCTGGTAAATGGTTCGTCCGGTATTGCGGTGGGGATGGCGACCAATATTCCTCCTCATAACTTGTCTGAAGTGATCAACGGTTGCCTGGCCTATATTGACGATGAAGATATCAGCGTCGAAGGCCTGATGGCCCATATACCAGGGCCGGATTTCCCTACGTCTGCCATCATTAACGGCAAGCGTGGTATTGAGGAAGCCTACCGTACCGGTCGTGGCAAGGTTTATATCCGTGCTCGCGCCGAGGTAGAAGCTGATGCCAAAAGTGGTCGTGAGACGATCATCGTGCATGAAATTCCATATCAGGTGAATAAAGCCCGCCTGATTGAGAAAATCGCCGAGCTGGTAAAAGATAAGCGTATTGAGGGAATCAGCGCGCTGCGTGACGAGTCGGATAAAGACGGTATGCGCATCGTGATTGAAATCAAGCGTGATGGGGTTGGTGAGGTGGTGCTGAACCATCTGTATTCCCAGACGCAGATGCAGGTTTCTTTTGGTATCAATATGGTCGCCCTGCATCAGGGAAGACCTAAGCTTATGACGTTGAAGGATATTTTATCTGCATTCGTCCGTCATCGTCGTGAAGTGGTTACCCGCCGAACTATCTTTGAACTGCGTAAAGCACGCGAGCGGGCCCATATCCTGGAAGGCCTGGCGATTGCTCTGGTGAATATCGATCCGATAATCGAGTTGATTCGTCATGCTTCAACACCGGCGGATGCCAAAGCGGGATTGATTTCCAAACCCTGGGATTTGGGTTCCGTTGCCGCCATGCTGGAAAGTGCGGGGGATGATGCCGCACGGCCGGAATGGCTGGAGCCGGAATTCGGTATTCATGACGGGAAATATTATCTCACCGAGCCTCAGGCTCAGGCGATTCTGGATCTGCGTTTGCAGAAGCTGACTGGTCTTGAGCATGAGAAATTGCTGGATGAGTATAAAGAACTTCTGACTCAGATTGCCGGGCTGCTGTACATTCTGCAGAACCCAGAACGTCTGATGGAAGTGATCCGCGAAGAGCTGGAAGCGATCAAAGAGCAGTATAACGATCCTCGTCGTACGGAAATCACCCATAACACTGCTGACATCAATATCGAAGATTTGATCAGCCAGGAAGATGTGGTGGTGACGTTGTCTCATCAGGGTTATGTCAAATATCAGCCGCTGAGCGACTACGAAGCACAACGTCGTGGTGGTAAAGGAAAATCTGCTGCGCGTATTAAAGAAGAAGATTTCATCGATCGCCTGCTGGTGGCTAATACCCATGACACTATCCTGTGTTTCTCCAGTCGTGGCCGACTCTATTGGATGAAAGTTTACCAGTTGCCGGAAGCCAGCCGTGGAGCACGCGGTCGCCCGATCGTGAATCTGTTGCCGTTGGAGCCAAATGAACGTATTACGGCTATCCTACCGGTACGTGAGTACGAAGAAGGGAAGAGTGTGTTCATGGCAACGGCCAGCGGTACAGTGAAGAAAACCGCACTGACCGGATTCAGCCGTCCACGCAGCGCCGGTATCATTGCTGTGAATCTGAATGACGGTGATGAGCTGATCGGGGTTGATCTCACCGATGGTAGCGATGAAGTGATGTTGTTCTCTGCTGCCGGTAAAGTGGTTCGCTTCTCCGAAGGCGCAGTACGTTGCATGGGCCGGACAGCGACAGGCGTGAGAGGTATCAACTTGCAGGGTGAAGATCGGGTGGTTTCCCTGATTATTCCTCGAGGTGAAGGCGATATTCTGACGGTAACGCAGAATGGTTTTGGCAAGCGTACTGCGGTCATCGAATATCCAGTGAAATCCCGTGCTACCAAGGGTGTGATTTCAATCAAGGTGAGCGACCGCAATGGCAAGGTTGTTGGTGCGGTGCAGGTTGATGCGGCTGATCAGATAATGATGATTACCGATGCCGGCACATTAGTACGCACCCGTGTATCCGAAGTCAGCATTGTTGGCCGTAATACACAAGGGGTTACGCTGATTCGCACGGCGGACGATGAAAATGTCGTTGGCTTGCAGCGAGTTGCTGAACCTGTAGAAGACGAAGAACTGGACGGTGTTGTGGCCGTTGAGGGTGAAGTGCCTGAAGATGAGGGTAATGTCGATGACATCGATAACGATGACGACATTCCTGAAGATGATGAATAACCCAGATACTTGTCCAGAGTAACCCAGAGCCAGCGAGTGATACGCTGGCTTTTTTTATGCGGTGTCGGTAGTGTATTCGCAGATTTTACCTATTGGTGATAATTCCACAACCTTACGGTATTCCTTTGAAATTTATAGCTTCATTTCAAACTACGCTCAAAGTATCCCGCTATATGTTCCGGGTACTGGCTATTATGCTGTGGCTCCTTGGTGCACTGATATCGGTATTTTATGTCAGTAAGGTGATGAATGATAAAGAGTCGCAACTGCGTCAGATCTTCAACCTGAACTTTGATCAGTCGCAAGGGTATATACGTCATGCCACCGATATTGCGCGTGAATTGAAATACATGGCTACCCAACGGTTAAACACTCTTTTTGCGGCAGAGCATGATCAGCCTGTGCCTGCCAAATCATCATTGTTTTCGGTGTATTCCCTTGCTTCGGGGCAAAATTGCTCGGCGATATATGCTAAAAATCCTGCGCAGTTGACACCACTGGTGACTTTTTTTGAACAGTGGCATGAGGATTTTTCTTCGGTTTACGATCTCAACAGAATCTTTTTTGTCGATAGCAATCAACAGTGCATGGTGGATTTTGGGATCCGCAACCAGTCTTTGGATAGTGAAAGTCTGATGAAGAATGTGCAGGACCACTTTCTGAATGAGAAAAATGAGCAATTATTAGGCCGTCGGAACGATAGTGTTTTCTGGGTTACTCCTGGTCCTACATCAGATGTGGGTTATTTCTATGCCTTAACGCCAATTTATGACAATAACCGGCTCATCACGATAATGGGGATAGAGCAAACCATTCGTCTGGATGATTTTCTGATGGGCGGTGATTTACCGATTGGCGTGAAATTGCTGGATAAAAATAATAAGACGCTGTTGCAGTTCAGCGATATGAATCGTAATAGTGCAAGTATCAGCCATTACCCTGAGGCGATTAACTATTTTGGTTATGTCGATGGGTACAACGAGCTGATTCTGAAAAAGGTGTTGTTGCCAACCACATTAAATGTTGTGTATTCGCTGCCGCTGGATGTGCTACTAAGTGCGCTCAATTCGTTGATAATTAAAACTGTGGTGCTGAATTTACTAGTGGCTGTTCTCCTGTTTTTGATGACGCGACTCTTTGAGCGCAAGATATTCCGACCAGCAGAGAAGAATGCATTTCAACTGGAAGAAAATGAACAGTTCAATCGTAAAATTGTAGCTTCTGCCCCTGTGGGTATCTGCATTCTACGCCTTAGTGACGGCACTAATATTCTCAGTAATGAACTGGCCCATAATTATCTTAATCTGTTGAGTTATGAAGATCGTTTACGGATCACCCATATTATTTGTGAACAGCAATCGAAGTCAGTCGATGTACTGACTGGACGCCAGCATCATCTGCAAATTAGCTTTGTCCATTCGCGCTATCGTAATGAGAATGTCGCCATCTGTGTGTTGCTGGATGTGAGTGCGCGTGTCCGTATGGAGGAGTCATTGCAGGAAATGGCAAATGCGGCGGAGCAGGCTAGTCAGTCTAAATCCATGTTTCTGGCGACGGTTAGTCATGAGTTGCGAACACCGCTCTATGGTATTATCGGTAATCTTGATTTGATACAAACCAAGACGTTGCCTAAAGATGCAAACCGTCTGGTTTCCGCCATGCATAACTCTTCTGAGCTACTGCTGAAAATCATCAGCGATATTCTCGACTTTTCCAAGATAGAGTCTGAACAACTGAAAATAGAGCCCTGTGAGTTTTCCCCTCGTGAAGTCATCAGTCATATTGTGGGCAATTATCTACCGTTGGTTGTGAAGAAACGGTTGACGCTGTACTGCTTTATTGATCCCCGAGTACCGCTGAATCTTTCTGGTGATCCGGTCCGTTTACAGCAGGTATTGTCTAACTTGATCAGTAATGCCATTAAATTCACTGATACAGGCTGTATTGTGTTTCAGGTGGGTTGTCGGGATGGTTATCTTGAGTTTCTGATCCGGGATACTGGCGTCGGTATTAATACCCGGGAAGTGATGAAGTTGTTTGATCCTTTCTTTCAGGCTGGAACAGGTGTCCAGCGTCATTTTCAGGGAACCGGACTGGGGTTGGCGATTTGTGAGAAGCTGGTCAGCCTTATGGATGGTGATATCATGATTGAATCTGAATCTGGTATCGGAAGCCAATTTGGCATTCGCATTCCTCTTTATCAGGCTAATTATGTTCATTCGGTGATTGACGCCAGTTTACTGGGGAAAAAATGCTGGTTGTTGGTTCGTAATGTACGTCTGGAGGGCTATTTACTGGATCTCTTGCAGGCTCATGGGTTGGATGCTCGACGTCATGAAGGGCAGAAGACCGGTGCAGACGATGTAGTGATCGCCGATTATCTGTTAACAACGCCTATAAGCATGCGTGCCTGGGTCATGATTAGCGGTTCACATATCGGTTCTGCGCAGCAAGTCAGTCCGGATTGTTGGGTGTACAGTACCTCTGCACCGCAGGATTTGCCGTTATTATTGCGGCGGATCTATCGCGTGGTGGCAGAACTTCCGGCATCGGTGACAACGCCGGAAGTGGACAGTTACAGCCACAGTGAAAATGAGTACATCAATATTCTGGTTGTGGATGATCACCCGATTAACCGGCGTCTGCTGGCAGATCAACTGGTGTCGTTGGGGTATCAGGTTATTACTGCCAATGACGGAATTGATGCATTAGAGCGGTTGAAGAAGAACAGTGTTGATATCGTGCTGACTGACGTCAATATGCCGAATATGGATGGCTATAAATTGACTCAGTGCCTGAGGGAGATGCAACAAACTTTCCCCGTGATTGGCGTCACTGCCAATGCCCTGGCAGAAGAGCGGCAACGCTGTTTACAGGCTGGTATGGACAACTGTCTGTCTAAGCCAGTGACGTTGGATACCTTGCAAAAAACGCTGTCCTACTACAGTAATCTGGTGCGACAAAAACAGGAATCGTCCGCCTCTTGACTCTGGCTAACGTGGCCGGGAATGGCAAACAAGTATTCACCACGCCCGGTGTGTTTATTCTTTGTCAGAGGTAACGCTGACGGAAGACAGATAATTCAGCAAGGCGATATCATTATCGACACCCAACTTGGTCATTGCTGATTTTTTCTGGCTACTGATAGTCTTGATACTACGGTTCAGTTTCTTGGCGATTTCTGTCACCAGTAAACCTTCGGCAAACAGGCGTAGCACTTCACTCTCTTTGGGGGACAGTCGCTTGTCGCCATAACCACTGGCACTGATTTTCTCCAGCACTTTGGTGACGCTTTCTGGTGTGAATTTTTTGCCTTTTTGCAAGGCAGCCAGCGCTTTGGGAAGGTCTGTTGGCGCACCTTGCTTTAACACAATACCTTCAATATCCAACTCCAGTACCGCACTGAGAATGGCTGGATTGTTATTCATGGTAAGAACGATAATGGAGAGCTGTGGAAAATGTCGTTTGATATATTTGATTAAAGTAATACCATCGCCATATTTATCACCAGGCATGGATAAATCAGTAATTAAAACGTCGGCATCCAGTTTAGGCAGATTATTGACCAGTGTTGTGGATTCCTCAAATTCACCCACGATATTTATCCATTCAATTTGCTCAAGCGACTTTCTGATGCCAAAAATGACAATAGGATGGTCGTCTGCAATAATTACGTTTAGGTTACTCATTGTTTATTACTCATGTTGTTAGTTACCCCTGCTGTAGTAATGCACTGACAAAACGTTCAATTCGTTGAAGGTTATTTTCAATCTGTACACTATCCTGTGAGGTAATAAGTTTCTCCAGCTCTTCACATAATTGCTTGCCAGGGTGCAGATTCAACATGGCGAATACGCCTTTAAGCCGATGTGCGGTCTGCGCCAGTGACAAAAAATCGCCGTTTTCTGTTTCAGTATACAGTCTCTTTAAATCCTCCGGTACTGTCTCTACAAACAGTGAGTAATAGTCACTGTTTTTGATCTGACGGACGTAGAGACTGATATCATCAGCGTTTTCTGACACGGTATCTTCAGAAGAAGTCTCCAACTGCTGCTCAATCAGTTTCAGCATGGCATCGAGCATAAGCTGGCTGATATTGTAATTGGTACGCAACCGATGATGACCTATCGGCACCAGTTGTGTGTCGTCACTGGTAACCAGAATGGTGTAATCGGTCAATTTTTCCATATCATCCGTAATCGTCAGCGCGGCCTCTTGTGTCGTCAATCGTTCATCGTAAATAACACAATTGCCCCCCCAACTACTGACCATGCGATTGACAATGTGTTGCACTTCAATCGCAGTGATATCGAGTAATACGGTAATACCATCCAGCAATTTTTCGTCGTCGTCGTCGACAGGCAGAGCTTCCGGTTCCAGTATTAACGTCAGAATATAATGTGTTCCCAGCCCTGACTTACTGTTAATTTGTAACTGTCCCCCCAGTTTGTTACAAAGCTGGTTGCACAAAAATAGGGTTAGTCCGGAATTTTGATTGAATCGATCTGCCAGTGGCAGGGTAGAAAAGGGGTGACGCAGATTATCCTGGATGACGTCAGAAATTTCAGTGCCTGTGTCGCTGATCTGGATAATCAGCTGTTCAGGTGCATCGTCTGCCTGTGTCAGGGAAACAGTAATCTTGCCATAATCTGTATTAGTGATGGAGTAATCCAGCAATAATGACAGCATTTTCTTTAACAGTTCGCTGTCACCACAATAAGTCTGACGCATGTCGAGATTATAATGGTTAAACAACATCAATCCTTTCTGGTGAATATGCGGTAGTGATTCCAGCAGCAGATTGTCCATCAGTGTCAATAGTGAGAAAGTGTCATGTGCCGAAGCCCATTCTTCTGTCTCTAGGTGCGCTTGTAGTGAAATATTTTCCATCAGTCTGACGGCGTGGGCCGCTTCGGCAATTAATTGCCGAATAACTTGTTGTTGTTCTGGTTGATAATCGGTTTTCTGTAGTGAAAGCGCAAGATCATATATTGATGACAAAGGTTGGTTGAATTCCTGACCTAAATTGCGAAATAGACAGCTACGTACCTCAATATTCTTATCAAGCTCCCGTTGTGCCAACTGTAGCTTTTTATTCACCAGAATTTCCTGGTCCTGCTCACGCAGCAGGAACAGGTAATAATCAGGTGCTTCCTGGCTGTGGAACAGGCGGACTTCATACATCTCGTTATTGACAGTCACTTGAATGACTCCCTGATGTTCCTCCGCCAGTGTTGCAATTTTCTTCAGGCTCAAATGAGGGGAGAGCCGTTCCGCCAGCGAGTTGGAAACTACTACCTTGTTACTACCGAAATCGTAAACCAATACCCCGATGGGAACCTGACTGATAATTTCCGTATACATTCTTTGTTGTTTTTTAAGACGATACGACAGATCTTCCTGGGGACGAGTATAGTGACGACGGAAGGCATAGAACCCCATCAGGGCAATGACCAGTAGAGCCAGATTAAGCAATATCAACCAGATATTGGCGCTTAACATGTTGGTAACCAGACGACCCAGCGGAATCATGTAGATGATTTTGATCGGGGCATTCATTAGCTGCGCAGAAACTTCCAGTGTCCTGCCATCCAGCGTGACATCGGTGGGGATTTCATTCTCTGTTGTCGATTCAATATTGGTTGGGGGTGTCTGCTGGCGCAGTATGAACCCTTCGCTGGACATATCCCGGGGAATCAGATCATTGATCGACAGATCGAATGCGATCACGGTGGCCAGATGTCCAGGCTGATTGAATGTTGTGCGCAGCGTAAAATAATAATCTTTGTAAAAGATTAGCTTACGTAGCGGAGAGAAGCTTTCGCGTTCGTCCAGCGCATTGGCCTGCTGTAGCATCTCGGCTTTACGGGCTTCCACCATTGAGGAAATATAGTTGCCGCGAAATTGTGAAGAGATATCTTTCAATGGTTGGGTGGAGATCATCGTCAGGCTATTATCCGCACCGTTCAGATAATACAGTGAATACACATCCGTTGTGGCACCCCACAAAATGTCCAGGTACTGCGACATTTTGCGCATTGAATTCAGGGTCGCCTGGTCATGTTGCCCGAAGATCAGCGCATCTGTTTTCTGGCCGCTTTTTTCTGCATAAAATACATTCGGCACCAGCGTGATGAGATTGATATTACCGTTATCTGTAGCGGTGACAGGATCGTTGATCAGGTTTTTGTATATTTGGTCGGTATAGAATCGATAAGCATCGATACGCTTTTGCATATCTTCTGCAATATCAGTCAAATCGTATTTTTTCTCCGTCATCCAACTATTGATATAGCTATAGCTAAACACCCCGGTTATCAGGAGTAACAGCATAATGAACAGGGCGAAGTAACGAATGATGATGGCGGGCATTAAATCAGGCTCCTGATGGACGGGTCACGGTGCGTGCGCTTGCGCTGACAATCAATAGCAACAGTATGACAACACCCAGTGCCAGTGATAGGTTGCTCCATTGTGAAATGAATCCCAGCAGTGTTGGACCGGCCAGAATACCGATATAGCCGAGGATGGAGATAGACGCGATTGCCATATTGGTGGACATGGTTTTCTGGTTACCAGCAGCAGTGAAAAGAATGGGGACTACATTAGACGCGCCAATGCCGACCATCATAAATCCGATAATGGTCGTTGCCGGATGGTTAATGCTGATGCTCAACAGTAGACCCAAAGCGGCACACAGACTACCTCCTGCGACGACGGCGTAACGCCCTAACGCATTAACGATTCGGTCACCGTTAAGTCTTCCCACCGTCATGGTAATGGAAAAAGCCACATAACCGGTACCCGCCCAGCTATTGTCAAAACCACGAGCAGTAGTCAGATAAAGTGCCCCCCAGTCCAGAATGGCGCCTTCGGTCAGAAACATTATGAAGCAAAGTATGCCTATAATCAGTACCCGACCACGAGGACATACCAATAATGGCCCCTTGTTTTGTGTGCTTTTTGACCGGAGCAGGTGACGTTGTGACCCAAGCAATAACAGCAGAGTGAGCGTCACCACCACTAATGTAGCGAAGAACGGTGACAGCCCCAGCCAAAGACAGGCGCTCAGCCCCCCGGCGCCAGCAATTCCTCCCACGCTGTAAAAACCATGAAACCCCGACATCATGGCGTGGCCGCTGACCTGTTCCACCACTACCGCCTGAATGTTGATGGAAACATCAATAAGGCCAAGCGCAAAACCAAATAGAAACAGAACCACCGCCATTTCCAGTATGGTATCGGCTTGGGTCAGCGCAGGGAGTATCAGACATGTGCAGATTGTGGCTATCTGAATGACACGACGACAGCTAAAACGGCTGGTAAGGAATCCAGCCAGTAACATCGCGAGTAATGATCCGACACCAAGCGTTAATAACAATGCGCCGAGTGACGCATCGTTGATGCCGAGTCGCGCCTTTGCGAACGGTATTAGTGGTGCCCAGGCAGAAATGGTGATACCTGTAATGAAGAAGACGAGGCGTGTTGCCATCTGCTCGGGTCTGCCAGAAAGCGACGGTTGTTCGTTGGTCGTTTTGGGGTCTAATGTTGTACTCATAGCCTGATGGATACCGCCAGAAAAAACATGAGTCAGAAAAGCACAAATAAGCGCTTACTTTTACCATAAGTGAATCATTTTATCGCGAAGGGAAGCGTTTTTCTCTGCGAGATTGCGAAATGAGGAATATGGGCGTTAAACACAGTGATATATCCGTCATCTTTCAAGTTGCAGGTGCGTTGGCGGCGTCCAATGACGTGCCCATGAGCTGACCCCACCCTTTGGGCGCCGCTATAAACAGGGTTCAAATCTGCTCTTGACAGATTTGTTACCTGAATCACTTACCTGAGTGGGCACATCGGGATTCCTTCACTTGACGTCTTTCTGCAACTCGAAATCTATTGGGTATATACCCGCCATACTTCAAGTTGCAGGTGTGTTGGCGGCGTTCGTTCACCCGAATCACTTACCTGAGTAAGCTCCTCGGGATTCACTCTCTTTCCGCCTTCCTGCAACTCGAATTATTTGGGGTATAGCAGGTTCTATCGAACTATAAAAAATGCCGGACGAACCGGCAATAGAAAAGAAAATATTCTTAATAGAGGAATGAAGATGATGAAGGGTGATTAGTGTAAAGAGTTCATTTTCTACTTTTTTATCACTTAATGCGAAATGATATTATATATCGACAGAATGTGTTTCATTCATGACATTTGTGTATGAATAGGCAATTATGCTGAAATATCTCATATTTAAATATGAAAAAATTATAATTATTATTTTTAATGAAAGGTTATGGTTGTAATTTATTGATTATACTTATCTTTAATGATTTTTTCCTATTGGTCACGCATTTGTCGTATCAGGTTGTAAATAAATGTTATTTTATGTGTTTAAAAATAGAGTATGTATCTCAACTTTTAAATGATAAACGTTGAGATGGCTAGAGATTACACTTTTTAGTGCTTTATCTGGCGGGCGCTATTCCCGATTAAACGCCGTATTTATTGCCGTGTCATCCACGAGATTACTCATATCTGTAACTTAAAATCTATTAAGTACGCACCCGTTATACTTCGAGTTGCGAATGCGTTGGTCGCCTTTGATTATTTTTTCCATTTTTGGACCTCACTCGGCCATTTTTTATTATCTGAGATAGTGGATTTTGCGATTGATGCGGGATCGTACTTATGTGGCATTTCGTTTCTACGAGACGGCCCGTATAATTCCATCCTTTCAGTTAGGATGCTGGGGTTAACGTGAAGCAACTTTCAGGCTTGTTGCAACGCATGCAGAAAGAATTAAGTAAACCATTGCCAAAGAAAGCCGGCTTTCGGCCCATTACATTGTCGATGACGCTGACTGAAACCTCCTTATCACTGGCATGGTTGGCGTCACAGCCCTTGTACCCCCAATTTTACTGGCAGCACCGTCAGGATGATGAAGACGCCGCCGTGTGTGGCCAGGCCTGTAACTTCAATAATATTGGAGAAGCAGAAACGTTTTTGCAGCAGCATACGGCTGATAACCGTGTTCGTATCTGGGGGTTGAATGCTTTCGGGCAACAGCAGCAGGACGGAGAGCAGATAGCGAGCTACCTGTTCTTGCCACGTATTGCGCTATTGCGACAGGGTAATCTGTTGCAGGTGTGCGTTAACCTGTTCAGTGACACATCGTTGCAGGATGATGCGCATCAGGCTCTGGCGTTTATGCGCCAGCTTGTCCCATTACACGTCCTACCGCCGCTATATGCGGTAATTAAGCACACGCAGCACCAACCTGATCGCCAGCAGTGGATCGATATGTTGCACCACGCGCTGGAAGACATTAACGCTGGCAAAATGGAAAAGGTAGTTCCTGCTCGGGCGACCACCCTGACGCTGGATACGCCGTTGCGGGCGACAACGTTTATGGCCGCCAGTCGTGCAGTCAATCATCGCTGTTATCACTTTATGCTGGCGTTTGATGCCCATCAGGCTTTTCTGGGGTCCAGCCCCGAACGTTTGTATCTCCGTCAGATAAATCAACTGGAAACAGAAGCCCTTGCTGGGACCGTAGCCAGTGATCGGGACGACAGGCGCGCGGCAGAACTGGCCGACTGGTTGATGAATGATGTGAAAAACCAGTGTGAAAACATGCTGGTGGTGGACGATATCTGCCAGCGCTTGCGTCAGTCGGCACTGACGCTGGATGTAATGCGACCTGAGGTTGTTCGTTTGCGCAAAGTTCAGCATCTGCGACGGTCCATTCAGGTAACATTGCGTGAAGCTTCGGACCGTGTCTGCCTCCACCTGCTACAGCCCACTGCGGCGGTGGCAGGATTACCGCGAGTAGCAGCCCGACAATTCTTGGCGCAGCATGAGCCGTTTGACCGTCGTTGGTACGCTGGATCTGCCGGTTATCTTTCCCGTCAGCAGTCGGAGTTTTGTGTGGCGCTACGCTCGGCAGATATCGCGGAAAATATACTAACGCTGTATGCCGGTGCCGGTATTGTGGCTGGTTCTGATCCACAACAAGAGTGGCAGGAGCTGGAAAACAAGGCCGCTGGACTTAAATCGCTATTAGACGGTGATATGTCATAGTTTTGTTTTATGTTCGTTGTGCCAGTTGCTGGTTTATATCAAAGTCGATGGTACAGAAAAAATATAATTATGACTACAACCCGCAACCAGAGTTGTTGAGACGATCATGTCCACAAATGTATTTAACCACCGCTGGGCTTCAGTGTTGTTCGAAGCGCTGACCCGTCACGGTGTACACCATGTCTGCATCGCACCTGGCTCTCGATCTACGCCATTGACGCTTGTCGCCGCCAATCATCCGGCGTTGATTTGCCATACGCATTTTGATGAGCGTGGATTGGGACATCTGGCGTTAGGGCTGGCGAAGGCAGGACGTGAACCCGTCGCGATCGTTGTGACGTCGGGTACGGCAGCCGCCAACCTTTATCCGGCAGTGATAGAGGCGGGGTTGACCGGTGAACGATTGGTCGTATTGACCGCCGATCGTCCGCCAGAGCTAATTGACTGCGGGGCAAATCAGGCTATTCGTCAAGCAGGCATGTTTGCTTCACATCCGCAGCAAACACTGAGCCTGCCCCGTCCGACACCCGATATTTCTGCCTGTTGGCTGGTATCTGCCGTTGATAACGCCCTGACATCACTTTCTTATGGCGCTGTGCATATCAATTGTCCATTTGCCGAACCACTCTATGGTGCTGATGACCCGGATATTTACCAGGATTGGCTGCAAACGCTGGGAGACTGGTGGCGGGATGGTTCCCCCTGGCTGCGGGCGGATACTGCGCCGGCCGGGTGTATTATGCAGCCGGACTGGCTGTCATGGCAGAAGAAACGCGGTGTGGTCATCGTTGGGCGAGTGCCGGCAGAGCAGGGTGAAAAAATTGCCCATTGGGCACAACAGCTTGGTTGGCCACTGATTGGCGATGTTCTCTCACAAAGCGGACAGCCGTTGCCATGCGCAGATTTATGGTTGGCACACCCGCAGGCTGCGATTTTGCAACAGGCCGAACTGGTCGTGCAGTTTGGTGGTAGCCTGACCGGAAAACGGTTATTGCAATGGCAGGCAGCGAGCCAGCCGCTGGAATACTGGCTGGTTGATCCATTATCGGGGCGTCTTGACCCGGCCCAACATCGTGGGCGGCGACTGGTGGCTGATATCGGTGTCTGGCTGACGGCCCATCCTTCTTCCGCTCAGGCTCCCTGGGCGAAAGCACTCGACGACTGTGTCGGGCGAGTACATCAGCAGGTGGTTTCTCGACTGACTTTCGGTTTTGGTGAGGCGCAACTGGCGCATCGTGTTCCCGAATTGCTGCCTACAGATGGGCAATTTTTTGTGGGTAACAGCCTGACTGTGCGTCTGGTGGATGCTTTGGCGCAATTGCCGGCTGGATATTCGGTTTACAGTAACCGTGGGGCTAGCGGTATTGACGGTCTGATTTCTACGCTGGCTGGTGTGCAGCGGGCAAATGGTCGTCCGACACTGGGTATCATTGGCGATCTGTCGGCGCTTTATGATCTCAATGCGCTGGCGTTATTGCGTCAGGTGCCAGCACCCTTGGTGCTCATTGTGGTTAACAATAACGGTGGGCAGATATTTTCTCTGCTACCAACACCGCCAGAACAACGGGAAATGTTTTACTGTATGCCGCAGCAGGTGGAGTTCAGCCATGCGGCGGCGATGTTTGGCTTGCGTTATGTACGAGCGGAGAACTGGCAACAGGTAGAAGACGCGGTCACGCAAGGTTGGCAACAGTGCGACACTACCCTGTTGGAGGTGGTGGTAACGCCGAAAGCGGGGGCTGAAACGTTGAACCAGCTGCTTTCCGAGGTGGCATCATGGTAATACATTGCCAGAAAATCGGAGCGGCGCAGCCAGGGCAACCATGGCTGGTGTTCCTGCATGGGTTGCTTGGCAGCGGTGAAGATTGGCAAGCGCTACTGCCATTTTTGCAGGATCGTCCGGTGTTACTGGTGGATCTTCCCGGTCACGGTGCGTCTCGATGGGTCGCGGCGGACAGTTTTGCTACGGCTAGCCAACAGTTGCAAGACCTGTTGGTTCAGCAATCGGTGACGGATTATTGGCTGCTGGGGTATTCGTTGGGTGGCCGTCTCGCCATGTATCACGCATGCCAGCGTGATGACCCCGGGCTACGTGGATTACTGGTGGAGGGCGGGCATCCCGGTCTGGCCGATGTCGCGCAGCGGGAAGCACGGCAACAGCATGATGCACACTGGGCGGCGCGTTTTCGCACCGAGCCGTTGCAGCAGGTATTACCGGACTGGTACATGCAGCCGGTATTTGCCGATCTGAACAAAATGCAGCGTGACGCGCTGACTGAACGGCGCAGCCACAACCATGGCCCCGCTGTGGCGAGTATGATGGAGGCAACTTCGTTGTCCCGCCAGCCGTGGCTGGTGGATAAACTGCGCCAGCTTCGCGTGCCGTTTGGCTACCTGTGTGGCGACAATGATAACAAATTTCAGGCGTTGGCAGCACAATATCAATTACCGCTCTTGAGCGTGGCCAATGCCGGTCATAACGCTCATCAGGCGAATCCGGCGGACTATGCCGCACGGATTCGTTGGTTTATTTCGCATCCCTCTAAGGAACAATGACTATGCTGTATCCCAGTGAAGAACTGCTTTATGCCCCGGTAGAATGGCATGATTGCAGCGGTGATTTTGTCGATATTCTTTATCACAAATCGGTTGATGGTATCGCTAAAATCACTATTAATCGCCCTCAGGTACGTAACGCTTTCCGTCCACAAACAGTGAAAGAGATGATGCAGGCGCTGGAAAACGCCCGTTATGACGACGGCATTGGCACTGTTATTCTGACGGGCGCCGGGGATAAAGCGTTTTGTTCTGGTGGCGATCAGAAAGTCCGTGGCGACTACGGTGGTTATCAGGATGACAGCGGTGTTCACCATCTGAATGTGCTGGATTTTCAACGCCAGATTCGAACCTGCCCAAAACCCGTGGTGGCAATGGTCGCCGGTTACTCCATCGGTGGCGGGCATGTGCTGCATATGATGTGTGACCTGACCATTGCGGCTGAAAATGCCATTTTCGGCCAGACTGGTCCGCGAGTGGGATCGTTTGATGGTGGATGGGGAGCATCGTACATGGCGCGCATCGTCGGTCAGAAAAAGGCCCGTGAAATCTGGTTTCTGTGCCGTCAGTATGATGCGCAGCAAGCGCTGGACATGGGGTTGGTCAATACAGTGGTTCCGTTGGCTGAGCTGGAAAAAGAGACCGTGCGCTGGTGTCGTGAAATGCTGCAAAACAGCCCAATGGCGTTGCGTTGCCTGAAAGCGGCATTGAATGCGGACTGTGATGGTCAGGCCGGATTACAAGAATTGGCGGGTAACGCCACCATGCTGTTCTATATGACGGATGAAGGACAGGAAGGTCGTAACGCCTTTAATGAAAAACGGCAGCCTGACTTCAGCAAATTCCGGCGGAATCCATAATGCGTAAGGTAACTCTCTATCGTTACAGCGTGCCGATGGATGCCGGCGTCGTGCTGCGTAACCAGCGTCTGAAAACCCGTGACGGATTAATTGTCTGCCTGCAACAGAATGGACAGCAGGGCTGGGGTGAAATTGCGCCTCTGCCGCAGTTCAGTATCGAAACGCTGGCCGAAGCGGAAACAGCAGTTCTTGAGCAATTACCGCGGTGGCTGGCCGGTGACAGGGTGTCTGACTCGTTACCGCCGTCTGTCGCTTTCGGACTGAGCTGTGCGTTGGCGGAGTTGTCGCAGCAGTTACCCATTGAGGCGGACTACCGTAAAGTGCCGCTGTGCAGCGGCGATCCAGACGAGTTGTTTGCCATGTTGCAAGGGTTGCCAGGCGACAAAGTGGCCAAGGTCAAAGTCGGATTGTATGAAGCGGTACGTGACGGCATGGTGGTCAGCGTATTGCTGGAGGCGTTGCCTGATCTCTCGTTGCGTTTGGATGCTAACCGTAGTTGGACACGGATCAAGGCTGATGGCTTTGCCCGTTATGTCGCTCCAGAACTGCGTTCACGGATTGCGTTTCTGGAAGAGCCTTGCAAAACCCGTGAGGAGTCTCGTGATTTTGCGCTGACAACCGGGATCAATATTGCCTGGGATGAAAGCGTGCGCGAGGCGGACTTTCAAGTGGAAGCTGAACCGGGCGTTAGCGCCATTATTATTAAGCCAACCTTGATCGGCAGTATCGCTCGCTGCCAGCAATTGGTACATCAGGCCCATCAGGCAGGATTAACGGCGGTCATCAGTTCCAGTATTGAATCTAGTCTGGGATTGACACAACTGGCGCGCCTGGCAGGGTGGCTAACGCCATTGACCATACCGGGGCTCGACACACTGGATCTGATGCAGGCGCAGATTGTCCGCCGTTGGCCTGATAGTGCGTTGCCGTTACTGGATGTCGGTCAACTGGACGTGGTATGGCAATCTTGAACGACTGGCCCTGGCACGTATGGGCCAGTCGCTGTCCACAAGCGACGGCGTTGATCGTTGAGGATACGGACTGGAGCTGGCAGCAGCTGGCCGGGTATCTTGATGATCTCTCAGCTAATTTTGTGCAGCAGGGCGTTGTCCCTGGCTGTGGTGTGGCGCTGCGAGGAAAAAACAGCAGTGAGATGCTGTTGTGTTATCTGGCCCTGCTGCAATGCGGAGCGCGATTGTTGCCGCTCAATCCACAACTGCCTAATGTCTTGACCGATGAACTGTTGATCGCGCTGAATATTGATTTTGCGCTTTGCCTGAAAAATCAATCCTGGCCTGTTGGTATCAGGCGACTCCACTTAACAACGTCAGTAGTACTCAGACCGCCATCCAGGCTGGAGTGGCAATCGCAGCGATTTGCCACGATGACGCTAACGTCTGGATCGAGTGGCATGCCCAAAGCGGCGGTACATCACTACGCTGCGCATCTGGCCAGTGCGGAAGGTGTGTTGCAACTGATGTCATTCGGGCCGGGAGAACGCTGGTTATTATCGTTACCGCTGTTTCATGTTTCCGGTCAGGGCATTGTCTGGCGTTGGCTGGTGGCTGGTGCGACGCTGGTGGTTCGACCTTCCCGGCCATTACCTGTGGCATTGTGGGATTGTACCCATGCTTCGCTGGTGCCTACCCAACTGTGGCGCCTGTTGTCGCAGAACGAGAGACCGCAAACATTGAAAAACGTGTTGTTGGGCGGTGCGATGATCCCACAATTACTGACGCAGCAGGCCGAGGCTCAAGGGATTCGCTGCTGGTGTGGTTATGGCCTGACCGAGCTGGCTTCCACTGTTTGTGCCAAGCGTGCGGATGGGCGTCCTGGTGTAGGGAGCGTACTGGCCGGTCGGGAAGTCCGCTTGCTCAATGACGAAATTTTGCTGCGCGGCAGCAGTCTGGCATCGGGATACTGGCGAGATGGTCGGTTAATCCCGCTGACTGATGATGATGGCTGGTTTCATACTCGTGATCGTGGCTGTCAGGAACAGGCTGAATGGCGTATTCTCGGGCGGTTGGATAATCAGTTTTTTAGTGCCGGAGAAGGAATCCAGCCTGAAGATGTGGAAGCGGTGCTGTTGCGACATCCCGCTGTTGAATATGCTTGTGTGGTGCCAGTGGATGATGAGGAGTTTGGCCATCGGCCAGTAGCCGTTGTTGCAGTGACAGAAGACGTGGCGCTGGAAAGCCTGCGTGATTGGTTGTCACCACAGTTGGCCGGATTTCAACGCCCGATAGCTTACTACCATCTACCTCTGGAATTAAAAACCGGCGGCATTAAAATTTCCCGTCAGCAAGTGAAAACCTGGGTGCAGCGGCAACGAGCATCATGCGGCTGAGCAGGCGTATATTCATGTGGGCGAATACGCCGCTCTGAGCGACAATGGCCCATAAATTCAGATAGCCTCGTCGAGGCTATCGTGGCACGTTTTATGTGCGTTTAATCTACTGTTTTAAGGATTTTTATAATGAAAAAGTTCGTGATTGCCTGTGCAGGGAGCCTGCTGCTTGCCACAGCATCGGCTCAGGCCGTCAGTGTTTCAGGAGAAGCCGGCAGTGATTATGTGGGAGCTAGCGCCGGGTTTGGACTGCCAGTCCCTGGGCTGTCCGGAAATGTGGGTTGGGGACATAATAGCGATCACAGTAATGACTCCTACAGCCTGGGACTAGGTTACACATTTAGTCTGAGTAATGCCTCTTTGACCGTGGGAGCGAAAGGGGTGTATATGAACCAGAACCATTTTGACGATGGTTATGGTGTTGCGCTGGGCGGTGGGTTGCAGATACCGTTGAACAGTTCATTCTCGCTTTATGGTGAGGGTTATTATTCACCGGATGCGTTCTCCAGCCATGTTGATCATTATGTGGAAGCCAAAGCCGGGGTGCGTTGGCAGGTATTCCGTCCGTTGTCTGTTGATGTCGGTTATCGTTATATCAATATGGCGTCGGGTGAAAGTGATAATGATAATAAAGTTGCCGATACTGCATATGTGGGGCTGGGCCTGAGTTTTTAACGCAGTACAGCGAAGATTGCGAAAAAAAGGGGAGGGTTAATTGCTCACCCTTTTTTTGTATCTGTCAACCAACGGAAGAGCAGTGGTTTTTTAACGGGGCACGATTCTCCCTAGTGTTTTCATCAATAATTAAAACAAGCGTTGTATTTGAACCGGTGACTTTTTAAAGTGACTGAAAACCATCACGGGGAATAACGAATGCTTAGGGTTGAGATGCTGTGTACGGGTGATGAAGTGCTGCACGGTCAGATTGTGGATACCAACGCGGCATGGCTGGCTGACTATTTGTTCCAGCAGGGATTACCGATGTCGAGCCGTATGACGGTAGGAGATGATCTTGACGCGCTGGCCACCGCGCTGACCCAGCGGAGCCAGTTTGCCGATGTACTGATTGTCAACGGTGGACTGGGGCCGACCAGTGATGATTTGAGTTCACTTGCTGCGGCTACCGCCGCGGGTGAAACGCTGGTCGAACATCCAGAGTGGATTGCCCGAATGGAAGCGTTTTTTACCGGACGCAATCGGGTCATGGCACCCAGCAACCGCAAGCAGGCACAGATCCCGGCGAGTGCCGAACTGGTGGATAATCCGGTGGGAACCGCTTGTGGCTTTGCCCTGACGCTAAATCAATGTCTGATGTTTTTTACTCCGGGCGTGCCATCTGAATTTAAAGTGATGGTAGAACAACAAATTATGCCGCGACTGCGGCAGCGTTTTGAGGTGGCTGATGCGCCGTTGTGTCTGCGTTTAACCACTTTTGGTCGGTCTGAAAGTGATCTTGCCAACCAGTTGGATGGTTTGCTGTTGCCTGAAGGATCGGTGCTGGGTTATCGCTCGTCTATGCCGATTATTGAACTGAAGCTGACCGGGCCGGCGTCGCAGCGTCATGCGATGGAAACCGTATGGGAGCAGGTGCGTCAGGTTGCCGGTGAAAATATGGTTTTTGAAGGGACGGAAGGATTACCGGCACAGTTGGCTCGCCGGTTGGATGAGCGTCAACTGTGTGTGGCAGTCAGTGAACAGTTTACCGCGGGATTGCTCAACTGGCAGTTGCAGTCAGCCAATGTCCCGTTGGCGGGAGGCGAGTTATTGACCATGAGAAGCCAGCCTGATCTGCCATTTCTGGCGGAGCAGACCTGCCAACTGGCTGCCCGTCATAACGCACCACTGGCACTATATATAGGGGCGTTACAGGATGATCGATTGTCACTGGCGTTACACACGCCGGACGGCACTTTTGCCCAGACCATTCAGTTTACTGTTCAGCGCCATAGTCTGAAAATCCATCAGGAAGTGGTAGCGATGCTGGCGATGAATATGATGCGTCGATGGTTAAATGGCTGGTCGGTATATGGTGGTCACGGTTGGATCACGGTACTGGAGACGCTGTAAATCAGTATCAGTGTTTGCCCGGAGGTCGGTGACAGGTCTTGATCTTGTGTCACTCCCGGCTCGCATACTGAACCCGCCATTGCGGCGGGTTTTTATCGTCAGGGATTAGTACAGCATAGAGTACAGTTGGCGGCGATAGCGGGCAGCCAGCGCATCCCCAGTTCCTAATGCTGCCATGATGTCCATCAGGGTTTTACGTGCGCTACCGTCAGCGGCCGACATATCTTTCTTCAGCACATTCATCAGCAATTCCAGGGCTTCTTCGTTGCGCCCGACCTGATGCAGTTGCAGCCCTAATTGCACCACCAACTCCGCATTATCTGGATTAGCGTCCAATTGTTGTTGTAACAGCTGAATTTCCGGCGTATCTGCTGCCTGTTTCATCAATTCTATTTTTGCCACCAGACCGTGATAGCGGGTATCCTGATCCTGTAACGGGATTTTGGCCAGCACCGCTTCCGCGTCTTCAGCTCGATTAAGCTGAATCTGTACTTCAGCCAGTAGCAGCGCGATGTCACTGCGCTTTGGATCCAATTGCCAGGCGTGTTTCAGCAACGGCATCGCTTCCGGCAGTTTACCTTCCTGAATCAATTGTTGGGCTTCAGCCGTTTTCAGATCTTCTTCTCTCGGCAGCACGCGCAGCAGCAATTCGCGGATAGCCTCTTCTGGCTGCGGTCCTTGTAAACCATCTACCGGCTGACCATCTTTAAATAAATATAGGGTAGGGATGGCACGTAACCCGAACTGGGCGGCCACGCGTTGTTCCGCATCACAGTCAACTTTGGCCAGTGTAAACTGGCCGGTATACTCGCGAGCCAGTTTGTCCAGCACTAGCCCCAGTTCCTGACAGTGTTGGCTATGGGCAGACCAGAAATAAAACAGCACCGGCGCATTCATGGATTGTTCCAGCACCTGATGCAGATTGGTTTCGTTAATTTCAATAACGTTGGCGTGTTGTTCTGGCATGGAATTCTCTCTTATCCGTTTCAATTAGTTATGGGGGACAAATGCCACCATTTCAAGCCCGTATCAGGAACGGGTGCGTAACAGGTGATCCAGTGCACGTCCGGGGAGCAAGCGCCGTAACCATGAAAGCGCATAGGCTATCAGCGTCACCGGATAACGTAACTTGGGGTGTGAGCTTTCCAGTGCATGCTGCAATTTGGGTAGCACGGCTTCTGGCGGTAAGGTAAAACGTCTGGCAATACCGGGATTGGTCACCGGTTTGTCGGTTTGAGTCTGGCTGACATTGTCTGTGAAACGCGTAGCCAGTGGCCCGGGTTCAATCAGTGATACGTGAAGACCGCTGCCATACAACTCCATACGCAATGCATCAGACCAGGCTTCCAGCGCATATTTGCTGGCAGCATAGGCACCGCGGCCAGGCGTGACTACCAATCCCATTACCGAGCTGGTCTGGATGATCCGTCCTTCGCCGTATGGCAGCATGGCGGGGAGCAACAGTTGTGTCAATTGATGGGTGCCGAACAGATTACTGGAAAACTGTTGTTCCAGCTGCTGGCGTGAAAGGGTGCTAAGCGGTCCGTATAAGCCATAACCGGC
The DNA here is from genome assembly GCA_030388725.1 of Prodigiosinella aquatilis. Lineage (NCBI taxonomy): Bacteria > Pseudomonadati > Pseudomonadota > Gammaproteobacteria > Enterobacterales > Pectobacteriaceae > Prodigiosinella > Prodigiosinella aquatilis. The sequence continues at coordinate 1,458,813 of CP128857.1, forward strand.
GTTATTGAACAGCGCGTAAAGCCGGTTATCGGTCAAGGTTATCACCTGGGCCGCCGCCCGTTCCACGCTGTCTGGGTCATCAAGATCGAGTTCGATACCTTCCAGGCCCAGCGTAGTCATCCGGACAACATCTTCTGACCGCCGACAGGTAGCCAGCACCCGATAACCGCGTTGTTGCAGATACTGCGCCGCAATCAGACCGATGCCGCTGGAACAGCCGGTAATTAAAACCGCTTTTTGCATAACTTTACCTAACTAAAAGCCCTAAATATCAGGAGCCGTGTTTAACTAATGGTTTGAGCTGTTTTGCCATCCAGTCAGCGATAAAAGGCTGCGCATCGCGGGTCGGATGAATACCGTCTTCCTGAATCCATTCCGGTTTCAGGTAAACCTGCTCCATAAAAAAGGGCAGCAAAGGAATAGTAAACCGTTTGGATAAACGAGGATAAACAGCGCTGAACGATTCGGTATAGCGTCGTCCGTAGTTGGTTGGCAAGCGGATTTGCATCAGCAATGGCTCTATTTTCGCTTCTTTGACCCGTGTAATAATCCGGGCCAGATCCTGTTCCAGATTTTGTGGTGGAAAACCACGCAGGCCGTCGTTGCCACCCAACTCTATCAGTACCCAGCGTGGTTGGTGTTGCCGTAGTAATGCCGGCAGTCGCGCCAGCCCCTGAGCAGCGGTATCACCGCTGATGCTGGCATTGACAATTTTTACACCATCTGGTGCGTTTTGCCATTTTTGATTCAGCAACGCGGGCCAGGCCGTGGCGGCCGGTATACGATAGCCAGCACTCAGGCTATCGCCCAGCACTAATAGCGTATTGGCCGCCAGAGCACGTACACTGAGTAATACCAGAAGCAAAAGGACGAGAAAATGCCAGCGGAAAACATTCTTGAAGTTCATCATCTTGGTAAACACGTTGGTCAAGGGGAACACCAGCTCTCAATCCTCACCGGAGTTGAGCTGGTTGTCAAACCTGCGCAGACGATTGCCTTGATTGGTGAGTCGGGTTCCGGTAAATCGACCCTGTTGGGTATTCTGGCCGGACTTGATGATGGTAGTGAAGGTGAAGTCTCGCTAATGGGGCAATCGCTGAACCAACTGGACGAGGAAGGGCGCGCCGCACTACGCGCCAAAGACGTCGGATTTGTGTTTCAATCCTTTATGCTGGTGCCGACGCTGAATGCGCTGGAGAATGTGCAATTGCCCGCCTTGTTGCGTGGGGAAAGTGACCGACAGAGTCGTGAGCAAGCTGAACAATTACTGCAACAACTGGGCTTGGGTGGCCGACTGCACCATCTGCCAGCTCAGCTTTCCGGCGGAGAACAACAACGGGTGGCGTTGGCGAGAGCGTTCAGTGGCCGTCCTGGCGTGCTGTTTGCCGATGAGCCGACCGGTAATCTGGATCGCAAAACCGGTGAACGCATCGCCGATCTGCTGTTTTCTCTCAACCGTGACTATGCAACCACCTTGATCTTGGTGACCCACGATGAACAACTGGCCGCACGTTGTGAACGTCGCTTGCATCTGCTGGATGGAAAATTATGGGAGGCGGAATGATTTGGCGATGGTTCTGGCGTGAATGTCGTTCTCCTTCATTACTGATTGTCTGGCTGGCACTGACATTAGCGGTCGCCTGTGTGTTGGCGCTGGGTATGATCAGCGATCGGATGGAGAAAGGGCTGAGTCAGCAGAGCCGGGATTTCCTGGCCGGTGATCGCGTGTTGCGTGCTTCGCATCCGGTGGACGAATCCTGGTTACAGCACGCTCGGCAGCAGGGCTTGACCGTCAGCCGACAGATTTCTTTCATGACTATGACCTACGCTGGAGATACAGCACAACTGGCACAGGTCAAGGCCGTTGATGAACGTTATCCGTTGTACGGTGAGTTGCTGACTAAGCCACCACAATTGCGTGTGACACCTGGTTCGGTATTGGTCGCGCCACGATTGCTGGCATTACTGAATATTAAGGTCGGTGACTCACTGGATGTGGGTGATACCTCGTTGCGTATTGCCGGGGAGCTGATTCAGGAACCGGATGCGGGATTTAATCCCTTTCAGATGGCTCCCCGCATCCTGATGAATATGGCTGATGTGGAAAAAACCGGTGCCGTTCAGCCGGGCGGACGTATCACCTGGCGTTACATGTTTGCCGGTAATCCGCAACAAATCAGCCGATTGGGTGATTTTATCCAGCCACAACTAAAGCCGGATCAACGCTGGTATGGCATGGAAGATTCGCCAGGTGCACTGAGCCAGTCCTTAAAGCGTTCCCAACAATTCCTGTTGTTATCCGCGCTGCTGACGTTACTGCTGTCTATCGCCGCAGTGGCCGTCGCCATGAGCCATTATTGCCGCAGTCGTTATGATCTGGTGGCGATCCTGAAAACCCTGGGGGCCGGACGCCAGGCTTTGCGGCGGTTAATCATCGGGCAATGGTTGTCTGTACTTGCTCTGTCCGCCATCGGTGGCTGTCTGCTGGGGCTGCTCTTTGAAGCGGTGCTGGTAAAAATGCTGGCACCAGTGTTGCCTGCGACGTTACCCCCTTCTGGACTATGGCCGTGGGGATGGGCACTGGGTACGCTGGTTCTAATTTCACTGTTGGTGGGATTCCGCCCGTATCGGCTGTTATTGGCGACCCCGCCATTGCGGGTGCTGCGGCAGGATATTGTGGTTAACCTGTGGCCATTGCGCTACTACCTGCCCGTGGTGGCGGCCATTGTTGTCAGCCTGCTGGTGTTGATTTCCGGTGGGAGTTCGATGTTATGGTCTCTGCTGGGCGGGATGGCGGTGTTGTCGCTGCTGCTGGCCGCCATTGGCTGGGGTAGCCTGTTGCTGCTACGCCGCATAACGCTAAAACAGCTGGCGTTGCGTTTGGCTATCAATCGTTTGTTGCGGCAACCGTGGGCGACGGCCAGTCAACTGGCCGCGTTTTCCCTCTCTTTTATGCTGTTGGCGCTGTTACTGTTACTGCGTGGGGATTTGTTGGCGCGTTGGCAGCAGCAATTGCCGCCCGATAGCCCGAATTATTTTGTGCTGAATATCACGACGGAACAGGTGCCGACGGTTAAAACGTTTCTTGAACAACACCAGGTGACGCCGGGAATCTTTTATCCGATAGTCCGTGCCCGTCTGACGGAAATTAACGGGAAAGTGGCCACTGAACTGATCCGTGAGGATGCGCCAGGGGGCGAAACGGTTAACCGGGAGTTGAATTTGACCTGGCTACCGGTGTTACCGGATCACAATCCACTGCTGGCGGGGCGTTGGACATCACAACCGGGTGAAGTCTCTGTGGAGCAGGGCGTAGCAAACCGGTTGGGTATCAAACTGGGTGATACGCTGACGTTTACCGGAGACACTCAGCCATTCAGCGCTAAAGTCACCAGTTTCCGTCAGGTGGACTGGGAAAGTATGCGCCCCAATTTTTTCTTTATTTTTCCACCCGGCGTACTGGATAACCAGCCACAATCCTGGCTGACCAGTTTTCATCATGAGGATAATGACAATCTGATTACGCAACTGAACCGACGGTTTCCGACATTGAGTGTGCTGGATATTGGCACGATTCTGCGACAGGTCGGGCAGGTGTTGCAGCAAGTCAGTCAGGCGCTGGAGATTATGGTCGTGCTGGTGATTTTCTGCGGCGTTCTGCTGTTGTTGGCTCAGATTCAGGTGGGGATGCGTCAGCGCCGTCAGGAACTGATGGTCTATCGCACTCTCGGCGCAGGGCTGCGTCTGCTGCGCACCACGTTGTGGTGCGAATTCGCTGTATTGGGGCTGGTATCTGGTATCGCGGCGGCATTGGGTGCTGAAATGGCGTTGTGGTTATTGCAGCGCAAGGTCTTTGATTTTCCGTGGCAACCAAATCTGTGGTTGTGGGTCGGACTACCGCCACTCAGTGCGCTGCTGCTTTCTCTGTGTGGAGGTTGGTTGGGGCTGCGGTTGTTACGGGGTAAGGCGCTATTCCGACATTACTCGGCATGAATAGCTCATTATTGCCGCTATACGCGCTTTGTCATCAAACCCAAACCTGCATTATCCTGATAATGCAGGTTAAATAATCAGCTTTGCCGCTTAGAAATCGACGCTGGCGCGCAATACCACTTCCCGGGGTTCACCGATGGCAATCCGCAGGTTGTTGCCACTGGACGGATAATAGGTTTTATCAAACAGGTTTTTCAGGTTAAGTTGCCATTTCACTTTGTACCCTTTTACCGGCATGCTGTAAGACACGAAGGCATCGGCAACCGTGTAGGCATCCAGATAGAAACTGTTGGCGGCATCACCGGGACGACGCCCGACATAATGCGCACCGATGCCGGCCCGCAGATTGTCACCGGCATGCAGACCGAGTGTTCCGAAATCCTGCGTCAGAAACAGTGAGGCGGTGTGGCGCGCCACGTTGGTCATTTCATTGCCTTGATTTTCTGGATCGGACGTAACGCGAGCATCGGTGTAAGCATAGGAACCGATCAAACTCAGCGAGTTCGTCAGTTTCCCCGCCATATCCACTTCAATCCCTTGAGAACGGACTTTACCGGCGGTACGGGTAACAGTTTCGCCGTCCACCAGTTCACTGACCATGACGTTGCGCTTCTGGATATCAAACAGGGCCAGATTCCCGGTGATGCGATTGGGGAGATCCAGTTTGGCACCGATTTCGTAAGATTTACCGTATTCTGGCGCCAGTGCACCAATTTGTGTGGACGTTGATGAGTTGGGCTTGAAGGATTCGCTATAGCTGACGTAGAGCGAAGAATAAGAGGTCAGGTTATAAATAACGCCGGTACGGGGTACCAGCCGGCTGTCTGAACTATCGGTGTTGGTGACAAATGGGCGGCCTTTCCCAGCCATGACATCGAAACTGTCATAGCGCACGCCACCCAACAACAGCCAGTGATCATTGAGGCGCATGGCATCCTGCATAAACACACCTGTGCTGTCTATATTTTCACGCTGGTCGCTGTCTGAAGCACTGACGGTGGTCGATGCCGGTAATAGCCCATACACCGGGTCAAAGACGTTAAAACCACCTACCGCTGTGCTGCGAAGCATATCGCCACGGTATGTGCGATCTGCTTCGTGATCGACACCAAACAGCAACTGATGGTTCACCGATCCCCAGTCAATATCGCCGTCCAGGGTCAACTGTACGACTTGTGCCTGACTACGGGCATTAGCAGTGGAATCCGCACGACGGGTTAACATGCCGGTATTGGCGTTGTATTTTGTGGCGCGGGCCTGATTATCATTGTAACGATTACGACTGTAAGAATAGGTCATGCGACTTTTCCAGCGGTCGTTGAGGGTGCGATCTACCTGAAACGTAATGGTGTCCTGATCACCCCGGGTCGCGTTATAGCTTTCATCAAAACGGCGTTCTCGCGGGGTATTGACCGGCTTGCCGGTGCGACTGTCGATAACGGTGCCACGGTCAAATGGGGTCAGATATTCCATGTGCTCATAGGCCACACGTATCGTGGTATTCTCGCCATACCACATTAACGACGGAGCAATAGTCGTCTGACGGTTGCGGCCGAAATTACGCCAATAGTCCGTTTCATCATGGTCAACCAGCATACGGTACGCCAGGCCGGAAGTGCCTAACGGACCGGTAACGTCCAACTGACCGCCACCGCCATTAAAGCTGCTGCCCCAGCCCTCTACATGTGTTTTTTGCACCAGTTGTGGTTTTTTGCTGATGATATTGATCATCCCGCCGGGGTCCCCCATGCCGTACAGCATTGACGCTGGTCCTTTTAGAACCTCAACCCGCTCGGTGGTAGGCGTGAAATTACGGGCCTGAATAGAGCGAACACCATCGCGTAAAATAGAACCGTCGCGGTTATCACCAAAACCGCGTTTCATCAGAGCATCCTGCGTACCGCCCAATGTATTGGCCTGAGTGATGCCACTGACGTTATATAGCGCCTCATCAATATTCCGCACCGCCTGATCCTGCAAAACCTGCTGCTGCACGACGTTAACCGCTTGCGGGACATCCAGAAGACGGCTCTCAGTGCGGGTTCCCGTCACCGTTTTGTGTGGTTGATAATCGCTTTCCGCCTGCTTATCGGTGCCGATTTCACTAGTGACGACCAATGTATCGCCCTGTGGTGTGGCTAGTGTGTAAAAAGGCAGCGCGGCCAATAGCGGCCAGCCTCCGCGCGATAATCGCTTATTCATGTGGTAGATGACTCCAATAATTCCCTGAAAAACCAATAGGTAAGAACTGCTGATAAAGTTGTTTTAAGGTAAGCTGCGGATCGATATCGTTAAATAGATCGGGATAGAGCGCTTTGGCGAACATCTCTACCATCACGACGTGATAAGGGCTGAGGTAAAAATTATGCCACATGCTCCAGGCCCGGCCGTTTTTCACCGCATCAAGCTGCGAAAGCAATGGATCTCGTTGGATCGATGTACTGAAGCTTGTTTGTGCCTGTTTTGCGGTAACCAATGGCCCGAGCATCAGACCTGAGTTGCCTTTTCCTCCGGGTCCGGCCATGCCAGTGGCGATATAGACGTCGGGTTTGGCTGCCAGAACCTGCTCTGGACTGAGCTGACCATAAACGGTAGTGATAATGCCACTGGCGATATTGTCTCCGCCGGCAAACCGCAGCAGATCGCCAAGGTTGCCGCCTACCGCGGTGGTACAACAGGTATTGCGGCGACCAAGATGCAAATGCAGCATGACGGTGGTTCTCTTGCCGTGATACTGGCTGATGCGTTGACGAACTTTATCCATGTGCTGTTGATAAAAACGGCTGAACGCCGCCGCTCGTTCTGGTTGGTTTAGCACCTCTCCCAACAGGTGAATGCTGGGCAGGGTGTTGTTGAGCAGATCGATGCGCAGATCGACGTAAATAAAGGGGATTCCGGCTTGATTCAGTACCTGTTGCAGTGTCTGTTCGTTGTCGGAACCTTTTGCCAGCCGCGGTAGAATGACCAGATCAGGTTTCAGCTGTAATAGCATTTCGGCATTAAGGGTATTGGGATTGCCATTACCTAATCGAGGAATGTTGGCTATTTCGGGGAATTTTTCTGTATAGAGCTGCCAGCTTTGCGCATCGTAGCGTGCCATATCGTTTGGCCATCCCACTATATGTTTGGCAGGATTTCCTGGTTCTATCAGCGCCAGCGTATAGAGCATCCGGCTTTCACCCAGCACAATACGTTGTGGATTGTCGGGAATAGCAACCTGACGACCTAATATATCGGTAACGGTTTTCGCCAGCGACGGAGTGCTACAAAGCAGTGATGAAATCAGTAGTAGGATGATGCGCATCAATGTTTCCCATAATAATAAGGATGGGAAAGATAATAATAATTATTATTGTTTGCAACGTAAGTAAAAAAGAACTAGAAAGGATGGGAATAAAAATACTTATATATCAGCATGATGACTAAATTTATGTAAATAATTAAATCTGACGGATAGTGGCAGTGAGATATTTTTCAAGCGAAATCAGGCGCTGACATCATCTGATTACAGTATGAAAAGCACTATTGTTGGGAGGAATTATGCTGATAGCCACGGCCAAAATGGCGTTCAAGCTTTCCTTGTAACAGCTCCAGTACCAGTGACATCAACCAATAGATAACCGCCGCCGTGCTCAGCATTTCCATATAGTGATAGGTACTGCGTCCATACGACTGAGCCAGAAAGTTCAGTTCCCATAATCCCATCAGGGAAACCAACGAAGAATCTTTAATCATTGAAATAAACAGTGAACCGGCCTGGGGCACGATAATACGCAATGCCTGTGGCGCGATGACATGTGTGACGGTAATCCAGCGAGACAGCCCCAGCGCCATAGCGGCTTCTTTTTGCCCACGGGGAACGGCAATCACACCACTACGGATGGTTTCTGCCAGATAAGCACCGTAGTTAAGCGATAACGCAATGATACCGGAAGCAAATGCCCCTATCACGATGCCCACTTGTGGCAACGCCAGGTAAATAATCAACACCTGTACCAGCAACGGCGTGCCGCGAAACAGGGAAACGTAAAACGTCGCGCAGCCAAATGCCAGTGCGCTGGATGATAGACGTCCTGTGGCGGTAATAATGGCCAGAAGAGTGCAAAACAGCATGGAAATGACGGTGATGACGATGCTCAGTACCGCGCCTTGGATGAAACCATCCGGCGAGAGGTGCAGGCCAAGCAGTGAAGGCAATTTTTGCCGGATAAGTCCGACATCCATATTCAGGCTGGAAAACAGCCATAACAGCAGGCTCAGCAGCAATATCCAGGTCAGGCCGGTTCGCAGGCGAAATCCGACATTGCCGATATGTGGCGGTGTTACTGGTGCTGATGGGGTAGGGTTTTCCGTCTGAGAAGAGGGCTGCGGCATCATGGTGTAATCCGGGTAATATCTTCGCCGAACCAGTGTCGGGATATTTTTTCCAGCGTACCGTCTGCCCGCAGAGCGTTAATGGTATCGGTCAGCGTCTTACTCCATGCAGGGTCGCCTTTATCGATAGCGATCCAGTTGGGTTCGGCATACAGCTCCGCCACCATACGTAGCTGGGGCATGTGAGCAAGGCGAGCTTTGGCGGTGATGCGATCGGAGATGACGGCATCCAGGCGTTTACCGGGGCCAAGTGCCAGATTCTGAAAGGCTATTGCTTCATCCGTGGGAATGGCCTGGACATGATCAAACGGGAAAGCGATAGGCGTTGAACCGGGGATTCTTCATCAGTATTCCCTACAAACCAGGATGCTAACCACTGGAAGTCCACTTTACAGGAAGGTTTCCGTCAACGGAAATCGGTAAAACCTCTATCTTATAGCAGTAGATGACATGATCAACCGATGGGTTATATCAGCGGTGAGCATCGCCGATAACGTGGTTATCATGCCATGCTGGGAAGGTAAAACGTAAAAATGATGGATGTAATTCACGAAATGGGAATCCCTTTTCCATCAATGTGTTCCATCAATGTACTTACACCAGAATGGATCCCCGCTTGCGCAGGGATCTTCAGATTAATACCCCGTTGGCATTACCTTATTTCTTGCGTGCATATTTCAATGAGTCCAGCGCTACGGCGAAAATAATAATGCTGCCCTTGATGATGTATTGCCAATATGGATTCACGCCGATGTAGGTCAACCCATAGTTGATGACGGTAAAAATGATCACCCCAGTGACGACGCCTGCAACCGTCCCCACACCACCGGTAAAGGACACGCCACCGACCACACACGCGGCGATAGCATCCAGTTCGTACATAAAGCCCAGGTTATTGGTCGCGCTGCCGATACGGCCAGCTTCCAGCATGCCACCAAAGGCATAGAATGCGCCAGACAAGGCATATACCAGAATCAGATTTAATGGCACATTGACACCAGATACTTTTGCCGCTTCTGGATTGCCGCCAATGGCGAAAATGTTTTTTCCAAAGCGGGTTTTATTCCACAACACCCAAACGAAAATAATGGCGATAATCGCGTAGAATGTAATATACGAGAGTTTCAAATCGCCAAATTTCAAAAAACCTTGAGTGAATGTTGAAAATTTCGAATCAAAGCCGGCAATGGGTGATGCACCAACAATATCGTAATAAAGCGAGTTAATCCCGTAGACGATAATCATGGTGCCAAGGGTGGTGATAAACGGCGTAACCTGTAAATAGGCAATAATCAATCCGTTAACTAAACCGATGATCGCACCAATAACGCAAACAATCAGGATAACCAGCGGAATTGACATGGTTTCCATGTGCGGAAACACCTTGTTGGCATTATCCATCGATTGTAACAACGTGGCGGCAACCACCGCCGCCAAACCAACCTGACGTCCTGCTGATAGATCGGTTCCCTGTGTGACGATTAATCCTGCCACACCCAGCGCGATAATAATGCGCACAGAAGATTGTGTCAGAATATTACTCAGGTTAATTAAACTGAGGAAAGTTGGATCCTGGATAATAATAATTGCCAGTAGTGCCAGCAAAACAATATAAATGGCGCCCTCTTTTAACCAATTTAGCGCATTTTTTTTAGTAATAACGTTCATGATAACGGCCCTTGCATCATTAAAGGTGTAACGACGCTAAACGCAATATTTCGTTCTGCGTGGTATTTTTGGTTTCGACAATGCCTGCAACGAGGCCATTACTCATCACCAATATTCTGTCGGTAATACCTAAAAGTTCCGGCATCTCAGAGGAGATGATAATAATTCCTTTGTTTTTCTTCGCCAGTTCGGAAATTAGCTGATAGATTTCGAATTTTGCCCCAACGTCAATACCACGTGTCGGTTCATCAAGCATTAATATTTCTGGTTGGGTTAATAACCAGCGACCAATAATAACTTTTTGCTGGTTACCGCCAGACAGTGATCCGATAGCAGTACGATGCCCAGGCGTTTTTACTCGCATGGCATCAATTACCCATTGGGTGTCACTTTTCATCCGGTTGTTATCCAGTAAACCAATATTGTTTTTATATTTACGGATATTGGAGATCAGCGAGTTAAAGCCAATATCGAGATAGGCATAGATACCGGTCGAGCGACGTTCCTCCGTGACTAGCGCGAACCCATGATTAATGGCTTCATTGGCACTGTTGTTATTAATAGCTTTGCCATGCAACTTGATGCTGCCGCCTGATTTTTCGCGGATGCCAAAGAGTGTCTCGACAATATCGGTACGTTTTGCACCGACCAGACCAGCGATGCCCAGAATTTCGCCTTTATGTAAATCAAAGGAGATATCACGGATGGAGGGTTGGCGTAGTGATGTCAGATTTCTTACTTCAAGAATCACTTCACCCGGTTTGTTGGTTTTATCCGGAAAACGTTGGTTGAGGGATCGACCGACCATCATGGCGATAATCTTGTCCATATCCAATTCTTCCAGTGGTTGGGTCGTAATCCACTGACCATCGCGTAAAATAGTTATTTCATCACACAATTGGAATATCTCTTCCATTTTGTGCGAGATATAAACAATACCGCAGCCGCGATCTTTAAGTTTTCGGATAATGGTAAAAAGATGATTGACTTCTTTTTCGGTTAGCGAGGAAGTCGGTTCATCCATAATGACAATCTTCGCATTATAGGAAAAAGCTTTGGCTATTTCGATCATTTGCATTTGAGAAACAGAGAGTGTCGACACTTTACTCCGCGGGTCGATATCAATATCTAATTCGTCAAATATCGCTTTGGTATCCCGAAACATTTTATCCTGATCAACAAACAGTCCTTTTTTGGGATAACGGCCAAGCCACATGTTATCCATAACTGAGCGTTGCAGAACCAGATTCAATTCCTGATGAACCATTGATACGCCATTTTCCAACGCCTCTTTGGAGCTATTAAAATTAATTTCCTCCCCTTTGAATAGGATATTTCCTGCGTCTTTCTGATAAATACCAAACAGGCATTTTAATAGTGTCGATTTCCCCGCGCCATTCTCTCCCATCAAAGCATGAATAGAGTGAGGTCGCACTTTCAAATTGACATTATCTAATGCCTTTACTCCGGGAAATGACTTATTGATATTGGTCATTTCCAGTAAGAATTCGTGTTGTGGTGTTGTTTTATCACTGGCCATAATTTACCTGGCTGAAAAAGTCATTCGGTCAAGCGAAGCAGGGCACAGTACTATGCTGTGCCCGAAGCGATTTATTTATTTCATGAACTGTGACAAATTATCTTTATCGACGGGAACGTAAGGCACACGGACAATTTTGTTTTCTATTTTGAACGAAGTTCCTTCAGTAGCCGGTTTACCTTCCGCCAGATTTTTTGCCAAATCCAAAGTGGCCTTCGCCTGACTTTCCGCATCGTTCAATACCGTACCCGCCATCGCGCCGGATTTTATCAGCGATAAGGCTTCCGGCAAGGCGTCAACACCGAACACGGGAATAGACGTTTTGTTATGTGCTTTCAGGGCTTCAATGGCGCCCATGGCCATCGCGTCGTTGTTCGCAATCACGACTTCGATTTTGTTGGCATTTGGGCCGGAAAGCCAGGCATCCATTTTATCTTTTGCCTGAGCAGTGTCCCACATGGCCGTATCCATCTGTAACTGCTGAGTTTTGATACCGTCTTTATTCAGTGTACTGATGACATATTTGGTTCGTGCTTCAGCATCAGGATGTCCTGGTTCACCTTTTAGCAACACATACTGAATCTGGCCATCTTTGTTCAGATCCCATGCCGGTGTTGATTTCCAATGTTTTTCTATCAGCTGCCCCTGGATAATGCCGGCTTCTTTGGAGTCAGTGCCAACGTAGTAGGCGTTAGGATAGCGCGCCATCACTTTGGCATTCGGTTCTTTGTTAAAGAACACCACTGGAATGCCACTACTACTGGCTTTATTCAATATCACCGCCGCCGCTGCTGGATCCACCAGATTAATCGCCAGGGCTTTAACCCCCTTAGCCAGCAGCACATCGACCTGATCGTTTTGTTTGGATTGGTCATTCTGTGAGTCATTCATCAGCAGCTGTACACCGCCAATGTTTTTCGCTTCTTTCTCAATGTCTTTGCGCACCATCGACATAAAGTTGTCATCATATTTGTAAATAGTGACACCAATACGCATATCTGCTGCATGGGCAGTGGCACCGAACATCATGCTGGCAACCAGGGCGGCGAGAGTAAAAACCTTTTTATTCATGGTATCTCCGGGTTTATGCAGGGTAGTTCTACGTCTACCACGCTCACGCTATATAAGAGTGGTTTGACAATCAGTTAAGAAAAATTAGCAAGGCGAGTGATTACGCCAGGCTGATGGACGCTACTACAAAACCTGACTTCCCTGTTGCGTAAAACGTCCTGAAAATAGGTTATGAATCGTTTTGCCGTAAGGACTCGATAAGGTAATGGTGAATTTCACCGTGTTACATTTTGTTAGCCCTTGCAGGACAATGTCATCATAAATAACGCAATGTTAATTAACTGTGAAATTACTCACAAATTGAAAGCGGTTACATAGAGGCTTTGGTTGAATTAGTGACTGGTTCCACATTTTGGCAAGTGGCCACAGAATGGCGACGGACTAGCGTAGGCATAAAGCAGTGTTGAGCACTGTTATCCAACTGACCTGCTGCGCCTTTTAATGCCAGCTCTGTTGCCAATTTTGCCATGGAAACAATGGGATATCGTACAGTGCTTAATTGAGGGTCGGTATATCGTGATATGGGAATATCATCAAATCCAACCACGGATAACTGCTGGGGTACCTGAATACCATTGTCTTTCAGTGCAGAAAGCGCACCAGCCGCCATGTTGTCGTTGTAGGCGAAAACGGCCGTGAGATGCTGATTACGCCCCAATAATTCGACCATTGCCGCTTCACCGCCTTGTAAATCGGGGTCTCCACTGGCAATCCACATGTCTGGCGGTACGGTGCCCTGTTCAGCCAATGCCTGTTGCCAGCCTGAACGGCGTTGTTCAACATCTTCAATGGGATGACTGGAGCTGAGATAGCCAATACGTCGATGTCCACTTTGCTGCAACATGCGGGTTGCCATCATTGCACCATAAACATTGTTAAGACAGACGCAGCGATGGGCATAGCTGGGAACAATGCGATTGATCAGTATCATGCCGGGCACATGGTCCATAAAGTCAGCCAGTTCGGTATCTGACAGCGCTTTGGCATGAACGATCAGTGCATTGCACCGTTGTCGGATAAATATCTCGATAGCATGGCGTTCCTTTGCTTCCTGATGGTATGAGTTATTAATTAAAACATGGTGTTGCATGCATTGCGCCACGGTATCAACCGCTTTGACCATAGCACCAAAAAAAGCGTCTGAGACATCCATGACCACAACACCTATCGTATCGCTGATCTGGGTTGCCAGCGCCTGGGCATTGGCATTAGGACGGTAGCCCAATGACTCGATAGCCTGTAGGACCAGCATTCGCGTTTCCGGCGTTACCGCCTTGTTGTTATTGAGCACGCGCGACACGGTAGCGATAGACACTCCAGCTTGAAGTGCGACATCACGTATAGTAATCATGGACATTCACCACAGAGGAAATAGACAAATTTGTTACCTGATATACGAAAATATATTTATGGTTATTCTGTCAGGCGTTTTCAGAATACAGCGTGAGTTTTGTCACACTAATGAAAGCGGTTACATGCAATTTTATAACTTTTTTGTAACCTTTGTGACGACAATCATTATCCTGCATGGGTGTTTTTTGTCAGCGAGCTTTCAGTATTTAATATCTGATAGCGTCAGGCATAGGGTGGTTAGCATAACTGCTGGAACATGGACTTGAGATACAGGAGCGCAGAAATATCGAAGGGGAGTTGTGAAATGCCCCGACAATGATGGTTTGTCGGGGCAGGGAAACAGGTTACTTATTCAGCGGCGTAACCATTAGAGGGAATGCGTACGCTGTCCAACCAGGCTTCGCCATCTTTCATTTTCAAGCGGCCTTCCAGGAACCAATTGACAACCAACGGATAGATAGTGTGCTCCTGTACTTGAACACGCTCGAGTACATTTTGCTCAGTATCCTCTGCAAAAATGGGTACTTTGGCCTGCAGAATGACGGGGCCACTATCCAGATCGTCAGTGACAAAATGTACCGATGTACCATGTACCGTATCGCCATTTGCCAGAGCCTGAGCATGCGTATGTAAGCCAGGATATTTGGGTAGCAAGGACGGATGGATGTTAAGCATTTTTCCGGCAAAGCGTTCAACAAACTCGGGACTGAGAATGCGCATATAACCTGCCAGTGCCACCAGGTCAGGAGTATATTTTTCTATTTCATCAGCCAGTGCTGCATCGTAAGCGGCACGCTCTTCGAAACTTTTTGGGTTGAGAACCTGGGTGTCAATTCCCGCTTCTTGTGCCCGTGTCAGGCCGAAAGCGTCGGGATTATTGCTAAATACAGCAGCGACTCTCCCTTTTATTCGTCCATTTTTACAGGCATTAATCAACGCCTGTAAATTGCTCCCCTGGCCTGATATCAGAACAACAATATTTTTCATCACTTAATAACCACTGTTTCTCCGGTATCTGTATGAGTGATCACACCGATTTTCCATGCTGTCTCACCGTCATTGTTCAACAAAGTGATGGCGTTGTCTGCTTGCGCCGCAGGCAGAACGATAATCATACCTACACCGCAGTTAAATGTGCGGTACATTTCGTGGCGACTGACGTTCCCTGCTTGTTGCAGCCAATTGAACACTGCGGGCCATTGCCAGCTTGATTCATCAATTGTGGCTTGCATTCCCTGTGGTAGCACACGCGGGATATTTTCCCAGAAACCGCCGCCAGTAAGATGTGATATGGCATGCACATCGCTTTTTTCAATCAGTGACAAAATGGATTTGACATAAATTTTAGTCGGTTCCAGCAGGTGATCGGCCAATGGTTTACCTTCCAGCTGTACCTGTGTTGGATCCGTGTCACTGACTTCCAGAATTTTGCGAACCAACGAGTAGCCGTTGGAGTGTGGGCCGCTTGAGGCCAGGGCAACCAACACATCACCTGCCTGAACCTTACTACCATCAATGATTTCAGATTTTTCAACCACACCGACGCAGAATCCGGCTACGTCATAATCCTCGCCATGATACATACCGGGCATTTCTGCCGTTTCACCACCCACCAGAGCACAGCCAGATTGTTTGCAGCCTTCGGCAATACCGCTAATCACACTGGCAGCGGTGTCCACATCCAGTTTTCCGGTCGCGTAATAGTCGAGAAAAAATAACGGCTCGGCACCTTGAACTATCAAATCGTTTACACACATGGCAACCAGATCGATACCAATCGCATCGTGACGTTTAAGGTCCATCGCCAAACGCAGTTTGGTGCCGACACCGTCCGTACCGGAAACTAACACTGGCTCACGGTATTTCTGCGGTAAGGCACACAGGGCACCGAAACCACCGAGTCCACCCATGACTTCCGGGCGACGGGTCTGTTTCACTACACCTTTAATACGGTTTACCAATGCATTGCCAGCATCAATATCCACGCCTGCGTCTTTATAGCTGAGAGAGGTTTTGTCGGTCACTGAGGAGTCCCCACGGAGGTTACGATTGGTGATTGAGAAATCAAGCGCGCTAATTCTAACAGTGTAAGCAATCGTTTGCGAGTGGAGTATTAGAACCACTTGCTTTTTGCTTGCTATCAGTAATTTCCGTTATCGCTTGATCTGGATCAGACTTAATCATATGGCCTTGGCCCAAAAAAGCGTTATAATCCGGCGATTTTTTTGGCCGTCTATCGCCGAAGAGGAGAATAGTGATGAAGATCGTCGAGGTGAAACACCCGCTAGTCAAACATAAATTGGGCCTGATGCGTGAGCACGATATCAGCACCAAACGTTTTCGAGAACTGGCGTCAGAAGTAGGGAGTTTATTGACCTATGAAGCAACTGCAGGTTTAGCCACAGAAAAAGTAACTATTGAAGGTTGGTGTGGACCGGTTGAAGTCGATCAAATCAAGGGCAAGAAGATTACTGTAGTGCCTATTCTGCGAGCTGGTCTGGGGATGATGGAAGGGGTACTGGAAAATGTACCCAGCGCGCGAATTAGCGTTGTAGGGATGTACCGCAATGAAGAAACGCTGGAACCAGTGCCCTATTTTCAAAAACTGGTTTCCAATATCGACGAGCGTATGGCACTGGTGGTTGATCCCATGCTGGCGACGGGCGGTTCGATGATCGCCACTATCGATCTGCTGAAGAAAGCAGGTTGTCGTAGCATCAAGGTACTGGTACTGGTGGCGGCCCCGGAAGGGCTTGCTGCGTTGGAGAAAGCGCATCCAGATGTTGAGTTGTATACCGCGGCGATTGATCAAGGGTTAAACGAACAGGGTTACATCATGCCGGGCCTGGGAGATGCGGGCGATAAGATATTTGGTACAAAATAATTTTTAAGCCGACTCTACAGTCGGCTTTTTTTTGCCTATTTCAGCCGGACAGTCGGCATTTCACCAAAGTAATATTACAGAGGAAAAAAAAGATGACTCGTCGTGCCATCGGGGTAAGTGAACGACCACCATTGCTACAGACCATTCCACTGAGCTTTCAACACCTGTTTGCAATGTTTGGCGCTACCGTACTGGTACCGATCCTGTTCAAAATCAATCCTGCTACCGTATTGCTGTTCAATGGCATCGGAACGCTGCTTTACCTTTTTATCTGTAAAGGCAAAATTCCGGCTTACCTTGGTTCCAGTTTTGCGTTTATTTCACCGGTTTTACTACTGCTGCCTTTGGGATACGAAGTTGCACTGGGTGGTTTTATCTTGTGTGGACTGGTGTTTTGTCTGGTTGCGCTGATTGTGAAAAAGGCCGGAACGGGTTGGTTAGATGTCATTTTCCCACCAGCCGCAATGGGGGCGATTGTCACTGTTATTGGGCTGGAGTTGGCGGGAGTTGCGGCAGGAATGGCGGGACTGTTGCCTGCGGACGGTGTGCCGGTTGACAGTAAAGCCGTGACGGTTTCTCTGATTACGCTCGCAGTAACGGTACTGGGTTCTGTGCTGTTCCGGGGATTTCTGGCGATTATCCCGATTTTGATTGGTGTGTTGGCAGGCTACGCGCTGTCTTTTTCCATGGGGATGGTGGATTTTTCATCGATCAGCCAGGCACACTGGTTTGCATTACCTACATTTTACACCCCACGGTTTGAATGGTTTGCCATGTTGACCATCCTGCCTGCTTCGTTAGTGGTGATCGCCGAGCATGTGGGACATCTGGTGGTAACGGCCAATATCGTTAAAAAAGATTTGCTTCGTGACCCAGGGCTGCATCGTTCCCTGTTTGCCAACGGCATTTCCACTATCTTGTCTGGATTTTTCGGCTCTACTCCGAATACCACTTATGGCGAGAATATTGGCGTACTGGCTATTACCAAGGTCTACAGTACCTGGGTGATTGGCGGTGCAGCAGTGCTGGCCATTCTGCTCTCCTGTGTGGGTAAGCTTGCGGCTGCGATCCAAGCGGTACCTGTGCCGGTGATGGGTGGTGTGTCTTTGCTGCTGTATGGGGTTATCGGTGCTTCCGGTATTCGTGTGCTGATTGAATCCAAAGTGGACTATAACAAAGCACAGAACCTGATTCTCACGTCGGTAATTTTGATTATCGGTGTAAGTGGCGCCAAGGTGCATCTGGGCGCGGTTGAACTGAAAGGCATGGCGTTGGCAACGGTGGTGGGTATTTGCTTGAGTTTGCTGTTCAAGGTCATCAGTCTGGTTCGCGGTGAAGAAGAGATCATTGATTCATTAGACGAAGAGCAACCAGCTCAACACTAACAGCAACCAGCTCAACACTAACAGCAACCTGATATATCCCTGTTGGCCTGACGAGTTTGCAGGTTCAACAGGGTGAAGTTTCTATGCTAGACTTACTCCGTTTTTTTGCCCGTTTTGCTTGAGGTGCTTCTGAACACGCCGGCGCAGCTTTCATTGCCACTCTATTTACCTGATGACGAAACTTTTGCCAGTTTCTATGCGGGAGAAAATGCGTCTCTGCTGGCGGCTCTCCATAATGCCTTGATTCAAGAGCATGGCAGTTACATCTATTTCTGGTCTCGTCAGGGTGGGGGACGGAGTCATCTGCTGCATGCCGCCTGTGCCGAGTTTTCTCGTGCTGGTACGGCCGTCGGTTATGTGCCGCTTGATAAACGTGCTTATTTTGTGCCGGAAGTTCTGGATGGTATGGAGCAACTGGCCTTGGTTTGCATCGATAACATCAATGCCATTGCCGGTGATGCGTCTTGGGAGATGGCGATGTTCAATCTCTATAATCGCATTCAGGAGGCAGGCCATACCCGGTTGCTAATTACTGGAGACTGCCCACCTCGTCAACTCAACCTGCGACTGCCTGATCTGGCTTCCCGGCTGGACTGGGGGCAAATTTACCGTCTTCAGCCACTATCGGATGAAGAAAAAGGCGAGGCACTAAAACTGCGAGCTAAACTCCGTGGTTTTGAACTGCCGGAAGATGTCAGCCGTTTCCTGTTGAAACGGCTGGATCGGGAAATGCGCACCCTGTTTATGACGCTGGATCAGCTTGACCATGCTTCTATTACCGCCCAACGCAAACTGACGATTCCCTTTGTTAAAGAGATCCTTGGTCTGTAATGACCGCGTTTAAATAATTTCCAGCACACTTTCCGGCGGCCGGCCGATGCGGGCCTGATCGTTGACGACCACTATCGGGCGTTCAATGAGTTTGGGATTTTCCACCATCGCCTGAATCAACTGGGCTTGCGTGAGGGTATCATCCGCCAGGTTCAGTTGTCGGTAGAGATCTTCTTTGCTGCGCATGAGTTCGCGGGCGCTGTCAAATCCAAGTTGCTTGATCAGCACCGCAAGGGTCGCGGCATCAGGCGGAGTTTCCAGATAAAGCACCACTGTTGGGTGAATACCATGCCGTTCCAGTAATGCCAGCGTTTCCCGGCTCTTGGAACATCGCGGGTTATGGTAGATAGTGACGTGACTGTTCATGGGATAGTAACCTTTTTAACGTCAGGATTTTTCATACTTACGGAACCGTTGTTGCAGTGCCCGCAGTTGATCAATACGAGCATCGTAGCGGGCCTGCTCCAGACTGCCAAGCTTGCTGTGTGAACTGGCGCTACTGAGCAGATTGATCGCCTGATCAAGTTCGCCGTCAAGGGCCAGATTTTCTGCATGGGCTGCCATTTCCTCATTGTTCAATCCCTGGGCAGCATAGGCTTGCGCCAGCAGATCCCAGCCGTTGGGATCGTTTGGATGTGCATAAGTATAACGGCGCAGGATCTTACTGGCTGCCGCTGCCTGGTGACCTTCCACATAAGCATTGGCCAGGTTGATCTGTAATACCGGATTATCCTGTACATCCGGAACTTTCTGTAGCCGGGATATCGCTTGTGCTGCTCGTTGCTGGCCGATATCAATGTCGGTAATCAGATCGAGAAACCACGGATTATTGGGCGATTTATTCAGCAGTGGTTGCAGCGTATTGTGGGCATCATCGTATTTTTTCGCCTGATAGGCTTGGATGGCCCGCCCATACCGTGCGGCTTGTTGTTGCCGGATATTGCCTTTGGCCCAACGACTCAGCAGTACTTCATTGAAGGGATTGTCTTGAGAGCCATACATTCCCAATGCCCGGACCCGGGCGAACAGGAAATCCTGAGAAGAGTGTACTGGGGTGACTCGCATTTGGTTGGCCCGATTACGGGCATCAGCTAGGCGACTTTCTGGTAATGGGTGTGTTAACAGCATTTCGGGTGGTTTAGTGGCATAGCGCGACATATCGGCCAGACGTTGCAGAAAATCCGGCATAGCCTGTGGATTGAATCCGGCACGTTGCAGAACCTGAATACCGATGCGGTCCGCTTCCTGCTCATTGGCCTGGGTAAAGCTGATTATCCCCTGCTGGGTACCCGCTAACGTTCCGCTGAGCGCCGCCATTCCCAACTGAGGGTTGGCCATCGCCAGCAGGATTGAGCCGAACGTTCCCGCCCAGGTGAGCGGCGCACTACTCTTTTGCGATTCCATCGCTCTGGCGAGATGGCGTTGGGTCACGTGAGAGATTTCATGCGCCAGTACCGAGGCCAGCTCACTTTCATTTTCTACGTAACGGAATAATCCAGAATGGATAACAACATTACCGCCAAAAAAAGCGAACGCGTTGATTTCATCATTGTTAACCAGGAAAAAATGAAAAGGTGTGCGCACGGAATTCGCGGATTGCACCAGCCGATCACCGAGCTGGTTGATGTAGTTCAATAATAACGGATCGTTAATCAATGGTGCGCCGGCACGTAGTTTGCGCAAATAGAAGTCCCCCATCGCCAGTTCCTGGTTGATGCTGAGCGTACTACCGGCTGTTGTGCCAATATCCGGCAGCAAATCCTGGGATGTGGCATATGCAGTGATCGCTCCACTTGCCAGCAGTGTTCCTACCAGAATGGGAATGACCGTTTTTCCTAGTCGGTTAGACATAACGGGTAAAACCTTCTGAACAGCATGTGAGATAAGAAGTGTCTGCTAACATCTTAGCCAGCGACGGCACACAAAGAAATACTTATAGAGAAAAGCTGGCAGGAAAAAGAGTCAGTGAATTGAAACACAAGACACCAGTGCTTAAAAAACAAAGCACTGGTGTCAATAGATTGTTACCCCGAAAAATCACACGCCGTTGAGATAGCTCAGTATAATGTCGTGATGATTACTGGTTTTGAAATCATCAAACACTTTTTCAATTTTACCTTCTGTGTCAATCAGAAAGCTGATGCGGTGAATACCGTCATAGGTTTTGCCCATAAAAGTTTTTTCACCCCATACGCCAAACAGCTCTGAAACTTCGTGATTTTCATCGGCAAGCAGGGTGAAATTCAATAACTCTTTTTCTGTAAAACGAGATAGTTTTTCCGGTTTGTCCGTACTGATGCCTAATACTTCAACATCATGCTTTTTTAGCTCATCCATGTTATCTCTCAGCCCACAGGCTTGCACGGTGCAACCTGGTGTCATGGCTTTGGGATAGAAATACACCAGGACCCGCTGTCCCTGGAAGTCGGTCAAATTAACTTGTTCGCCATCCTGGTCAGGCAAGCTAAATTTCGGTGCGATATCACCGGCTTTCAGTGTGTTCATCACTACTCTCCATCATTCTCTTCATGCTGCGGATAGTTTACGACGCTAATATTGCCTTGTGCGTGCAGTTCTGTACATAGCTGATGAAAGGCAGGCTCAATAATTGAGCCTGCCAGTACGGCAGGACTGTGTGCGGTAATCTGGATATACAACCGCGGGAGGGCATTCCCTTCTACTGGCTGCGTTTTAGAAACCAACTCTGCAATATTCATCTGGTAAGAATCAAATAGATTGGTAAAGCGTTCAATAATATGGGGTGAATCCGTGACTTCCACTTTTACCCATACAGTAGCAGGCATCGGTGGGCGAAATTGTGATTCGGTGCGCTTCATCACAATCAGCAGCGCCATTTCAGCAGCCTTGAGCGGTAAGGTGGATTCTATTAGCGTAATGGCATTCCAACTGCCGGAAAGCAACATGATAAATGTGAACTCTTTGCCCAGCATGGCAAGACGGCTATCTTCGATATTACAGCCGCAACTACTGACGTGGCGGGTAATCGCATTGACGATTCCGGGGCGATCGGTCCCCAGTGCGGTGATGACCAGATAGTGTTCTTGTTGGCTCGGCAAAATTATGCTTCCTGTACAAAATGTTGGGAGTAACATGGTAAACACAAAAAAAACCACCTGCCAAGCGCTTACAACAGCGGTTGCAAGCTTGCTTTTGCATAGAAGTCAAAAGTACCATGAAGAACTTGTTTGTGGAGGGGATGGCTAATGTTTACGGGAAGTATTGTTGCTCTGGTTACGCCGATGGACGACAAAGGTGCTGTTGATCGTGCTAGCCTGAAAAAACTGATTGATTATCATGTCGCTAGCGGGACGTCAGCGATTGTTTCGGTAGGCACTACCGGTGAATCTGCCACATTAAGCCATGATGAACATGGCGATGTGGTGATGCTAACGCTGGATCTGTGTGATGGCCGTATCCCGGTTATTGCCGGAACTGGTGCCAATGCCACGGCGGAAGGAATTTCTCTGACTCAGCGGTTCAATGATACTGGGGTCGCGGGTTGTCTTACTGTAACGCCGTATTATAACAAACCGACGCAGGAAGGGTTGTTTCAGCACTTTAAAGCGATTGCCGAACATACTGATTTGCCACAGATTCTGTATAATGTACCTTCCCGTACCGGTTGCGATATGCTGCCGGAAACGATAGCCCGTTTGTCAGAAATTAAAAATATTGTGGCAGTTAAAGAAGCAACCGGGAACTTAAGCCGGGTAAGTCAGATCCAAGTGCTGGTTCATGAAGATTTTATTCTGCTGAGTGGTGATGACATCAGCAGTCTGGACTTTATGCAACTGGGTGGCAAAGGGGTTATTTCCGTGACGGCAAATATTGCTGCCCGTGAAATGGCTGAACTTTGTGCACTGGCGGCACAGGGGAATTTTACCGAAGCTCGCCGTCTGAATCAGCGTTTGATGCCACTGCATCAGAAACTGTTTGTTGAACCCAATCCTATTCCGGTGAAATGGGCCTGTAAGGCATTGGGATTAATGGCGACCGATACGCTTCGTCTGCCGATGACACCGTTGACTGAAACTGGTCGCCCGGTGTTGGAGCTCGCGATGAAGCAAGCCGGTTTGCTGTAACCGTTAGGGAGATTTGATGAGTTCTTCATTGCAAAAGTCGATGGTGGCTAAGGTTATTGGCGTATCACTGGTGATGCTGCTGGCCGCCTGTTCCAGTGACCAGCGTTACAAGCGTCAGGTCAGCGGCGATGAGTCCTATCTGAAAACACCAGAACATCGGGCGTTAAAAGTGCCGGCAGGTATGATTCTTCCTCTGCAAAATGGTGACTATGATATTCCGTCGGCCAGCCAGAATGGTATGGTTGGTAAAGCGCTGGATATCCGTCCGCCAATGCAGCCATTGGCTTTGTTGAATGGTTCCCGTGGCCATATTAGCGGTGATACAGCTACGCTGTTACTGGAAAAAAATGCCAAGAACAGTCAGCTTTGGTCTCAGGTCACGCATATTATTCAATCCAGAGGATTCACCATTGCCAGCCGTCAGGATGCCAACCAGACGCTGACGACTGACTGGGTTACCTGGAAACGTGAAGATGAAGATGTCGCCTACCAGGCGAGTTATCAGATCACTGTGCAACCACAAGGCTATCAACTGGCGCTGGTGGTCAAGTTGCTGGATCTGCGACAGTTGAACGTTGCGATTACCGATGTTATCCAGAGGCAGCGCTACGCCAGCATAATGCTTAATCTGCTATCTAATGCGCTGGAGAAACAAGCCCAAGAGCGCGCAGATGAGCTTGCTAACCACAGTAGTACGTCACTGGATGTGCAGAGTGGTGCCGATGACTCTGGCTTGCCGTTGTTAGTGGTGCGTGGTACCTATGCCCAAGTCTGGGATCGCTTGCCAAAAGCACTGGAAAATATCGACATGAAGGTGACTGATCGCAGTAAATCTCAGGGATCGATCTCCATCACTTACAAAGCGCCGGGCAGTAGCACCTGGGATGCGTTGGGGACCAAAGATCCTCAACTGCCCAAAGGTGATTATAAACTGCAGGTTGGT
Organism: Prodigiosinella aquatilis; assembly: GCA_030388725.1. Classification (NCBI taxonomy): domain Bacteria; kingdom Pseudomonadati; phylum Pseudomonadota; class Gammaproteobacteria; order Enterobacterales; family Pectobacteriaceae; genus Prodigiosinella; species Prodigiosinella aquatilis. The sequence goes on from CP128857.1 coordinate 1,482,958, forward strand.
GACCTTGGCAACCGCAGCAGCCTGCAATTTACCGACGCCAAAGGTCATATGCTAGGTCAGTCGCAAAACGATGCGCTGGTCTCGGTGTTCCAGGCGGCATTCAACAAGTAACCTGTAAGGGTCGGATTATCCGGCCCTTCTTCATTAAGTTATCAACGCGTTAAATTATCGGGCCGTTGCGGGTGGCCCTCACTGTGTGGAGTAATTAAAGATGCAAAAGCTAGCTGAGTTGTATCGTGGAAAGGCGAAAACTGTCTACACCACCGAAGATCCTGATCTGCTGGTGCTGGAGTTTCGCAATGATACGTCAGCATTGGATGGTCAGCGCATTGAGCAGTTCGATCGTAAAGGTATGGTGAACAACAAGTTCAACTACTTCATTATGACCAAGCTGGCAGACGCAGGTATTCCAACTCAAATGGTAAGCCTGCTTTCTGATACCGAAGTGCTGGTAAAAAAACTGGAAATGGTGCCGGTGGAGTGTGTGGTCCGTAACCGTGCGGCAGGTTCTCTGGTGAAACGTTTGGGTGTTACCGAAGGTGAAATCCTTAATCCACCATTGTTTGATCTGTTCCTGAAAAACGATGCTATGCATGACCCGATGGTTAACGAGTCATACTGCAAAACATTCGGTTGGGTGAGTGAAGAAAATCTGGCCAGGATGAAGGAACTGAGCTACAAAGCCAATGACGTATTAAGCAAACTGTTCGACGATGCAGGGCTGATTCTGGTGGACTTTAAGCTGGAATTTGGTCTGTTCAACGGTGAAATTGTGCTGGGCGATGAGTTCTCTCCGGATGGTAGCCGTCTGTGGGATAAAGCGACGCTGAATAAAATGGATAAAGACCGTTTCCGTCAGAGTCTGGGTGGCCTTATTGAAGCATACGAAGAAGTCGCACACCGTCTTGGCATTAAATTAGACTGACTGCGCAATCGTTTACGTTTCCAGCGTCAGGAACAGGGAGTTCCTGACTGTTTCGATTTTTCACTGTATCTCATTTTTTCCGGCTTGATGTCCGGATATCTGCAATCGTCCCCTGAATATTAGTGTTATCATTTTCTTTTCGCTGTAAATTCTTCTTTCATCCTGGCAAGGATTCTTCATGGCCAATTTTGACCCGACGCTATTAATTCTACTGGTGTTGGCTGCACTGGGAATTATCAGTCATAACATGACTGTCACGCTGGCAATGCTGGCACTATTGACCATACGCATTACACCACTGAACCATTATTTACCCTGGGTGGAAAGATACGGGTTAACCCTGGGTATTCTGATATTAACTATCGGGGTGATGTCGCCTATTGCCAGCGGGAAAATTACCGCCAGTGATGTGTTGCACTCGTTTCTGAACTGGAAATCACTGCTGGCCGTATTTATCGGCGTTCTGGTGTCCTGGCTGGGGGGACGTGGCGTTTCCCTGATGAGTAACCAACCTTCGGTGGTCGCGGGGTTACTGGTGGGAACCGTTATGGGGGTGGCACTATTTCGCGGCGTCCCGGTGGGGCCGTTGATTGCTGCGGGGCTGCTCTCTTTATTAATTGGTAAAGGGTGAAGTGGTTTTGATCGGTATAAGTCAGATATGAAGAGCTTTATCGCCAACGGGCAGCTACAACGGCGTTATGGTCTTCGTCGCCTGCTGGTGATAAGCGGGGACGAGGACTGGAGTGCCACGCAGGCATACCAGCTCAGTCACTGTCTGGCGGGCGACTGGCTGTGGGTAAGTGCCCATGCACCTTCGGCGGTAACATCAGTTGCTCCTGGCCGGGTACGAACGCTACTGGGGCAAGAGCAATTTCATGCTGTATTTGATGCTCGTCACGGTCTTGATGCTGAGGCGTTGGCGATGCTGGCGGGGGTGCTCAAAGCCGGAAGTTGGTTACTTCTACTGGTGCCTGCATGGGATGATTGGCCGGAACGCCCGGATGAAGATAGCCTGCGCTGGAGCGAACAGCCAGAACCTATTATCACACCACACTTTATCCGTCATTTCCGGCATCAGCTGTTGGCGGATGAAGACACAGTGATATGGCGTCAAGGGGACGATTTGCACATCAGGCCGTTGCGCTCTCGTTCTGCTTGGTATCCTGCCAGTGGCACACCCACGTGTCAGCAGCAGCGGATTCTGGCGCGACTTCAGCAGCCCCGGCATGCAGTTTCCGTGATTACTGCGCCACGTGGTCGAGGGAAGTCTACGCTGGCGGGGATGTTGACTCGTTGTTGCGGTGGGGAATGCTGGGTTATCGCGCCGTCTCGTGCGGCAACGGATGTCTTGTTACATCATTCGGGAGATAACGTTCATTTCTGGGCACCGGATGCGTTGCTGGAGTATTGCCGCTCTCACCCTTTACCTGTTATTGACTGGTTACTTGTTGATGAAGCTGCCGCCATCCCTGCGCCGGTACTGCATGCTATCCTGCCATTTTTCCCCCGGATATTGCTGACCACAACGGTGCTAGGTTATGAAGGTACCGGACGCGGATTTTTACTGAAATTCTGTTCTGCATTACCCGACTGGCAAGGATTTGAATTAACTGAGCCACTGCGTTGGGCTGGTGACGATCCTCTGGAACGTCTGCTGGATCGATCGATGCTGTTTACCGCTGAAGGGGCTGTTTCTGAGACAATCATACAGGCCGATCCTGTCATTGATGATGAGAGCCGGGATGAGTGGTTGGCATATCCACAGCGATTGGCGCAGTGCTATGGCTTGTTATGCAGTGCCCATTACCGTACCTCGCCGCTGGATCTGCGCCGGTTAATGGATGCACCGGGTATGCATGTGGCTAGCGCCCGCCATCAGGATGCGATTTACGGTGTTATCTGGTCGGTGGATGAAGGTGGGCTTTCTGCGTCGTTGGCGCATGAGGTGTGGGCCGGACGTCGTCGGCCTCGTGGCAATCTGGTGGCTCAGTCTTTGGCAGCACATGGCGGACAGTGGCTGGCGCCGATACTGCGTTCGCGTCGGATTAGCCGTATTGCCATCACGGCGGCGCGCCGTCGACACGGGATAGGGCGTGCCCTGGTTGATTTTCAACAACAAGCGGCACAACGGCAAGGATTGGATTATCTGTCGGTAAGTTTTGGTTTTCAGGCCGATCTGTGGGCCTTTTGGCATTCTTGCGGATTTACGCTGGTGCGTATTGGCAGCCATATTGAGGCTAGCAGTGGTTGTTACAGTGCGATGGCGCTGCTTCCTCTGAGCGAGGCAGGGCAAACCTTGACCGAACAGGCAAGTGCGCAGCTGGCGCGTGACTGGTACTGGTTGCGCCGTTCAATCCCGTTGATGCTGGATTTACCGCTGGATAACGCTACTGACCTCAGCGAAGCTGACTGGGAAAATTTGGCGGGTTTTGCCTTTGCCTATCGGCCACCAGAGGCTTGTCTGGCATCGTTATCCCGTTTGATGACCCATACTGAACAATCCATCCTTGCTTTGCGGTTATGGCTGGTGCAGGGAATGTCTGTCGAGCAATGTGTTCAGCACCTGCACTTGACTGGCCGAAAAGCGTTGATACAGTGCTGGCGTAATGAAACTGCCAGCGTATTACGGCAATTGGACTCCTTTGCAGAACAACGCTGGCGGGAGTGGAGTATCAAATCATTAACCTGAATTCATATCTGATGGTTAATTAGATTTATCGTATATACCTGTTATCTCGCACGTTGCAGGCGGATTGTCTGCCTTCAGTATTTCTCAGCATAATATGGATGTATATACCCCAAATAATTCGAGTTGCAGGAAGGCGGCAAGAGAGTGAATCCCGATGAGCTTACTCAGATAAGTGATTCGGGTGAACGAACGCAGCCAACACACCTGCAGCTTGAAGTATAACGGGTATAAATGAGTTAATTCGAGAGTAACGAAATTACATACACAGACTATATCTAGATAGATGAATGTTGAGATATGCACTCAGGCTACAATAACGTTTAAATATTTTTAAAACTGTAGAATATTATTTATCAACATGATTTTATATTTGAACGCTGGTGTGTTAAAAATAAATAGGTTCGCGTAAAGCTTTTATATATTACAACACTATTATATATGGTGCTTTATCACATAAGTCGAATGTTAATATTAGATAACGAAATCAATTAAATAAAAACAGTATTTATATCCTCAATAGGACATCGCTCACATTTTTACCAATTCGTTCTTCGCCTTCAGTCATCTGTTTTTCCTCCGGAGTATACACTGATACAGGATAATGGAATGACTTGTTCAATAACCCTCAATATTGGCCTACCAATGAAGAGTGTATAGTAACTGCTAACAAACATCGATAAGTACCGGTTGCATTAATGTAGGCCGGCAGGAGACGTAAAATGAAACATGAATACGTTGTGGTGCAGAATGCCGAATCTCCTAAACAGTTATTCTTGTTATTCCATGGTGTCGGCGATAATCCGGTATCCATGGGTGAAATAGGCCGTTATTTTGCCGAGGCTTTCCCGCAAGCGCTGGTGGTGAGCATTGGCGGACCAGAAAGCAGTGGCGTCGGTAATGGTCGACAGTGGTTTTCGATACAGGGAATTACGGAAGAGAACCGGGTCGAGCGGATTAACACTATCATGCCCCGTTTTATTGACACGGTGCGTTATTGGCAGGAATACAGTCAGGTTGATTATGCACACACTGCATTAATTGGATTTTCGCAAGGTTCAATAATGATACTGGAAGCATTAAAAGCTGAAGAGAATCTTGCTGGTCGGGTGGTCGCCTTCAGTGGTCGTTTTGCCGCGTTGCCGGAACAACCATTCATCGATACTGTGGTGCATTTGATTCACGGTGAAGACGATCCGGTTATTACGGTGGATCACGTGTGCACTGCGGCGCATCGCCTGCGCTTGCATGGGTCTGATTTTACGCTGGATCTGGTACCAGAATTAGGTCATGCCATTGATGATGAAATGATGGGTTACGCATTGGAGCGGCTGAAAAATTATATTCCACAGCGTTATTGGGATGAAGCAATACAAGGTAATCGTGGCGAGTTAATCGCTTTCCGCTGATTGATCAACCGCATGAAGCAGGTAGTGGTACTGCTGCATGCGGTTTCCTCAGAACACACTGATTCAACTATCTGAAACCTGTTTAGATTCGTTCTACGATCATGGCAATGCCTTGACCCCCACCGATGCAGAGCGTCGCCAAGCCCAGGTTTTTATCATAACTATGCAAGGCATGAACCAGTGTAACCAATATTCTGGCACCACTCGCGCCAATCGGATGTCCTAACGCAATCGCACCGCCATTGACGTTGACTTTTTCCGGATCAAGTTGCAGCTCACGTTGTACTGCCAGAAACTGAGAGGCAAACGCTTCGTTAGCTTCGATCAGGTCAAGATCGTGAATACCCATGCCGGCTTTGGTCAATGCCTTTCGGGTCGCCGGAATGGGCCCTAATCCCATGACATCACTGGGAACACCGGCAGAAGCCCAATTTTTGATCCGCGCCAGTGGTGTGATGCCTTGCTTATGCGCCAGAGATTCCGTCATCAGAATCAATGTTGCGGCCGCATCGTTGATACCTGAAGCGTTACCCGCCGTCACAGTGCCATCAGGAGAAAAAGCAGGACGCAGTGCACTTAGTGAATCCCGTGTAGTATCGGCTCGTGGATATTCATCCTGAGCAAATATACGGGTCTGGTTTTTTTGTTTAAGCGTAATGGGAGTAATTTCGGTATTGAATCGTCCATTCTCTATGGCGTATTGAGCCTTCTGTTGTGATGCCAGGGCAACACTATCCTGTTCTTCCCGCGACAGTTGATAGCGGCGGGCAATATTTTCTGCCGTTGTCCCCATATGATAGTCGTTGAAGGCGCACCAGAGTCCGTCCTGAATCATGGAGTCCACCAGCTTACCATTCCCCATACGATATCCTTGACGGGCTTTTTCGAGCAGATAGGGCGCTGCGCTCATATTTTCCATGCCACCGGTGATACAGACCCGGTTGTCGCCAGCCAGGATGGATTGTGCGCCAAGTACCACCGCTTTGAGCCCGGAACCGCAGACTTTGCTGACGGTAAGCGATGGGGTTTCAATACTAATCTCTGATGCGATGCTTGCCTGATGGGCAGGATTTTGTCCCAATCCGGCTTGTAGTACATTCCCGAGAATCACTTCATCAATACGTAGATCGTCGGGTAATGCGCAAAGGCCATCACGGATAGTCGAGGCGGCCATGTCGATAGCGGATGTATTGGCCAGACTACCGGCAAATTTTCCTATTGCGGTTCTTTTGGCACTGACAATAACGACCGAGTCATGCATCGCTGCCTCCATTAATTTTCATTGTTTTTAAATCGGTGGAGACAATAAAGGTTGCCTCAGTTTTTTGACGCACGTTTTCCAGTGTGGTGTGGGGGCTGATTTCACTTAGTACCAATTGCTGATTAATAAAATGGAATACCGCCAGTTCGGTCACGACCATATTGACTTTATTCACGGCAGTCAGTGGGTAAATACAGCGTTTCAATAGCTTCGCTTCACCATTTTTTGCACAGTGTTCCATGGCGATGATGACTTTCTTCGCACCGACCACCAGATCCATAGCACCACCCATTCCCGGTACCATTTTCCCTGGAACCATCCAGTTGGCGAGGCTGCCATGCTCATCGACCTGTAAGCCACCAAGTACGCAGATATCCACGTGACCACCGCGGATCAGAGCGAACGAGAACGCGCTGTCGAACATAGCGGCACCAGGTACCATGCCGCAGGGTTGTCCACCGGCGTCAACCAGGTTTATGTCGGGTTCATCAATCGCACCCAGGCCCAGCAGGCCATTTTCTGACTGGAACGTCACCTGAATATTATCCGCTACATAATTGGCGACTTTGGTGGGTAAACCGATACCTAAATTAACCACATCGCCATCGTTGAGTTCTAAGGCTACCCGTCGGGCAATGATTGTTTTGGCATCCATTATTGCTCTCCTACATAAAGATGATCGACGAGCGCCGCTGGCGTAATAATGCACTCTGGCGATAATTGACCAACGGGAATAATCTGTTCGCACTGGGCGATAACTTTATTTGCCGCCAAAGCAATAAGAGGATTAAAGTTGCGAGCAGTCAGGTGATAAATAATATTTCCGCTGGTGTCGGCAATGCTGGCCTGAATAATGGCCAGATCTGCTTTTAAAGGCAGTTCCAATAAATAAGTGATACCGTTTATGGTTATTTTCTGTTTATTGTCTTCAACGATAGTACCCACGCCGGTGGGGGTCAGAAATCCTCCTAAGCCTGCACCGCCGCTGCGTATACGCTCAGCCAGCGTTCCCTGGGGAACCAGCTCCACCTCCATTTCACCAGCAATCATTCTGCGACCCGTTTCAGGATTGGTGCCAATATGTGAGGCGATGACTTTTTTGACCTGTCCACTGGCAATAAGCGGGCCTACGCCAGTATCAATAAATCCGGTATCGTTACCGATAATAGTTAAATCTGTGACATGGGATCGAATAATCTCGTTGACTAATAGTGTCGGTGTTCCAATCCCCATAAAACCACCGAACATAATTGTCATTCCGTCATACAGACAGGAGCGGAAATAGCTTGCATCAATGAGTTTGCTATTCATTGTGTTAAATTCCAGCAATAATGGTTAATAGAAAACCTATACCCAATACATTTCATGTTGCAGGAAGGCGGCAATTTAATAACCAGAGTAAATAATTCGCCTTCAACGAGAAATATGATGGGTATATGGCGGATAAATAATTACCCGCTGATTAAATAATAATTAAATATCAATATCGAGCATGGCGGAACTTAATCCTTTACCGTGCATATCCAATGCCAAAGAGCGGGTGACACCACCACCCAATGCGCCATACATAACAAAATTAAGCGCACTGATTTCCGGTAATTCATAACGGATAACATCGCCTTGAACAATATCTTTAAACCATTCTTTTACCTTTTCGGTGGTGACGCTATTTTTCAGTAGCTCATAATCTTCATCACGATAAGCAATCAGGGATATATTGGACGTATTGCCTTTATCTCCGGTTCGCGAGTGTGCAATGTGGCGTAATTTCATCATTTAATCTCCAGATAATTAATGGCGGGAATAACCAGCGAACGTGCCAGCAATGTTGAATCCATCGCCAGAATTTCTTTTACCGATTTATTTACGCCACCACCACCAGCCGGACCATTGGTATAAAGCGTTTCTATTTCATTACCGACTTTGATGGCTTCACTTCTGGATGAACATCTGGCGGCAACGCGGGCCCGCACTTCGTAAGGCTGATGGCCTTGAGAACGAGCAGGTCCGTGCAGGGCATCAATCCCAATAAGATCAAAACGTATTTCCTGTGGTGCAAAATGGCACAGTGTGAAGCGTCTTTTTACAATTTCCAGCGCTAGCTGGCCACGAGCGACTGCTCCGGGACCAGCATAAGAAATTTCACCTTCGCCGATATAACCATCTTGATAACCAACTGAGACTTTTAATGTTTCTGTCCTTTTGCGTCCGGTCGCCCCATGAATACAGACTCGGTTTTCTCCATCCTGAGTGAAATGAACACGACTGAAATCGGCAGTGACATCCGGTGTGATATAGCTGTCGGGTCGATGGATTTCATAAAGTAACTGTTCCTTGCAGGTATTTACGCAAACGTAGCCACCGGAACCGTCAACCTTGGTGATGACTGCATTTCCATCGTCACTGATCTCGGCTATTGGAAATCCAAGGCGTTCCAGATTGGGAATATCTTTGAATCCTGGGTCGGCATAGTAACCACCGGTAATTTGCCCGGCGCATTCAAGCAGATGTCCAATACACGTGCCTTTACCCAGATGATCCCAATCATCGGCAGTCCAGCCGAATTCGTACATCATGGGTGCCAGGAATAACGAGGGGTCGGCAACGCGGCCGGCAATAATAATGTCGGCATCTTGACGCAGTGCGTCAACCAGCGCGTCAGTCCCAAGATAAGCGTTGGCCGAAATAATATCTTTACCACATCTGGAAATGGGTTCACCAATGTCATCCAGCCGGGAATCCACTAGCAGCAATTGGGCATAGACGTCATCACCAGTGATGACGGCAATTTTTAACTGCCGGGCACCCAGTTCTCGGGCGATTTCCAGTACCCGCTGACCAGCAGACACCGGATTGGCAGACCCCATATTAGTGATGATCTTGATGCCTTTTTCCAGACACTGTGGCAACACGGCATACATTCTGTTTGCCAGCAATTCGTTATAACCCTTGTTCGGATCTTGTCGTTTTTGTTTTTGACCAATGGCAATCGTGCGCTCTGCCAGACATTCGAAAATCAGATAATCAATATTTCCTTTTTCTGCCAATTCGACAGCGGGTTCGATGCGATCTCCGGCATAACCGGCGCCTGAACCAATACGGATGGTTTTCATACAACACCTTATCGTTAAGTTTACAAGTATATTTTTCAAGTAGTTACGGTTACCAGGGGAATACGCCCGTGAGAACGCAGGCAAGCGTCATGGTGATGCTGGCACCCCAAAGTACCGGGATAGCGAACTTCTGGTGATCGGCCAGATCGACTCCCGCCAGACTGACAAGCAAGAACGTTGCCGGCGTTAGCGGGCTAACGGGAAAACCGGTGGTCATTTGTCCCATAACTGAAGCTTGCGCGACCTGAATGGACGGAATACCCAACATGTTTACGGTATGTGCGATAACCGGCATGATGCCGAAATAGTAGGAATCAGGGTCGAATATCAAGCTCAGCGGCATGGAAATTATGCCGATAATGAATGGAATATGAGAGGCAAAGGACGCAGGAATAAAGTCAACCGCTGTATGGGACATGGCTTTCAGCATACCGGTGCCGCCCATAATCCCGGTAAACGCACCAGCGGCGAAAAGAATACTGGCCATCATCAAGGCGGCTTTGGCATGCGCATTGATGCGTTCTTTCTGCATTTCAACATTGGGATAGTTAAACATCAGCGCCAGGGTCAGCGCGATCATGAACGCCACTGTCGGTGATATTTTAGTGAACACCATGGTACCGATAACGCAGATGACCAGTGTGATGTTAATCCAAAACATATGAGGGCGACGCAGCGCTTTTTCCGCGTCGGTAAGCTCCTTTACATGGTTGGTGTGATGGTCCCCGGTATCGGTGGCGCTAAAGCCATTACTGGATAGTCCCAGACGTTTTTGCTCTTTCTTCCCCCAGTAGTAACCCATGCCTACCATAAAAGTTAAACCACAAATTTGGGCAGGAATCAGCGGGATAAACAGATCATGTGTGGAGATGTTCAACGCGGCGGAAGCCCGGATCATTGGTCCGGTCCACGGAAGAAAATTTACCCCGGCACTCAGGGCGGTAATACCGACCAGTATGCGTTTGTCCATGCCGAGTTTATTAAACAGTGGCAGCATAGCGGGAATGGTGATCAGAAATGTGACGGCACCGTTACCATCCAGATGCGCCATCAGGGCCAGTACGCCAGTACCAATGATAATTTTGACCGGGTTGGTCCCGACGATACGCAATATTCCCCGAATAATGGGGTCGAACATACCCGCGTCAGTGACAACACCAAAAAAAGTGATGGCAAATACAAACATGGCGGCCATCGGTGCTAGTTTAGTTATTCCGTCAACGACATATTTCGCGGTATCTGTTCCACTACCGGCAATCAAGGCACCAATAACTGGGATAACAATTAATGCCACCAGCGGTGACATTTTCTTTGTCATAATAAAAAACAGTAATGTGGCTATAGTTAGCACACCGATTAAAGCCAACATAAATACTCCTATATTTATTACTTGTTATAGGGCTGTGTGATTGTAGAATTTTCTTTATTCAATCGTTTATTTGCCAATATATCCGTCATTTCTCCCGTTGCAGATGTGTTGGCGCTCCTTTTCATGGATCTTGCCCTTTATCGGTCGTGTGGACCCGCGTTCAAATCTGCTTCAGTAGATTTTCCACTCCAGTCCCTGATGTGCATACATTCATGGGGATTTCCTTAGTTGCCACTTGTCTGCATCGTGAAATAGGCAATTAACGTGAAAGGTTATTAACCCAGAGTGTTGTGTTTTTTTGCTGGGTATTTTTTACCATTGGTATGCCTGAAGTGCTAACTCGTAATCCTTATGAATCTATTCGATAATTTAATGGGTTTGTTTTATTCGTAATATTTATTGATTTGTTTGTTTAATTGATAAGTTATTAACTAACTGTTTTCTATGATTGTTATTGTGTTTTTTTTGACTGAGTTATTTTGCTTTTGTGATGTCGGCTTTAAGTTGCTATAAGAAATAAAAAAATAATCAAAATAATAAATGTAAATAAATGAGGGCTTGATCATAAAAATAAATAAATAGCCTTGTTGATGGTGCTTTTACACTATTTATTACAGGTGGGTTTTCTTGCGAGGGTATTATGAACTTATCAATTAAACAGCTCAGAGCGTTTATGGTATTGACGGAAACGGACAGTTTTACCCGGGCGGCTCAACGAGTTAATCTTTCTCAACCGGCGTTCAGTGCATTGATTGCCAGCCTGGAAGAAGATGTGGGATATCGTTTATTCGATAGGGATACACGTAAAGTACAGTTGAATGCGGATGGAATTCATTTTATTGAGATCGCCCGTCGATTGATGCAAATGCATGATGATGCCGTCAGCGAAATAAAATCGCACGCCACAGGTTATAAAGGAAAAGTCGTTTTAGCCGTATTGCCGTCTTTGGCTGTTGAATGGCTTCCTCAGGTGCTTACGCAATATCATCATGCTTATCCGAAAATCAAGGTGGAATTAATTGATACGCAATGGGATCGTTGTCTAAAAGCCATATTGGATGGTCAGGCTGATTTGGCGTTGACAGCGGGTGAACCTTCATCAGAAACATTCAGTTCTCGTATGCTGTTTGCCGATAGCTTTTACCTTATCTGTCATAAGGACCATTCACTGGCACAGCACAGTTTGGTGTCGATAGCGGAAATTAAAGATTGGGCCTTTATCGGTTTTTCCAAGGGAACCAGTATCCGGCAATATACCGATCAGTTAGCCGAACCAGAAGGATTCAACTATGTGCTTGAAGTCAGACAGTTGACGACGATGATGGGATTAGTGGCGGCTAGCTATGGTATTAGTATTGTTACGGGATTGACATTGTTTCAGTTTCAGCATCCTGATATTGCAATTATCCCGTTCAGAGATCTGTCGCTGAGACGCGGAATTTATCTGGTGACAGACAAGGAGCGACAACTCTCAATTTGTGCCAGGGAGTGCTATGACTTTCTTCAGGCCAGGGCGGAAGGTGTTGGGTATGAGCTTGAAACGCGCTTGACTCGGGCCTGAAGGATGCGCCGTATCAGGGTTTTTTTTGTGGCCAGTCGTCGTCTTCATCCCATTTATCGTTGTTATCACGATGGGGTGGGATTTCAGGTTTGTCGTTCAAAAAAGATTTGTGGTCAACACGCCGTAATTCTTTGATACCATTGAGTATTACTCCCAGCAGGAACACCAGAATGATCCACCAATAGTCAGCCAGCCATGCCATGTTATACCTCATCGATACGGGTGATAAAGCGGGTAAAAAGTTGTGGCAGATGTTTATTCAGCCACTGATAGCCAGCTATCTCTTCCCCGTGCCAGGATTCACGGATAACTGCTGGCGTTAACTGCGCCATCGCTACTCGCGCTAACGGTAAATAACTGATATGCCAAGGCTCAACCGCAACACCGCCATGATCATGCGCGTAAGGCCGATAAAACCCGAATAGCGGCATATGTGAGTCCAACCAGTCACTCAACGTAGAGAAATATCCGCCAGTTTCGTACTCCCAGGGCTCCAGTTGCAGTGTTTGCCCCGAAGGAAGCCGGTCAGGATCGTAGATATCCAGATCGCTGCCCCAGTGATGCCGACTGCCACCTGGCAATGCGGACCAGCGCAGTATCGCTTCACAGCGGTCACCCTCACTTAACGTGAGGGCATCCAACGGCTGATTGTCTTTATCCAGTAACGGCCGCAGACCGGTAAATTTTCCGTTCCAGATCTGTTGCTGACGCCCGAAGTCACGAAAGGTACTCGCTGGCTGGAGATTAAAGCCATCCTGCCGGGCCGCCTGTTGCATGGACTTAAAAGCGATAACGGCTTCCGGTTGCAAACGGTGTTGACCTGTCAGAGTGACCAGATGCCCATCATTCTTGCCTGTCAGCATGGCCGACGTAATCATGCGATCAACTGCTCCATGATGCGTTGATACATCCGGCTTAACAGTTGCAAATCTGCTGCACTGACACACTCATTCACTTTGTGAATAGTGGCGTTTACCGGTCCGAGTTCAACTATTTGTGCTCCCATCCGCGCAATAAAACGGCCATCAGAGGTGCCGCCGTTGGTCAGTAGTTGCGGTGTGATTTCACAATAATGTTCAACTGCATCAATAATAGCATTCACCAGCTCGCCGTGTTCGGTCAGGAAGGGATGCCCGGATAATTGCCAATCCAGAGTGTACTTGAGTTGGTGACGGTCAAGTAGTTCAGCGACACGTTGCTTAATGCGTTCATCGGTCAATTCGGTACTGAAGCGAAAATTGAACTGCACAAACAGTTCGCCAGGAATAACGTTATTGCTGCCGGTTCCTGCCTGAATATTTGCAATCTGCATACTGGTTGGAGGGAAAAACTCATTTCCCTGATCCCATTCCGTGGCTATCAGTTCATGCAACGCGGGCATGGCGCGGTGTACCGGATTGTCTGCCAGGTGGGGGTACGCAACATGACCTTGTATACCGTGTATGTAAAGGTTGGCGGTGATTGAACCCCGACGGCCATTTTTCGCCACATCCCCGATACGTGTCGTGCTGGAGGGTTCGCCGATCAGGCAGTAATCAAGGCGCTCCTGGCGAGCCATCAAGGTTTCAACAACCTTAACCGTACCGTTTACGGCTTTGGCTTCTTCGTCTGAAGTAATTAAAAACGCCAGGCGTCCTTGGTGGTGGGGATGCGTGGCAACAAAACGTTCAGCGGCAACCACCATCGCCGCCAATGACCCTTTCATATCTGCTGCGCCACGTCCATACAGCATGCCATCGCATAGCGTGGGTTCGAATGGAGGGTGCTGCCACTGCTTTTCATCCCCGCAGGGGACTACATCGGTATGACCGGCAAAGGCTAGTGTTTTCCCTGTGCCACGCCAAGCCCAGAAATTTTGGGTATCGCCAAAATTCATTTTTTCTATGCTGAAACCAATCGCCTGCAAACGTTCAATCATCAACGCCTGACAACCTTCATCATTAGGGCTGAGGGAAGGGCGTTTAATTAACTGCTGAGCCAGTTCTAGTACCGGGCAAGACACGTTATTTATTCTCCGCAAAAAAGTGCTGATAGCTATCCTCGCTGAAACCAAGTAATGCGGCACCGTGGTCAGTGACTAACAAGGGCCGTTTGATGAGCGAGGGGTGCTCCAGCATAACAGTTTTTGCTGCGTCTTCATTATTGGTTGCATTACGTTTCGCTTCATCCAGCTTGCGCCAGGTTGTTCCACGGGTATTAATCAAGGGTTGCCAACCGACCAAATTGATTAAAGCCTGCAATTGTACGTCATCCAGACCGTCCACCCGGTAGTCATGGAAGCGATAGTCAATGTGATTGTTTTCTAACCAGCGACGGGCTTTTTTGATGGTATCGCAGTTCTTAATACCGTACATAACTGTCATCATTTTATAAAACTCTTCACTTTTTATTTGATAAGAATGAAGAGCATACCGTATTAGCGCTAATGGTGGCAGAATATTGAATTTGTTTTAGTAGATCATGTGGTTAAGTGAAGTGTCTGTCTATTGGGAAGAGAAAATGAGCCAGTGCTGTTTCATTATTGATAGCAGCACAGGCTCTTTTTTAGGCTGAAAGGAAGTATTTTCGTCTGATCCAAAGGGAAACATTCACCAGACCAATCATCACTGGCACTTCAACAAGCGGCCCGATGACAGCAGCAAAAGCAGCACCGGAGTTGATGCCATAAACAGCGACGGCTACCGCGATAGCGAGTTCAAAGTTGTTACTGGCCGCAGTAAACGAGAGTGTTGCACTCTTTTCATAACTCGCGCCTAAGCGTTTGCACATGAAAAATGAGATGGCAAACATAGCAACAAAGTAGATAAGCAAAGGGATAGCAATACGTACGACATCGAAAGGGAGACTGACAATCAATTTTCCCTTCAGACTGAACATCACCACAATGGTGAACAGCAACGCAACCAGGGTGATAGGGCCGATCTTGGGAACGAAGTGGGCGTGATACCACTCTTTGGAAACAAAGTGCAGCATGATCACTCGGGTCAATATGCCGGCAATACAGGGGATGCCCAGATAGATGAACACACTCTTGGCAATTTGCGCGATGGAGATATCAACAATTGAACCAGACAACCCGAAGAACGGCGGCAGTATGGTAATAAATAGCCAGGCATAAGCGCTGAAAAACAACACCTGAAATATCGAGTTGAACGCCACCAGACCCGCTGCATATTCCGTTGAGCCTTTTGCCAGTTCATTCCAGACAATCACCATAGCGATACAACGCGCCAGACCGATCATGATAAGACCAACCATATATTCCGGTTTGTCATGCAGGAAAATCACGGCTAGTGCGAACATGAGCGCCGGACCGATGAGCCAGTTTTGGATCAGCGACAGGGTTAACACTTTTCTGTCGCGGAATACGTCTGGTAGTTCTTCATACCGTACCTTGGCAAAAGGGGGATACATCATCAGGATCAGCCCGGCAGCAATCGGAATATTGGTTGTTCCCACCTGAAAGTGGTTAATGAAGTTCTCTACACCAGGGACTAAAAAACCGAGACTCACACCCAGAGCCATTGCAGCAAAAATCCAGACAGTCAGATACCGGTCTAAAAATGAGAGCTTGCGAGTGATGTCACTCATCGAGGATTTTCCTTAATTTGTGGATGATTGTTATTCAATACCAACCGTTAGCGTTTGAATTAATGCGATTGGGTTCCAGTCCGTTCAAGAGGCTGCTGTAATAGCGGCGATGTCGAATGACTGAGCATCAGACGACTATTGATAAGCCATGCCCACGGTTCAATACTCTCCTGGCGTAAATCAGCCCGAAAATTAGTGGCTTCTGTACCGAATACTCCACTTGAACAATATACTACTAGGTCAAAAATCTGGATCAGCGCCATGATGACTTCTCTCTACACAATGATCTGAGCAATTTTATCCATCGCTGTTTTCAGTGCAGTTTTATCGTGTTGCAGCTCATTCAGCGGCAGAGCGAAAAGTGCTTCGATACGGGCACGTAGGATCTTGTATGCCTGCATGAATGAGGCGTCAATTTCTTCATCAGTACCTGTTGCATGCGCTGGATCTTCAACGCCCCAATGAGTACGCAATACCGGGCCGAGATAAGCCGGGCAGGTTTCATTCGCCGCATTTCCGCAAACACTGATCACGATGTCAGGTATCGCTGGCAGGTTTTCCCATGATTTGCTGTAGTAGCCTTCAGTGGAAATACCTTCGTGTTGTAACAGCGCGATTGAGCGAGGATGTACCTGACCGGTTGGGTTACTGCCGGCACTCATTGCGTGCCAACCTTCTGGAGCCAACTGATTGAAAATCGCTTCGCCCAAAATGGAGCGACAAGAGTTACCAGTGCAGAGGAATAAAACGTTCATCATCAGTCCTTTTGTGTGGATACATTGGGCAATACCACCGAAGAACAGGAAGTGTCTTCCCTGAATGACGCGCATTCTTCCGGATGGCCGGAACAACACTCTTCAGTCAGGTAAGCAATAACATCCAGCATCACGGGGATATTAGCCCGGTAACGCTGAAAGCGTCCTTCCTGTTCGACTGTCGTCAATCCGGCATGTGTCAAGGCTTTGAGGTGAAAAGAGAGTTTGTTTGGCGCGAGATCAAGCTCCTGCGCTAAATCACCTGCTACCTGGCCTTTCAGCCCGGTTCTCACCAACAAACGATAAATATCCAATCGAATGCCGGATGCCAGAGATTCAAAAATAATAACTGCGTTTTCTTTGTTCATTGTTTCAATTCTACAAGTATAGTTGAAATGATCAAGTGTTTAAGAAGGCGTAAATATCATCACATGCCAAAATGGAAAACTAGCTACGAGTCACTCTGCGTCTCAGTATCTCCTATTGGCTTTTTCAATATGCTGGTCAAGCTACGGGGGATATGCTTGGATCGGAGTTGTTGACAGATTTCAGTGTGTTGGCATAGATACTCCGGTACCGCACGCCATCACACTCTAGGTTATGTGGCTGTTTAGGGGCCAATTTTGTGGGGTAAGTCTGGGGTATAATCGCTGCTAATCTATTCTTCTGTTTTATGACAAAATTGCTCGGTGTTGTAGTGTGGCAATGTAAAGGTAATGTGTTGATAATTAAATTGGAAAATGAATTTCTTGTAGAGTGGGTAGTGATACCGGCACATCATGGATGTGCATAATGGTTTATTATGGTCAAAAAAAAAGCATATAATAACCCCGCCGAATAAGAAAACTTAAGGGGCTATCATGATTGAGATAGAACTCAATAACTGGAAAAGCTTCATCGAAGCGATGTTACGTAAGTAACAATTGGTCTATTTATATTAGTATAATTTTTGTTTGTGTCATTACCGACCAGGAACAAAGTTTGAGCAATCTAAAGCAGTAACGTCGACGTTACTGCTTTTTTGTGTCTGAGATAGTGAACAGTTAATTTATTAATTAACTGATTTTTAAATATTAATTTCCGTCACGACACTTCGGATAACCTAAGACGGCGTTATTCTCTCCTTTAGAATTTACTTCCTATTTTGTGATCTACTTCGCGATTTTTTTTGATGCCCGTTGGAAATGGTTATGCCTGGTCCAGAGCATAAATGAGGAAAACCAAGTAAATAAAAGAGGCTATTATTCTCATTCTGTTTGAAATATCAGCAATCCACCGGTTTGTCGGATCGATTTCCCCTCATCCAAGGGCATAACGGGCCGCGGCGGTGGCATGTAGTAAGGTGGTATCGAATAAAGGTACCTGGGCATCGTCTGCATTAATTAGCAACGGTATCTCTGTACAGCCCAGAATGATCCCTTCAGCGCCTTGCTGTTCCAATCGTTGGATGATTTTCCGGAATTGTTGGCGCGAAGCATCAAGCGTTTTACCCAGACACAGCTCCTGAAAGATAATGTTATTAATGATTTCTCTTTCCTGCTGGTCAGGGGTAAGGACGGTGATGCCATATAGATCTGTCAAGCGTTGACGATAAAAGTCCTGTTCCATGGTATAGCGCGTGCCCAGCAGCGCCACCTTGGTGATGCTTTGTTGCTGGATGCTGATGGCCGTGGCATCGGCGATATGGATCAATGGCAGCTCACAGGCGCTTTCTACCTGGTTCGCAACCTTGTGCATTGTATTTGTACAAATCACAATGGCTTCAGCGCCCGCTTTTTTTAATCCACATGCTGCTTCTGACAAAACATGGGCTGCTGTCTCCCAGTCTTCTTGCGATTGCAGTTGTTCGATGTCATAAAAATCGACACTGTGCAGTAGTAGTCGGGCTGAATGCAGACCACCCAGTTCGTTTTTTACATATTCATTGATAATACGGTAATAAGGGATCGTGGATTCCCAGCTCATTCCTCCGAGTAATCCCAGCATTTTTTGCATGTAAAGTCTCCTCCGACTTGGATACTGAAAAAAGTGATGAATCGAGAATAACGTATCAGAGAAAAGAGGGAAAAGTCCTAAAAGTGATGAATTAATGCTTCTTGCTCATTTTTTTATCGTGTTTTATCACTTTTTATCTATCTTTGACTGGACAAATGGTCCATCTATTGCTGTACTGTACGCGACACAGATTTTGTGTCTTTCATTCATGTTAAAGGTAAGTTTGATGTCTAAGATTAAAGGTAGCGTTAAGTGGTTTAATGAATCCAAAGGATTCGGTTTCATTACTCCGGAAGATGGTAGCAAAGACGTATTTGTACATTTCTCTGCCATCCAGAGTAATGGTTTTAAAACTCTTGCTGAAGGTCAGCGTGTAGAGTTTGAAATCACTAGCGGTGCTAAAGGTCCTTCTGCTGCTAACGTTATCGCTATTTAATTATACCGGTTTCTTAAAAAACCCGCCCAATGGCGGGTTTTTATTTTGTGGCACATCATTTGATCTAGTGTGCGGTAAGTCCGGTTACCAGAGCAAATGCCAGCGATGTCATTAACAATGAACCGACCAGATTTAACAGTAGATTCAACCCGGCAGCAAGCCACTCTCCGCCTTGCAATAGTGTGACGACCTCAAAAGAGAATGTAGAGAACGTCGTCAAGCCTCCACATAAACCTGTCGTGATGAGTAGTTTCCAGTGCGGATCAAGATCGGGTTGGCGAATAAAATAGCCCATTGCTGCACCGATGATAAAAGCCCCAGCCATATTAGCCAAAAAAGTCCCTATTGGTATCTGAGGGGAAATGCTGTTAAAACGTAGGCTCAGCAGCCAGCGTAAGATGCTTCCTATCCCGCCACCAATAAAAACAGCAAATAAAGTACTATACATGGTCACCTTTTTGTTTAAAGGAAAGTCAGAATGATCTCGAAAAGAAGAGTATAACGCTA
Organism: Prodigiosinella aquatilis; assembly: GCA_030388725.1. Classification (NCBI taxonomy): domain Bacteria; kingdom Pseudomonadati; phylum Pseudomonadota; class Gammaproteobacteria; order Enterobacterales; family Pectobacteriaceae; genus Prodigiosinella; species Prodigiosinella aquatilis. The sequence continues at coordinate 1,502,566 of CP128857.1, forward strand.
CGACCCCTTTTCGAGGAGTTCGTAGACATCATTAGCCGGAAGGCGGTTATGGAGGAATGTCATCTCCGTTACTGGTATAAAAGTTTACCTTTTTGTCGCGCATTTTTGTAGAGAGTGTTGCCATGAAATGGCATGCGATGCGGTGTAATGTGTTAACACATATTAAGGAGCCTGATGATGAAAGTTTCACTCGGCCAGTTTGCCGTACAGCGTACATGGCAAGACAATGCTATTACCTGTATAGCATTAATGCAGAGGGCAGCGGCGGCGGGAGCCGATTTATTAGTGTTACCAGAAGCTGTTCATGCCAGGGATAATAATAATGCTGAATGGGGGATGGACGCTGCTCAGCCTATTAATGGTCCTTTTGTCAGTCAATTGCTGGGAGCCAGTCAATCGATTGATATCACAGTTATTTTTACTATCCATACCCCTGTTCATAATGAGTTTGTGCACAATACTCTATTGGTGCTTCGTCAGGGTGAAGTGTTGGCTTTCTACCATAAACTGCATCTTTATGATGCTTTTTCTTCCCAGGAATCAAAGCGAGTGATACCGGGTGAGTCAATACCGGCCATTATTGAAATAGCAGGAATAAAAGTGGGATTGATGGTGTGCTACGACGTCCGTTTCCCCGACCTGGCGCGACAGTTGGTCATGAATGGCGCAGAGGTATTGGTATTACCCTCCGCCTGGGTTAAGGGGCCGCAGAAGGAAGCGCACTGGGAGTTGTTAACCAGAACGCGAGCGTTGGAAAATACCTGCTATATGGTCGGAGTCGGTGAATGTGGGGAAAAGAATATCGGCAACAGTCTGGTTGTTGACCCGCTGGGTGTTGTGATCGCCCGGGCGGCGGAAGTTCCTGACCTTATCTTTGCAGATATTAATTTTGAGCGTATTCAACATGTTCGCCATCAGTTACCTGTTTTGCGTCATAACCGATTCAAGGTTCCTGTATTGCGATAATCTGAATTTCGATCTCTACTCGTAGAGCAGAACATCAGTAACCATGCTCTTGGCTGGCATGGTCTTACTTTGTTACATATAGCCTTTGTGTTGTTAAGGGCTTTCTTTTAAAAAGAGTAATAATAAGAAACGTGCTGGTTCCCAGCGTATATAATCAGGTAGGTAGGTATGGAAGGTATCAGTATTGCCAAACTTTTAGTGATCGGCGTGCTTGTCGTTTTGCTATTTGGAACCAATAAATTACGCAGCCTGGGTGGAGATCTTGGCGCGGCAATCAAAGGTTTCAAAAAAGCAATGAGTGATGAGCAACCAACGAACAATGCTAGCTCAGATGAACCCGTTGCACTTAACGATACGACTCATCACAAAGAGTAAGATCCCACAAAGAGCAAGCTCCTGAGACGGTTAAAAACTAATAGCGGACGGCATGTGACCGCCCGCATCTTTTCGTGTCAGGAAAATGTAACCGCGCATTACGGCAATTTTTCCAGATATAAATCATTTCACCTCGACACCTTTTGCTTGTAGGTCGGCATGGTAGGACGAGCGTACAAACGGACCACAAGCGGCGTGGGTGAATCCCATTGCCATTGCTTCCGCTTTCATTTCTTCAAATTCTTCCGGGCGGACATAACGCTGTACCGGCAAATGGTGGCGACTTGGCTGCAGGTACTGCCCTAATGTCAACATTGTGACACCGTGACGTCGCAGATCGCGCATCACGTCCAGAATTTCTTCATTGGTTTCACCCAATCCCACCATCAAACCCGACTTGGTTGGAATTTCCGGATGCACAGCCTTAAAGTTTTCCAGCAGTTTGAGGGACCATTCATAGTTTGCCCCTGGTCGAACCTGGCGATACAGACGCGGTATGTTTTCCAGATTATGGTTAAATACGTCTGGCGGTGTCACGGTCAGAATATCCAGTGCCCGGTCCATGCGTCCCCGGAAATCGGGCACTAGTGTTTCAATTTTAATCTGTGGACTTTTACGGCGAATGGCGCTGATGCAGTCGGCAAAATGCTGAGCTCCGCCATCACGCAGATCATCCCGATCAACAGAAGTGATGACGACGTAGCGTAATCCCATATCGTGGATGGTTTGAGCCAGTTTTTCTGGCTCATTGTTGTCTGGGGCGATTGGACGTCCATGGGCAACATCACAAAATGGGCAACGACGGGTGCAAATGGCACCCAGGATCATAAATGTTGCCGTACCATGATTAAAACACTCTGCCAGATTAGGGCAGGATGCTTCTTCACATACCGAGTGCAGCCCGTTGCGGCGCATTGCGTCTTTGATACCTTGAATCCGGCTGGAATCCGCAGGCAATTTGATTTTCATCCATTCTGGTTTCCGTAGCATTTCCTGACGTTCGGTCGCTACTGTTTTCACCGGAATTAAGGCCATTTTATCTGCGTCGCGGTATTTTACGCCACGTTCGATCTGAATCGGTTTACTCATATTTGCGTAAGTTCCAGTTCTGAATCGCTATCATGAATTTATGGTTAGAATTCATGGGATCATCTTAATGATTAAACTTTTTTTTAAAAATATCACAAAATTATATCATCTTTGCCATAGGCAAGCAGCTTTTGCACGATCAAAATGAACAAAAAGTGTAAATAAAATGTGAATTCATCTGCATAAAAATACCAATAGCTTTATGGGGAATCGCTGAAGGGACGAGGCTGAGGTTCGCCCTGATGTTCCCAGTCCCAGATAATTTGCTCATGCTCTTTATAGCCCAGAAGGCGCATAAAAGATGACGTTAGTACCGGAGCAACATCATCCAGCGTTACGCCAGTGACCAGCTCGCTGAGTTGAGTCATTCTCATGCCAGCATAACCGCATGGATTAATGCGTAGGAAAGGAGACAGATCCATCGCAATATTTAGTGCCAATCCATGTAAGGAGCAGCCTTTGCGGATGCGTAGCCCCAGCGAGCAGATCTTACGTTCATCGACATAAACACCTGGAGCATCTGGTCGGGCATATGCATCAATGTGAAAGTGCGATAGCGTTTGTACTACGGTTTCTTCAATAGTGGTAACCAGCTGTCTTACACCCAGTTTTTGGCGCTTGAGATCGATCAGTACATACATCACTTGTTGGCCCGGCCCATGATAAGTAACTTGACCGCCTCTATCGCTTTGTATCACCGGAATATCACCAGGCATTAAGACATGTTCGGCCTTTCCTGCCTGACCTTGGGTAAATACCGGGAGATGCTGAACGAGCCAGAGTTCATCAAAGGTTGTGTCGTACCGATGTTCAGTGAAGTGATGCATAGCCAGTGAAACTGGCTCATAAGGGAGCACGCCCAGATGGCGAATGATTATCTTATCCTGTTGCAAACGTGTCATCTTCAGGTTAAGGAGGAATGTGTCAATTATAACGGCGTGACGCAGTAGCGAATAGCAGAGATTTCCACACTTGCTTTTCTTGGCGTGGAAGGATAACCGTCTAAATGATGAGCTGGCTTCAGAGAACCATACGCACGATGTCAATTTTCCCCAGTTCTTCATACAGCGTTTCAACCTGCTCAATATGAGTCGCGGTGATAGTGATAGAAACTGAGTGATAGTTTCCTTTAGCGCTGGGTTTGATTTGCGGTGTATAGTCACCAGGCGCATGGCGTTGTACAACTTCAACTACCAGATCTACCAGTTCTGGTTTTGCCAATCCCATCACTTTGTAGGTAAAAGGGCAGGGGAATTCGAGCAATTCGTTGAGTTTGGTTTTCATGAAAACTCCAGAGTAGTATGCATAAAGATACAGTACATGGATAGTAAGTATAACTCCCGCCTGAGCGGGAGTATATTTGTCATGCCATGGGGAGACGTATCTCCTAAACGATCAAAATTAACTGAACCAGTGATGGAACATCAGTTTTATGTAATCGATCATCCGGCTAAAATACCCGCCTTCTTTAACTTCGTTCATCACAACCAGCGGACGCTGATCGATGGTTTTACCATCCAGTTGGAAATTGATGGTACCCACAACCTGATTTTTACTTAATGGAGCGTGCAGTTCGGTATTGTTCAGGATGTAGCTGGCCTTAAGATCTTTCATGCGTCCACGTGGAATGGTGATGTAAACATCTTTTGCCACGCCGAGTGATACGCGGTCGCTGTCACCAAACCATACGGGTTCGGAAGCGAATTCTTTATCCGCTTTCAGCGGGGAAACAGTTTCAAAAAAACGAAATCCCCAGGTGAGTAGCTTTTTGCTTTCTGTTTCACGGCCTTTAAACGTATGTCCACCGAGTACTACTGAAATCAGACGCATCGGCCCTTCGGTGGCGGAAGCTACCAGATTATAGCCGGCGGATGCGGTATGTCCGGTTTTAATGCCATCTACATTAAGACTGGTATCCCATAACAAACCATTACGGTTGGCCTGGCGAATGTTATTGAAAGTGAACTCTTTCTCTTTATAGGTGGCATATTCATTCGGTACATCTCGGATCAATGCCTGACCAATTAATGCCATATCACGTGCAGAACTGTACTGTCCTTCCGCATCCAGACCATGCACGGTCTCAAAATGGGTGTTTTTCAGCCCCAGTTCTTTAACATAACCATTCATCAGATTGATGAACGCACCTTGGCTTCCAGCAACATAATCTGCCATGGCGACACAGGCATCATTGCCAGACTGTAGAATGATACCTTTGTTTAACATGTACACCGGCACATGATCACCTGGTTTCAGGAACATCAGCGACGAGCCTTTAAAAACCGGATTACCGGTAGCCCAGGCATCTTTTCCGATGGTAACGATATCGTTTGGGTTGATTTTCCCTGACTTTATCGCCTGACCGATGACATAACTGGTCATCATTTTTGTCAGACTTGCTGGGTTTCGACGGGTATCAGCGTTCATTTCGGCCAGAACTTTGCCTGAGTTGTAATCCATCAGGAAGTAAGCTTCAGCATCAATCTGCGGAACGCCAGGAATCATGGTTTTCAGATTAATGTCGTCAGCGTAGGCGAAAGATGATGCACTGATAACGAGCAGGGCGCTAAGTACAATATGTTTAGTGTGGCGAGACGTGATTACTGTATTCATGATGGGAACAACGACATCCGTGGGTATAAGTTAAAAAACGAGTCACACTATAACAGATGAAAAATGTGTGGGCATCCGACAATATGTTACGTGATCTTGTTGATATCAGTCATGTTGTCTCACTGGGCTGCCCATTTTTTTTTATAAGAAAGATTAATGAGTTATCTTCCCTCATCTTTCACTTAATTCTGTTGTTATCGTATGCCAGGAACAGCAGTGATAAAAGATTGCTGTTTAGCTTCGACTAACAGGCGTTGTTGAAGTTCAGTAGCTTGTTGTCGATTATTAAATGGGCCTAACTGAATACGATACAGCCCGCCATTAGCCGTTACTTTACCTGAAACGTGGAAGCGATCGTTCAGACTGTGTAACCAGTTCTGTGCCCGTTGTTGATCGCTCAGCGCTCCGACTTGGACGACGTAATGTCCGCCGTCTGAAAACCGAGGTTGAGGCGTACTGCCAGCAGATACCACCGACTTTGGTGTGCTTACCGTTGATACGGGTTCAGATCCTTCCAGTACGCCGCTGCGCAATGGTGTTGGTGCGCCAAGGAAACGCCCGTGAGAAACTGAGGTGCTGTCTATTGTATTTGTGTTGTTTGTCGTAGGTTGCAATGTTGTGTTACTGATAGGGCGGATTGTTGTGGTGGCAGATGGTTCTTCAGTCTGCATTACCGGCGTACCAAGTTCGCTGGATCCCAGGATGGGACGTTCTGGTAAAGCAAAGCTTTGCTTGGCTACGCGAGTACCAATAGTTCCTGGGCCAGAAAGCGAACCATCAGGAGATACATTGATAAAATCTACTTGAACCTTGGTATTGTTGGAAATATTCAGTCGATCGCCAGCCGCTTTTGACAAGTCAATAATCCGACCGGGTATATAAGGACCGCGGTCATTGATTCGTACCACCAGTTGGCGCCCATTACTCAGATTCGTTACTCGCACGTAGCAGGGAATCGGTAGTGTTGGGTGTGCAGCGGTCAATGCGTTGGGGTCGAACACTTCGCCCGTGGCGGTACGGTTACCTGAAGCCTCTCTGGAATACGATGATGCCAGACCGGTTTCGCTGAAGTTTTCCGGGTTTTTGACAATCTTATAGGTGCGCCCTTTTACGACGTAGTCCTGCAATGTGGATGGGTTATAGGGCTCATAGTGCGGCTCCACGCCACCGATCTCTTCTACTGGTCCGCTGTATATCTGGTGTGGTGGTGACTGAGGTTGTTCCGTTACGGTACAGCCAGAAAGCGCCAGGCCGATAACACTAATCCAAAAGCAATCCTTACGCATTTCCCACCCCTATAGATTTTTGGATAACATTTTGCGGTGAGTGTGTATCGACATGACGATGCCGAATCCCGCCATTAATACGATAAGTGCTGATCCACCATAACTGACCAGCGGCAGTGGTACACCGACTACCGGCAGAATACCACTGACCATGCCGATATTAACGAAAACGTAGACGAAGAAGATCAGCATTAATGCGCCAACCATAACCCGGCCGAAGGAGGTTTGTGCATTGGCTGCGATGACCAGACCACGCATAATCACGAACAGATAGAGCGCCAGTAGAACCAGTACGCCGATCAACCCTAGCTCTTCCGCCAACACGGCAAAGATGAAGTCAGTATGCCGTTCCGGCAGGAACTCAAGCTGTGACTGTGTGCCATGCAGCCAGCCTTTTCCCCATAATCCCCCTGAACCAATGGCAATCTTGGACTGAATAATATGATAGCCAGCGCCAAGAGGATCCGCTTCCGGGTTCAGTAGCATCATAACCCTATCGCGTTGGTAATCATGCATCAGGAAGAACCAAAGCACGGGAATAAAGGCCGCAACAAGTAGTGCTGCAACGGCAATTAGTCGCCAGCTCATTCCAGCCAGAAACAGGACAAAAAGCCCTGAGGCACAAATCAGGATTGATGTTCCCAGGTCAGGCTGTGCCGCAACCAGCATCGTTGGTACAAAAATCAGTACCAGGGCAACCGCCGTATTTTTCAGCGAAGGAGGGCACATATCGCGGTTAATATACCTCGCTACCATCAGTGGTACCGCGATTTTGGCAATTTCCGAAGGCTGGAAGCGCACTACACCAAGATCCAGCCAGCGTTGCGCCCCTTTACTGATTTGTCCGAAGATATCGACCATTACCAACAAAATGAAACAGATAATGTATAAATAAGGTGCCCAGCTTTCATAAACCCTGGGAGGAATTTGAGCCATGATGATCATCATCACGAGCCCCAGCACGACCTGGGCGATCTTGCGCTCCATCATGCCAACATCCTGCCCGCTGGCACTCCACATGACTATCAGGCTATAACCCAACAATCCCATAATGCCAAGGAGAAAAGGAAGGTCGATATGAAGCTTGGTCCAGAACGAGCCTTGTTGTTGACTTTCGGTCATGGGTATCTCTTACTCGGTTTCACTGCCGGGTGGCGAGGGGGGCGCATCCGGTAGTATTGTATTGTTATCACCTAACATAATATGGTCGAGAATCTGGCGCGTGATAGTCCCTACAGACGCGCCTGCACCGCCATTTTCCAGAACGACAGATACCGCGATTCTGGGATTATTATAAGGTGCAAAAGCGACCATCAGCTTATGATCGCGTAATCGTTCTGAAATTTTATGTGCGTTATAGGTTTCGTTCGCTTTTAGTCCGAATACCTGTGCAGTCCCTGATTTAGCCGCGATCTTATAAGAAGAGTTGGCAAAATTTTTATATGCCGTCCCGTTGGGGCGGTTTGCTACGCCATACATGCCATCTTTGGCGATTTCCCAGTAACCGGAGTGGATATCGCCAATTTGCTGATGGGTGGTTTGACGGTAAGGGACTAATACGCCATTTTCCCTGATACTGCCCAACAGATGCGGGGTTTTCACCTGTCCATCATTAATCAGGGTCATCAGTGCTTTCATCATCTGGATCGGCGTCGCTGTCCAGTAACCCTGACCAATCCCCACCGGTATGGTATCACCCTGATACCAGGGTTTTTTGTATCGTTTCAATTTCCAGGCGCGTGTCGGCATGGTGCCTGCGCGTTCCTCGGATATATCAATACCGGTATATTGGCCGTAACCAAACTTGGTCATCCATTCGGACAGGCGATCAATCCCCATATCATAAGCGACTTGATAAAAGAAGGTATCAGCGGATTCCTCCAGTGCCTTGGTCAGATTCAGCCGGCCATGACCCCATCGTTTCCAGTCTCGGAAACGTTTCTCGGATCCTGGCAATTGCCACCAACCAGGGTCAAACAAGGACGTATAGGGCGTAATAACACCGGCACTCAGAGCTGAAACCGCAATATAGGGTTTTACGGTGGAGGCTGGAGGATACACGCCTTGAGTGGCTCGGTTAATCAAGGGCCGGTCGGGGTTATCGAGTAAGGCGCGGTAATTTTTACTGGAAATGCCATCCACAAATGGATTCGGGTCATAACTGGGCGTGGATACCATCGCCAATATGCTACCGTCCCGCGGATCAGTAACAATTACTGCTGCTCGGCTTCCCACCAGTAGTTTTTCGATATAAGTCTGCAGATTCAGGTCAATCGTCAGGTAGATGTCTTTTCCCGCTTGCGGTGGTTGCTCATGCAGTTGCCTGATGACCCGTCCCCGATTGTTAACTTCTACTTCTTCGTAGCCGGGTTTTCCGTGCAGCTGCGTTTCATAATAATGTTCAATGCCCAGCTTACCAATGTCGTGGGTCGCGGCATAGTCGGCCAGTTTGCCTTCTTTATCCAGTCGTTCAAGGTCTTTATCGTTAATTTTTGAAACATAACCGAGAACGTGAGTCAGTGCGGAACCATAAGGGTAGTAGCGGTGTTGATATCCTTTCACCTCAACACCGGGAAAACGATATTGATTCACCGAGAAACGTGCCACCTGAATTTCATTCAGGTCGGTTTTTAAAGGTATGGAGGCAAAACGGCGTGAGTGTTTACGCTCTTTTTTGAAGTTATCGATATCTTCATCTGTCAGATTAACGATAGGCTTCAGTGCGTTCAGTGTGGCATCGACATTGGTGACTTTTTCTGGGACCAGCTCTAGCTGATAGATTGTGCGATTGAGTGCCAGAGGGATGCCATTGCGATCATATATGATGCCACGACTGGGTGCGATAGGGACCAGTTTTATGCGGTTTTCATTGGAACGGGTACGATAATCGTCAAAACGTGAAATTTGCAGATGATAAAGATTGGCGATGAGAATACCGGTAAGTAGCACAATGCCTAAAAACGCCACAAATGCGCGACGAACAAACAGAGCTGCTTCAGCGGTATAATCACGGAAAGGGTTATGTTCTATTTTCATCCGGCGATTTTACTTAACGTAGTTCATCATATCGCCTTACTCCCGGTGGTAAGGGTGATTAGTGGTAATGCTCCAGGCGCGGTACAGGCTTTCAGCAACCAGTACCCGCACCAGCGGATGGGGTAACGTTAACGGTGACAATGACCAACTTTGTTCCGCCGCCGCCTTGCATTCAGGAGATAATCCTTCAGGCCCACCGATTAACAGACTGACATCCCGGCCATCCTGTTTCCAGCGCTCTAACTGTTGCGCCAGATAAGGCGTTTCCCATGGTGCCCCTGGGATATCGAGCGTCACAATACGGTTACCTTTACCCACAGCAGCAAGCATTTGCTCGCCTTCTCGTTCCAGAATACGTTTGATATCTGCATTTTTACCCCGTTTCCCGGCTGGAATTTCTACCAGTTCGAGCGGCATATCTTTAGGGAAACGGCGCAGGTAATCAGTAAATCCGGCTTGCACCCAGTCTGGCATTTTAGTACCGACGGCGACCAGTTGCAGTTTCATACTAACCCCAGAGCTTTTCCAGTTCGTACAGGTGGCGACTCTCTTCCTGCATGACATGCACCATCACGTCGCCCAGGTCAACTACCACCCAGTCAGCAACGTTCTCTCCTTCAATACCCAGAGGGATCAAGCCGGCAGAACGGGATTGCTGTACTACATAGTCAGCAATGGACATGACGTGGCGACTGGACGTGCCAGTACAAATGATCATGCAATCAGTAATACTGGATTTGCCCTGAACATCCAGCGCAATAATATCCTGACCTTTCAAATCATCGATTTTATTGATAACGAAGTCTTGGAGTGCTTGGTTTTGCAAAGGTTCCCCCTGGGTTACTGTTAATCAACTGAAGCCTGACTGGGATTGCGTGGCATCAGTTTGAATACCCGCGTAACCACCACAGGACCTGTGGTTGAAACCAGCGGCGGAGTATATCACGCACTTAGGGTGAGTGATATAAAGCCGTCACTATCGGTATAAGTGGTATGTGTCAATATAATTCAGCACGGTGGGGGGAAGCAGGTCATGGCAATCGAGTCCTTGCTGACGTCGTTGACGTATCTCGGTGGCAGAGATAGGTTGCAATGGTGTATCAGCCAGATATATCAATCCATTGGGAATTTGGTGTAGGTGCTGTGGATCGCAGGTATGGTGGGCTTCCAACCAGCGCTGCATTTCCGGTGAAGAGAGTTGCTGTTTGTAACCGGGGCGAGCGCAAACCAGCAGATGACACTGTCCAAGAATGTCTTGCCAGCGGTGCCAGTGATGTAGTGTAGACAGTGAATCCTGGCCGATGATAAACGCCAGTGGGGCGTCTGGCCCTTTTTCTTGTCGCAGTTCTTTGAGGGTATCGATGGTATAAGAAGGTGTCTCGCGTTGTAATTCCCGAGCATCAACGTTAAACAGCGGATTATCTTTTATCGCCAGTTCGACCATCTGTTTGCGTTGGAGTGCGCTGGCTTCGGGTTGTTCACGATGTGGTGGAACATTATTCGGCAGTAGCGTAATGCGTTGTAATCCTACCTGGGTAGCAAGCGCAGTTACCGGGCGTAGATGACCATAATGGATGGGATCAAATGTGCCACCGAAATAAGCTGTTAACGGTGGTCTAGGTGTAAATCTCGACAAACTAGTAAACCTCAAGCAGGCTTGTGGGTAATGCTTTGCCGCACAGGATCATTGCTAATGTTTCCAGTTCGGACCAGACAGATTGCCCGTAATTCTGTTTCAGTGTAATTTCCAACTTAGCCAGTAAACCTATCGCCTGTTGTAGCTGAAGTAAAGATAAACGCTGTAGCGCTTGTGTAAGCAATGCCCGACGGTTTTGCCAAACCTTATGTTGATCGAGTAGTGCACGTAATGGCGTGGCGCTCATTTGGCGTTTTAGTGTCAGCAGCAGCAGCAGCTCCCGCTGCACAGTACGTAATAAAATAACCGGTTCACACTCTTCCTGACGCAATTGCTGCAAAATATGCCAGGCGCGTTTGCTTTTCCCGCCAAGTAGTGCATCGAGCCAATGGTATGGTGTGAAATGTGCGGCATCATCTACAGTGTGTTCCATCCGTGGCAGTGTCAGTTTTCCGTCAGGATAAAGCAGGGAAAGACGTTCTAATGCCTGTACCAGTGCCAACAGATTCCCTTCATAGTAATAACAGATTAATTGACTGGCGGGGGCATCAAGCTCCAGCTTCATGGTTTTGGCGCGCTGCGCAACCCAACGTGGCAATTGCTCTTGCTCTGGTGTCATACACGGGATGTAAACACTGTTTTGCGATAATGTTTTAAACCAGACGCTGTTTTCCTGAGATTTTGTCAACCGGTTTCCCCTGAGCATCAGCAATATGTCAGGGTGTAAGAGTTCAGACAGCCTCACCAACTGTTCATTCATTGATGCGCTGGGACCATTTTCCGGTAAGACTAATAACAATGTCTGCCGGGAAGCAAATAGACTGAGGGACTGGCAGGTAGAAAAAATAGCATCCCAATCGGTATTGTTATCCAGCGTAAAACTGAAATGTTCATGAAAAGCCTGCTGTTGGGCAACAGCACGAATGTTGTCCAGGCTTTCTTGCAATAAAAGCGGCTCATTGCCAAAAGTCAGATAACAGCCGCGCAACCCTTCGCGGAGTTGGGCGGCAAGTTGTTCAGGATAGATACGGATCATGAATGAGCTGGCGTAGATGGTGTGATGATCTTATCCTTCTGCTTGTTTTTCATTTCCTGTTTCCCTTTGATGGTCAAAAGCTCACGGACCAACTTCTGTGCAGCCCGGTCACGCATTTCCTGAAGGATAATGTCTTGTTCCGCATCTTTTGCCAACGCGGCAAGGGAGTTATCAAAGAAAGTACTAAACACTCTGACATTGAGCGGATAGATGTCATCCCCGGGTATCAGAACCTGCGCCTTTAATTCCATAACCCATTGGTATTCGGCGGCTTTACCATCCTGGAAAACAGAAACAGCACTACGTGTCGAAGATTCTCCAATAATACGTAGAGAGGGTACGTCCTGACGGCTCGCATTCTCAATAATATTAATATTATTGAGACGCAATTGTTCCCGGATGGCGCGAGATACCGGGCCATAGGGGTCGCCCGTATCCAGGATCAGGTCATGTAACTGTGACGGTACCTGGGTCGTACCGCGAAGATGAAATCCGCAACCAGCGGTAACCAAGACCACTAGCCCCAGCAACAACGTTAATAGTGGGTGTCGCACTGTACCTCCCTTAACCCACAACCAGGTTAAGCAGTTTGCCCGGAACATAAATCACTTTACGAACAGTGACGCCGTCCAGATATTTCGCCACCAGTGGTTCCTGTGCGGCGCGATCGCGTACCTGTTGTTCAGTAGCCTCTGCCGCTACGGTGATTCTGCCACGTACTTTCCCATTGACCTGAACCACAACCAGTTTGGAGTTTTCCACCATAGCCTGTTCATCAGCTATCGGCCATGGGGCTTTATCAATATCACCTTCACCATGCAACGCCTGCCACAGTGTAAAGCAGATGTGTGGTGTGAATGGGTAAAGCATACGAACTACTGCCTGTAACACTTCCTGCGTCAGGGCACGGTCCTGAATACTTTCCTGCGGTGCGCGGGCCAGTTTATTCATCAGTTCCATAATAGCAGCGATAGCGGTGTTAAAGGTTTGCCGACGGCCAATGTCATCGGTAACTTTGGCGATGGTTTTATGCAGGTCTCGACGCAAGGATTTCTGATCTTCGGTAATCGAAGCAATATCCAAAGGTAGTGTGGCCCCTTTCCCTGTGTGATCAAAGACTTGTTTCCAGACACGTTTCAGGAAACGATTAGCGCCTTCTACACCAGATTCTTGCCACTCCAGCGTCATTTCTGCCGGGGAGGCAAACATCATAAATAGGCGTACGGTGTCGGCACCGTATTTCTCTACCATGGTCTGAGGATCAATGCCGTTATTTTTCGATTTCGACATTTTACTCATACCGGCATACACCAGCTCACGACCTTCGGTATCAAACGCTTTAACAATGCGTCCTTTCTCGTCACGCTCTATGGTAACGTCGGCGGGTGATATCCAGATACGTTCACCATTCTTGCCAATGTAATAGAAGGCATCAGCCAGTACCATACCCTGACATAGCAGCCGTTTGGCCGGTTCATCAGAGTTCACCATGCCAGCATCACGCATCAGTTTATGGAAGAAGCGGAAATACATCAGGTGCATGATGGCATGTTCAATACCGCCGACATACTGATCGACTGGCAACCAGTAATTGGCCGCCGCCGGATCAAGCATACCCTGATCATATTGCGGACAGGTATAACGTGCGTAGTACCAGGATGACTCCATAAACGTATCGAAAGTATCAGTTTCACGCAGTGCTGGTTGGCCATTAACGGTGGTTTTTGCCCAATTGGGGTCGGCTTTAATTGGACTGGTAATCCCGTCCATCACCACATCTTCCGGCAGTATTATCGGTAACTGATCCGCAGGGGCTGGAATGACAGTGCCATCTTCCAGTGTGATCATCGGGATGGGGGCACCCCAGTAACGCTGACGAGATACACCCCAATCACGCAGACGATAATTCACTTTTCGTTGGCCAACACCCAACTCGACCAGTTTGTCGGCAATGGCGTTAAAAGCAGCGTCGAACGCCAGACCATCAAACTCGCCAGAATTGACCAGACGACCCTTTTCAGTCATTGCCTGGTCAGAAAGGTCCGGTGTGCTTCCATCAGACACCAGAATCACGGGTTTAATCGACAGGTGGTATTTAGTGGCAAATTCCCAGTCACGTTGGTCATGTCCTGGAACGGCCATCACTGCGCCAGTACCGTATTCCATTAGTACAAAGTTAGCCACCCATACCGGGACTTTTTCCCCGGATAACGGATGAATAGCAAATAGACCGGTAGCGACACCTTTTTTCTCCATCGTCGCCATGTCAGCTTCGGCAACTTTGGTATTACGGCATTCGGCAATGAAATCCCGTAGTGCCGGATTATGCTCTGCAGCCTGTGAGGCTAACGGATGACCCGCAGCCACAGCCACATAAGTGACACCCATAAAGGTATCCGGGCGAGTAGTATAAACGGTCAGTTTCTGGTCGCTGCCAGCCACATCAAAGGTGATCTCCACACCTTCAGAACGGCCAATCCAGTTACGTTGCATGGTTTTGACCTGTTCCGGCCAGCTTTCCAGCGTATCCAGATCGTTTAACAGTTGGTCCGCGTAGGCAGTGATTTTTATGAACCACTGTGGAATCTCTTTACGCTCGACCTTGGTGTCACAGCGCCAGCAGCAACCATCAATAACCTGCTCGTTGGCCAGTACCGTCTGGTCGTTCGGGCACCAGTTTACTGCGGAGGTTTTCTTATAAACCAGGCCTTTTTCGTACAGTTTGGTGAAAAACCATTGTTCCCAACGATAGTAATCAGGTTGGCAGGTAGCGAGTTCACGGTTCCAATCATAGCCAAAACCCAGCAGTTTCAGCTGGTTCTTCATATATTCAATATTGGCGTAGGTCCAGGGGGCGGGGGCGGTGTTGTTCTTTACCGCTGCGCCTTCCGCGGGCAAACCAAATGCATCCCAGCCAATAGGCTGTAGAACATTTTTCCCCAACATGCGTTGATAACGGGAGATCACATCGCCAATGGTGTAATTACGAACGTGTCCCATATGTAGACGGCCAGAAGGATAAGGTAGCATGGAAAGACAGTAATATTTTTCCTTGCCGGGTTCTTCGGTCACTTTAAACGTCTGCTTCTCTTGCCAGTGAAGCTGGACGTGCGCTTCTATTTCTTCTGGGCGGTATTGCTCTTGCATGGCTGCCAGGGGTCCTATGGTGATAATAGCTACGCCAGTAGCATGTTTGTTTCAATCAAAAGATCCGCATAGCATAGCTGATAAGCGAGTGGAGCAACAACACCCTGAGTCAGTCAGGCGCAGATTTATGCATTGATGGGTATGAACGCTGTAAATTTGTTCATATTTGGGTACGGCTCCCGGTTGTGGAGAGGAAATGATCTAAAATGAAAAGATAGCTTATTGGTTCATCAGTGCAGGTTACCCCCTGGTGGTGGATATTCGCTCTCGGCAACCGTTTTATTCACCAGAATCGCTAAGGAGTTACTATGAACAAAGTCGCCCACTATTACCGTGAGCTGATGTCTTCAGTGTCCGAACACTTGAAGAATGGTGAGCGGGATTTGGATAGCCTGGTGTCTAATGCCAGGAAGATGTTACAGGAAAGCAATGAGCTGACGCAGAAAGAAATTGAACTGGTGATGCAGGCGATACGGCGTGATCTGGAAGAGTTTGCCCGTAGCTATGAAGAAAATCAGGAGGCGGTTACTGATAGTGTATTTATGCGGGTGATTAAAGAAAGTCTATGGCAGGAACTGGCGGATATCACAGATAAAACCCAGCTTGAATGGCGGGAAATTTTCAAAGATGTCAACCACCATGGTATCTATAATAGTGGTGAAGTCGTTGGGTTAGGCAATCTGGTTTGTGAGAAGTGTCATCATCATATTGCGTTTTATACCCCGGAAGTGTTGCCACTTTGTCCTAAGTGTTCTCACAATCAGTTTCATCGGCAGCCTTTCCAACCCTGAGTTTCTGTCCATGAAGAGACAGCGAGGGTGTCGATGACACTCTCGCTGGAAGGCTTAATGTAGTATTTTCGCCAGAAAATCTTTGGCTCGCTCGGATTGAGGATTACTAAAGAAGTCATCCTTACGCGTATCCTCAATGATTCTGCCCTCATCCATGAAAATGACTCGGTGTGCCACTTTACGAGCAAAGCCCATTTCGTGAGTGACGACCATCATGGTCATCCCTTCCTGCGCCAGTTCAACCATGACATCCAGCACTTCATTGATCATTTCAGGATCCAGTGCTGAGGTTGGTTCATCAAACAACATGGCTATCGGGTCCATGCACAGGGCTCGGGCAATGGCCACACGCTGCTGCTGACCACCGGATAACTGGCCAGGATATTTATTGGCATGTGCGGATAACCCAACACGATCCAGTAATTTCAGTGCCTTTTCGCGTGCTGGCTCACTCTGGCGTTTGAGCACTTTAATCTGCGCGAGTGTGAGGTTATCGATAATGGAAAGATGAGGAAACAGTTCAAAATGCTGAAATACCATCCCCACTTTTGAACGTAACTGAGCCAGATTGGTCCGTTTGTCATTAACAATAATACCGTTAACTTCAATCTGCCCTCGTTGGATCGGTTCCAGGCCATTAACGGTTTTGATTAGTGTCGATTTTCCGGAGCCAGACGGCCCGCAAACGACGACTACCTCACCTTTTTTTACTTCTGTGGAACAGTCGGTAAGAACCTGAAAGTGACCATACCATTTAGAAATATTTTTCAGGAAAATCATCAAACCGTCCTTTTCTTCAGGTAATTGACCAGCATCGATGCAGCAATGCTGATAATAAAATAAACAAATCCGGCAAACAAAATCATCTCAACCTGAGTTCCGTCGCGCTCACCGATAGTGGACGCGGTGCGAAAGAAATCAGCCAGGCTGAGTACATACACCAGCGAGGTGTCCTGGAACAGGACTATACCTTGCGTCAGCAATAATGGAACCATGGCGCGAAACGCTTGTGGCAGAATGACCAGCTTCATGGATTGCCAATGTGTCATTCCCAGCGCCAAGGCTGCCGAGGATTGACCGCGGGATATACTTTGAATACCCGCACGGATAATTTCCGAATAATAGGCTGCTTCAAACAATGAGAAGGCCACTATAGCGGATACCAACCGAATGTCAGTTTTCGGTGAAAGGTCAAACATATTTTGTAATAAATTAGGCACGATCAGATAGAACCATAACAGCACCATCACTAACGGTACTGAACGAAACAGGTTCACATAAAGTTTGGCAAACCAGCTTACGGGTTTAAGTGGTGATAGGCGCATCACTGCCAGAACCGTTCCCCAAATAATGCCGAAAACTATGGCCGTAATGGTAATTCTGAACGTGATTCCCAGCCCTTGTAACAAGTAAGGGAGACCCGGTACGATTGAGCTCCAGTCAAAATCATACATACTTATTTGCTCCCCATATTACCTGGCAAACGGGTTTTTCTTTCAACCACTTGCATGATAAGCATGATAATGGCGTTGATGCCGATGTAAGCTAGTGTAATGGCGGTGAAAGACTCATAGGCGTGGGCAGAATAATCGAGCAATCTCCCGGCTTGCGAGGCTAATTCGGCCAGACCGATAGTAGACGCGATGGCTGAGTTTTTGACCAGGTTGAGCATTTCAGATGTCAGCGGCGGTACAATGATTCGATAGGCGTTCGGCAGTAACACATAACGGTAGGTTTGTGTGAGCGTCAGTCCAATCGCCAGTCCTGCTGCTTTTTGTCCACTCGGCAAAGACTGAATGCCCGCACGTACCTGTTCACAAACACGAGCCGCAGTAAACATGCCGAGGCAAAGCATGGAAGATACAAAAAACTGAATGTTGGGATCTAACTCAGCTTTAAACCAGGTACCAATACTGGAAGGCAACAACTCCGGCACAACCAGGTACCAACTGAAAAATTGTACAATTAGTGGGACATTACGGAAAAGTTCAACATAACAGGTACCGATACTGGCAATAAACCGATTAGGTACGGTACGTAGAATACCGAAGAGCGACCCCAGTATAAATGCGATGACCCAGGCACATAAGGAGAGGGCCACCGTGACCTCAAGGCCAGAAATAATCCACCCGAGATAAGTAGTATTCCCGAACGGGGCGGCTTGCAGGAAAATACCCCAGTTCCAATCTATTGACATAACAGACTCCGGTAAAAAAAGGGTAGCGAAGCTACCCTGAAGATTGATGAGTGGCGATGAACACAGGGTGGGGAACGACCACCCTGTGCCTGTCTGTCTTGCCACGAATCAGCAATCATAAAGCAGAAAAAACTGCTCTTATTTTCATTATTAATTCGTTTACAACGCTTTGTCGTTCGGTGCCTTGAATAATGCTTTCATTTGATCTGACAGCGTGAAGTTCATGTTCAGACCTTTAGGTGGAATTGGCTGTTTGAACCAACGATCAAACCATTTTTCTGCTTCACCAGAGGTTTGAATTTGAGCAATAGTGTCATCGACCAGTTTCTTGAACTGGGGATCATCTTTACGCAGCATACAGCCATAGGCTTCCTGTGACTGTGGCGTACCAACAATTACCCACTGGTCAGGTTTTTTTGACTTGGCGCGTTCACCGGCCAACAAGGCATCATCCATCATAAAAGCTACAGCACGTCCGCTTTCCAGGGTACGGAAAGAGTCGCCATGATCTTTGGCACTGATGATGCGCATTTTCATATGCTTCTCGTCATTGAGCTTATTCAGCAGAATTTCAGAAGTAGTACCGGCTGTTACCACAACGGCTTTACCCGCTAAATCAGGAAAATCTTTAATACCTGAATTTCGATTGGTTAGCAGACGCGTACCTATAATGAAAATAGTATCGGAGAAATCAACTTGTTTCTGGCGTTCCAGGTTATTGGTTGTAGAGCCACATTCCAAATCGAATGTCCCGTTTTGCAATAATGGAATACGGTTTTGAGAAGTAATAGGAATAAGTTTTACTTGAAGATTAGGTGCACCTATTTTCTTTTTGACTGCTTCAACAATTTTATTGGAGTACGCCTGAGAATAACCGATAACTTTCTGCTGGTTATCATAGTAAGAAAATGGCACAGATGATTCACGGTGGCCAATAACGATAACACCATTGTCTTTCACTTTCTTCAGGGTGCCAGTTAGGTCATCTGCATGAGCCAGACTACTCGCGGTACCAATCAGAAGTAGTGAGAGTGCCAGTTTACGCAGTTGCATGTTCTAACTCCTTTGCTGTGGTGCTAAGCCATTAAATGATAATTTGATCTTAAGCGATACAAAAAGTGTGCACCGCTAAAGAGCGAAAAAAACATTGTACTGTTAAAAAATAGCGGATTGTGAATATATTGAAACGGAAATGTTTGTTTTTTGAGAGGCATGCCGCACCAAAACACTGCAAAAAGACTCTTATGCACACATTTAGTGCGTGAGATGCCCTGAATGTGTGCTAATCCAATTTAGAAATCTACAAAAAACATGAAATTAGCCATTTCGAGTAAATACAAGCAATTAATATGCCAGGAAAAGACGCTGGGCATGTTTACAGCCATGCCCAGAATGGATGGAAGGCCGTGAAGTTTAGCGCCTGCGCAGGCTATAAATGAGTGCGCTGAAGCCGAATAACAGGTTCAGGATCCACAAAGGCCATGAACCGAAGCGAGCATAAGGGGTCATACCGGTAGCGGGTGTCACGCGGGTTTCAAGAACCGCCCGTGTAAACTGCGGCAGGGAGGCACTGATTTCACCATAAGGATCGATAACGGCAGTAATTCCGTTATTGGTGCTTCGTACCAATGGCCGGCCAAGTTCCAGTGCCCGCATCCGAGCCATCTGGAAATGCTGCCAAGGTCCGATTGAGTGACCAAACCAGGCATCGTTGGAGACAGTCAGTAACATATCGGTGTTTTCACGGAAATTATCCCGCACTTGTTGACCAAGAATCACCTCATAACAAATGGTGGAGGTGAGTCTGTAGCCATTAACGACTAGTTGCGGCTGTATATAGTTTCCTCGGCTGAAAGATGACATTGGCAAGTCAAAAAAAGGCGCCAGTGGACGTAGCAATTTTTCTAATGGAACAAACTCCCCAAAAGGAACCAAGTGGCTTTTGTTGTAACGATTACTGGTAGGGTAATGATAAGGTTTCTCGTCACCGAGCACGATAATGCTGTTGTAGTACTTAGTGCTATTCCCCACCCGGCGAGCATCGACGATGCCGGTAATCAGGCTGCTATGGCGTTCGCGTAGCACATTGTCAAGTAGTGTCAGATACCTGTTTTGTCGGACTTCAACGTCGGGAATGGCTGACTCTGGCCAAACGATGATGGGGGCTTTGCCCATATAGGGCAAACTATTATCCAGATAGATTTTCAGCGTGTTCAGCAATTCATCAGGGTTCCACTTTATTTCTTGTGGAATATCACCTTGAACCAAAGCCATGTCGACGCTTCGTTCTGGTTGAAGTTGAAACCATTGCAATGAGCGTAATGGCCAGGCCAAAATAAATAGAGCAACGGCAATCAACGCAGGTTTCCAGCGACGTTGACTCAGTGCCTGTACCCACAGACCACTGATCATCATCAGCATAAACGTAATGGTATCCACACCCATAATGGGGGCAATACCTTTTAACGGACCATCGATCTGGCTGTAGCCAAACTGTAGCCAGGGGAAGCCCGTCAGTACCCAGCCGCGTAGATATTCGGTTAGTTGCCAGATAACCGGCGCGGCTATAGCCACTCGCCACCAGGTGGTTTTCGGCCATAATCGAGTCAATATACCTGAAAACAGCATCGGGTACAGCGACAGATAGAGCACCAGCAAAACAACGAGGCCAACGTTTACCGGTCCAGGCATGCCGCCGAAGTCGGCAATACTGACATATACCCAGTGAATCCCACTGCCAAATAGTCCTACTCCCCAGTAAAAGCCGATCAAGGATGACTGACGCACAGTGCGATTGAGCGTCAGTCCCTGTAATCCCATAAGAGAAATAATCGCCGCTGGCCAGATGTCAAAAGGTGAAAATGCCAGTGTGCCGCAGGCACCGAATAAAATCGCCAGCAGTATACGAACCTGCTGGCGTTGTAATAAGGAGGTTACAGCCATGACCGATTTAATCTTCCAGTTGTGGTTGTGGAACGTTGTCAGGAAGTCTGACATGGACCTGAATGATACGTCGGCTGTCTGCCATGGCAACTTTGAACAGGTAACCGTCTATGTCAATGGTTTTCCCCCGAGAGGGCAAATGACCAAAGGCCTGCATCACCAGGCCACCAATGGTATCTACTTCTTCATCGCTGAATTGGGTAGAGAAAACATCGTTGAAATCTTCAATGGGGGTTAGTGCCCGGACAGTATAAGTCTGGCGATTGAGTTGGCGAATATCCCGATCTTCATCATCATCATATTCGTCTTCAATTTCACCAACGATCAACTCAAGGATATCCTCAATCGTGACCAGCCCTGATACACCACCAAATTCATCGATGACGATTGCCATGTGGTAGCGCAGGGAGCGAAATTCGTTGAGCATGCGATCTACCCGCTTGCTTTCTGGCACAACAACAGCAGGTCGCAGCACTTTGTCCATGCTGAATGGTTCAGAATCGTTGCGCATAAACGGCAACAAATCCTTGGCCATCAAAATCCCTTCAATATGATCTTTGTCTTCACTGATGACAGGAAAACGTGAATGAGCGGATTCGATAATTACGTCTAAACACTCTTCCAGTGTTTGATTATGTTTCAGGGTAATCATCTGTGAACGTGGGATCATAATGTCACGTACACGTTGTTCAGCGATATCCATGACACCCTCAAGCATATCGCGGGTATCAGGATCGATCAGATCATTTTGCTCAGAATCACGGATCAATGTGAGCAGATCGTTACGATCTTTAGGTTCACCATGAAAGAGCTGATTAAGAATAAGGGAAAAAAATCCCTTTTTGGGACTGGGGCTATCGTTGTTTGTAGAATGGTCATCGCTCATGGAGTATTAGTAAATATCACTCTTGTTAAGAAATTATGACCAGCGGACTTTCTGAATTTTTGCGACCGCTGGTGCTCACTACAGATGTTAGGATACAGAATTTGATGCTATTCGGTAAAATCTTCTTTTTCTGCAAGATAGGGATCAGTGTATCCCATCATTTGCATAATCTCGGTTTCTAACGCTTCCATTTCTTCAGCTTCACTGTCTTCGATATGGTCATACCCTAACAGATGCAAACTGCCATGAACAACCATATGCGCCCAATGTGCTGATAGCGTTTTGTCCTGCTCTGCTGCTTCTCGTTCCACCACTTGGCGACAGATAATCAAATCACCCAGAAGTGGCAGTTCAACTTCTGGCGGTGCTTCAAAAGGAAAAGAGAGCACATTGGTAGGTTTATCTTTGCCACGATAGGTGTAATTCAACTGGTGACTTTCTTCTTCATCCACGATGCGGATAGTGACTTCTGCAATTTCCTGAAATTGCGGCAGTACACCTTCCAGCCAGCGTTGAAAATCAGTTTCAGTGGGTAAGCCTTCCGTTTTTTCACTGGCGATTTGCAAATCAAGAATCACCTGACTCATTTGAGCTCCTGCACGGATGAGATCTGTGCCTCATGTTTTCGTTGTTCTGCCAGCGCATCTCTGCGTTTTTGATCGGCTGCTTCCCATGCCTCGTAAGCATTAACAATACGGGCAACTACCGGGTGACGCACTACATCTTCGCTATGGAAAAAGTTGAAGCTGATTTCTTCAACATCCGCCAGTACTTCAATGGCATGGCGTAGACCCGATTTTTGGTTACGCGGCAGGTCTATCTGGGTAACATCACCAGTGATCACCGCCTTGGAGTTAAACCCGATACGCGTCAGGAACATTTTCATCTGTTCAATGCTGGTATTCTGGCCTTCATCCAGAATGATGAAGGCATCATTTAGGGTGCGACCACGCATATACGCGAGAGGAGCAACTTCAATCACATTACGTTCTATTAATTTCTCTACGCGCTCAAAGCCCAGCATTTCAAACAGGGCGTCATATAAAGGACGTAAGTAAGGATCGACTTTCTGACTCAGATCACCGGGCAGGAAACCCAGCTTTTCACCGGCTTCTACTGCTGGCCGGGTCAGCAAAATGCGGCGGATATCCTGACGTTCCAGCGCATCCACGGCGGCAGCGACCGCCAGATAAGTTTTCCCTGTACCGGCAGGACCAACACCAAAAGTGATGTCATGATCGAGTACGTTAGCGATGTACTGGGCCTGATTAGGCGTCCGGGGTTTAATGACACCGCGTTTGGTGCGGATGTGAACGGCTTTACCATACTCAGGGACGCTTTCGGCGCTTTGTTCCAGTACCTGGGACTCTTTAATTGCCAGGTGAATATGTTCTGGGTCAAGGTCTTTTATTTCACCACGTACCGGGGCAGTATCAACATACAGGTGCAACAGGATATCAGCCGCCGCCTGAATGCAGAGTTCTTTACCTACCAACTTGAATTTGTTATCGCGACGGTTGATTTCGATGCCTAAACGACGTTCTAATTGCTTGATGTTGTCGTCAAACGGGCCACACAGACTGAGTAAGCGTTTATTGTCAGCGGGTTCGAGGGCAATTTCTTTTATCGTTACGTTCAAATTATTCCTCTTGGTATTTAGCCGGAAAACGAATGATCTCTTGGTATCAGCGATTCGTTAACCTGTGTCCGGGGGTTGATACATGTGTGAACATGATTATTTATCGCTAATGCAGCCGGGTGCAAGTAACAATTGCTATATTGGGGTACAGTGCCGCAAAAGCAATATAACAGGAATAATTTATGGATACGGGCAGTTGAACTACCCGTTCCAGGCAGGAATCAAGGTTGGTAAATGCCTACGCCGATCTCATTCTCTTTGCGGGTACGTGCTATTACGTCGGCCGGAGACTCAATAACACGCAGATCCATTTGATCTTCCGTCAGTATGACGACACCACGTAGCGAGTTTGGATAGACGTCAACAATCTCTACATCCACAAATTTACCGATCATATCCGGCGAGCCTTCAAAGTTAACCACTCGGTTATTTTCGGTACGGCCCGATAACTCCATCACGTTTTTCCGTGAGGTGCCTTCAACCAGAATACGTTGCACGGTGCCCTGCATGCGTCGACTGTATTGCATGGCTTGTTGGCTAATCCGTTCCTGGAGAATGTACAGGCGCTGTTTTTTCTCTTCTTCTGACACATTATCTGCCATATCAGCGGCTGGTGTACCTGGACGTGGCGAGTAGATAAAACTGAAACTCATATCGAAGTCGACGTCAGCAATCAGCTTCATGGTTTGCTCGAAGTCTTCCTGGTCTTCGCCTGGAAAACCAACGATAAAGTCGGAGCTGATCTGAATATCCGGGCGGGCTTTGCGTAATTTACGGATAATCGACTTATATTCCAACGCGGTGTGACGGCGTTTCATCATGGTGAGTACCCGATCAGAACCGCTTTGCACTGGCAGGTGCAGAAAGCTCACTAGCTCGGGTGTGTCTTCGTACACGCTGATGATATCATCGGTGAATTCAATGGGATGGCTAGTCGTAAAACGAATGCGGTCAACACCGTCAATGGCAGCGACCAGACGCAGTAATTCTGCAAAGGTGCAGATTTCATCGTCATAGGTGGCACCACGATAGGCATTCACATTTTGCCCCAACAGATGAATTTCACGCACCCCTTGTTCTGCCAGTTGCGCAATTTCAAACAGAATATCGTCGCAGGGACGGCTGACTTCTTCACCGCGGGTATAGGGTACCACGCAGAACGTACAGTATTTGTTGCAGCCTTCCATAATGGAGACAAAGGCTGTCGGGCCCTCTGCCCGTGGTTCTGGCAGACGATCAAATTTTTCGATTTCAGGGAAGCTGATGTCAATTATCGGACTATGGGTTCCCTGAACATGGTTAATCATTTCCGGCAGACGGTGCAGGGTTTGTGGCCCGAAAATCACATCTACATAATGCGCTCGTTCGCGAATATGTTCGCCTTCCTGCGAGGCGACACATCCACCCACGCCGATAATCAGGTCTGGTTTGGTATCTTTCAGCGCTTTCCAGCGTCCAAGCTGATGGAAGACCTTCTCCTGCGCCTTTTCACGGATTGAACAGGTATTCAGCAACAGAACATCAGCCTCTTCCGCGACGTCGGTCAGTGTATAACCGTGCGTACTTGCCAGTAAGTCAGCTATCTTGGATGAATCGTATTCATTCATCTGACAGCCCCAGGTTTTGATATGCAGTTTTTTTGTCATCGTCATCAGCTTGCCATTACGCCATTACTCAGTGCAGGTAACCCGCGCTACCTGCATGCGGGCGCGTATTGTAATCTTTTGCTGCCGTTGTGACCAGTGCATGAAAACACTCGCTTTTCTGAAACACTGGCTCAAAATCCAGTAAACTGTCACCAGATATTTATTTTGTTTGTTGGCAGACACTGAAAAAGAGTAATGAGGCTGGTATGCACTATGATGCGGTCGTTGTTGGTGGCGGTATGGTGGGCGCAGCGGTAGCGCTGGGGCTTTCGCAAAGCGGTTTCCAGGTGGCGGTGCTGGAACAGGATGTACCGGTAGAATTTGATGTTGGTAGTACCCCGGATCTGCGTGTATCTGCCATTAGCTATGCTTCAGTGGCTCTGCTGAAACAGTTGGGCGCCTGGGATGGGGTCGAAAAAAGGCGGTGTGCTCCCTATCGCCGATTGGAAACCTGGGAATGGGATAATGCCCGCGTGGTGTTCGATGCTGCAGAACTTGGTTTGCCGGAGCTCGGTTTCATGGTGGAGAACCGGATATTGCAACTGGCACTGTGGGAATGTTTGCAGCGTAGTTCCAACATGCATCTTTTCTGTCCGATACAGCTGAAATCAATGACTCAGACAGGTGAGGATTGGTTACTGATATTGGAGGATGGGCAAACACTCAGCACCTCATTGGTTATTGGTGCCGATGGTGCCAATTCTCAGGTCAGACAATGGGCCAGTATTGGTGTCAGTGGTTGGCAATACCGTCAATCCTGTATGTTGATCAGTGTTGAAATGTCCGGTTCACAACAGGATGTTACCTGGCAGCAGTTTACTCCAGCAGGGCCGCGTGCCTTTTTGCCCCTGTTTGACCACTGGGGGACATTGGTTTGGTATGACACGCCTTCCCGTATCCGACAGTTGCAAGCTATGCCGTTATCACAACTGAATAAAGAGATTGCGGCAGCTTTTCCCGTTCGTCTTGGCAACGTTAATGCTATTGCTGCCGGTGCTTTCCCATTGGTGCGTCGCCATGCTCAGCATTATGTGCTATCGGGGTTGGCTTTGCTGGGAGATGCGGCACATACCATAAATCCATTGGCAGGGCAGGGCGTGAATTTAGGTTACCGTGATGTTGAGGCACTATTGGATGTAGTTATTCGTGCGCGGGATAACGGAGAAACATGGTATTCGGAAACAGTTCTGCGCCGTTATCAGCATCGGCGCAAAATCGATAATATGCTGATGCAAAGCGGTATGGATCTGTTTTATGGCGTTTTCAGCAATAAGCTTCCGCCGTTGGAACTGGCTCGTAATGTTGCCCTGATGGCAGCGCAGCGCGCTGGTAAACTGAAACAAGCAGCATTAAAGTACGCGCTTGGTTTGTAATATTGTGCTGCCGAGCAGACATGGCATTTTTTTATAAAAAATAAACAACAAAAAGCCCGCTAAAGCGGGCTTTTTATATGGCTGGGGTACGAGGATTCGAACCTCGGATGGCGGAATCAGAATCCGCTGCCTTACCGCTTGGCGATACCCCAATAATGTGGTGGCTACGACGGGAATCGAACCTGTGACCCCAGCATTATGAGTGCTGTGCTCTAACCAGCTGAGCTACGTAGCCAAATTACTGCTTGTTATCTCCAAAGTTTGATAACTTCGGACAAAATGCTTGGCTGGGGTACGAGGATTCGAACCTCGGATGGCGGAATCAGAATCCGCTGCCTTACCGCTTGGCGATACCCCAACTGGGTGCGTAACTTTGCAGGACGTCTTACTTTAATATGGCTGGGGTACCAGGATTCGAACCTGGGCGTGGCGGGATCAAAACCCGCTGCCTTACCGCTTGGCTATACCCCAAGAAATCTTGTCAGTACCGTGAAGGTAAATGGTGCGGGAGGCGAGACTTGAACTCGCACACCTTGCGGCGCCAGAACCTAAATCTGGTGCGTCTACCAATTTCGCCACTCCCGCAAAAAAGATGGTGGCTACGACGGGAATCGAACCTGTGACCCCAGCATTATGAGTGCTGTGCTCTAACCAGCTGAGCTACGTAGCCATCCTTTCCGCGTCACCTTCATCGGCGTTGCGGGGCGCATTATGCGTAGTTGGTCTTTTGTCGTCAACACATTTTTTCCCGAAAAGCAGATAAGAGGCGTCGTTTGTTTGGGTTATGAACAGTCTGGTGAGAAAACGGTCAGGAGGTCTGTTTTTTAACACAATTAATAAAGGGAAACGGGCCGGAAAAGGCCCGTTTATGCTAAGAAAAAAACAGATTACTAATAAGCGGATTGGTGAACACCGACTGACCGACCCGATGGATCATCCATCTTTTTGAAGGATTCGTCCCATTCAATCGCCTTAGCGGAAGAACAGGCCACAGAAGGACCACCTGGTACACATTCAGCCGCACTGGGTACCGGGAACAGTTCTTCGAATATTTCACGGTACAGGTACCCCTCTTTTGAGGTCGGCGTGTTGTACGGGAAACGGAAATGTGCGGTTTCCAACTGCTGATCGGAAATCTGTTTGGCAGCGATTTCTTTCAGTGAATCAATCCAGCTGTAACCGACACCGTCAGAGAACTGCTCTTTTTGGCGCCAGGCTACGCTGTGCGGCAGATAGGATTCAAAACACTCACGCAAAATGTGTTTTTCCATTTTGCCATTGCCACACATTTTGTCACGAGGGTTGATGCGCATGGCCACATCCAGGAATTTTTTATCCAGGAATGGGACACGGGCTTCCACACCCCAGGCAGACATCGCCTTGTTGGCACGGGCACAGTCGTATTGGTGTAATGCCAATAGCTTACGCACGGTCTCTTCATGAAACTCTTTAGCATTAGGCGCTTTATGGAAATAAAGGTATCCGCCAAATACTTCATCGGAACCTTCACCGGACAGTACCATTTTGATGCCCATCGCTTTGATCTTACGAGACATCAAATACATCGGTGTCGAGGCACGGATGGTGGTGACGTCATAGGTTTCAATGTGATAAATCACATCGCGGATAGCATCCAGACCTTCTTGTACTGTGAAATGAATTTCATGGTGAACGGTACCCAAATGTTCAGCTACTTCCTGAGCGGCTTTCAGATCCGGTGCGCCTTCCAGACCGACAGCGAAAGAGTGAAGCTGTGGCCACCAGGCTTCGCTTTGCTCGTCATCTTCTACACGACGGGCGGCGAATTTTTTGGTAATGGCGGAAATAACGGAAGAGTCAAGACCGCCAGACAGCAGTACACCATAAGGTACGTCAGACATCAGGTGGCTTTTGACGGACTCTTCCAGTGCTTCACGCAGCGCGTTGGCATCGGTTTCGTTGTCTTTGACATTGTCATAATCGAACCAGTCGCGATGATAATATTCACGAATCTCACCATCCTGGCTCCATAAATAGCTTCCTGCCGGGAATTCTTTGATAGTGCGGCAGACGGGCACCAGTGCTTTCATTTCGGAAGCGACATAGAAGTTGCCGTGTTCATCGTAACCCATATAGAGCGGAATAATGCCCAAATGGTCACGGCCAATTAGATAGGCGTCTTTTTCGCTGTCATAGAGTACAAAAGCGAACATACCACGCAGGTCATCCAGAAAATTTGGGCCTTTTTCCTGATACAGCGCCAGAATCACTTCGCAGTCGGAACCGGTTTGAAATTGGTAGCGGTCGCCATACTGCTGACGCAGGGCCTGGTGGTTGTATATTTCACCGTTAACAGCCAGAACATGGGTGTGATCAAGGTTATACAGCGGCTGAGCGCCCGTATTTACGTCAACGATAGACAGACGTTCGTGGACCAAAATCGCTTTATCACTGGCGTAAACACCGGACCAGTCCGGGCCACGATGACGCATTAAACGAGATAGCTCCAGCGCTTTTTTGCGTAGTTCAACCGGATCGGTTTTCAGATCGAGCACACCGAAAATGGAACACATAGAAGAGACTCCCTTGATTCACTCTTGGTTTGAAGTGAACAATATTCAGATTAATCGGCAGCAATCAGAGGGGGTATGTTGTCGCATTACAACTGCACCATGATGACCACCTGCCGTGTCAGTACCAATGATTTAGCATCAAAATGCTATAACAATTCAATATCGTTTAATAAAAAAAGCCTTTGTGCTATCGAATATTCATTTTTAATAGGAATTTGATGCGTATTGTTCAAAACAGATAGAAAGAAATGCCTGAATTTTGGAGATTCGATAATCGGGTCTTATGGTGGAAAACCAAACTTAATGATTTTCAAGTAAACGTTGGAGCAAGACACCGTTAAGCATGGCACGTTTGACCAAGGCAAATGCACCGATAGCAGAAAGATGCTGTAGTTCGGAAATGACAATCGGCAAATTATTACGGAAGTCTTTTAGTACCTGGGTATTAACGCAGCGTTGAATCGCTGGCAGCAGAATTTTTTCAGCTTCGGCGATTTCACCGGCAATCACGACCCGTTGCGGATTGAACAGGTTAACCGCAATCGATATTGCTTTTCCCAGATTTTGCCCCGCATGTTCAATTACCTCACGTGCGAGTGCATCGCCACGGTTGGCCGCTTTGCAGATAGCAGAAATCTGACATTCTTCTGGTGTCAGCTTGCTCGGATAGCCTTGTTCAAGCAAATTTCGTATCCGTTTCTCAATGGCCGCATTGGAGACTACCGTTTCCAGACAACCAAAATTTCCGCAGTGACAACGCTCGCCCAATGGATCTATTTGGATATGACCGATTTCTCCGACATTACCGTTGCTGCCGAGAAAAATCTGTCCATTGACCAGAATACCGGCTCCAGTGCCACGATGTACGCGTATCAGTATCGAATCCTGACAATCCTGGGTGGCACCGAAGTAGTGTTCAGCCAGTGCCAGGCTACGGATATCGTGACCGACAAAACTGTGAGTCTTGAAGTGCTGTTGCAGGTGTTGGACCAATGGCCAATTATCAATACTGATATGTGGCATATAACGCACCATTCCCGCGAACGGATCGACCAGACCAGGTAGTACAACTGAAATGGCAATCAGTTCACGGATGCGGCGCTGATGGGTGTCAATGAAGTGGTCGATGGCTTTAAATAGTGCGGTTTCCAACGTTTCCTGGGTTTTTTCTGGCAGGCCGTAATGTTCTTCTGCCAGCATTCGTCCCTGTAGGTTGTAAAGTGCGATCGTGGCATCGTAACGACCAAGCCTTACTGCCACGGTATGGAAAGGGCGGGTTTCACAAATAATGGAGATGGCACGACGTCCTCCAGTGGAGGCTTGTTGGTCAACTTCCTTTATGAACCCGCGTTCAAGTAGCTGGCGGGTAATTTTGGTAACGCTAGCGGGGGCAAGTTGACTCAGTTCCGCGATTTGTATCCGTGAGATTGGGCCTTGCTGGTCAATCAGTCGGTATACCACCGCGCTATTGAGTTGCTTAACCAGATCAATATTCCCTATCTGTGTCTGTCCGCTTGTGCTCATTAAAACGTTACTCGCCTGTGGTCAATACTTCTTCACCATTCACAAAAGTATTGACGATGTGATAATCACGGGTGAATACCGTCAGATTGGCTACTTTACCACATTCAATACTGCCTAATCTGCCGTCTTCACCGATAGCACGCGCAGGGTACAGTGTTGCCATTCGGAGTGCTTCATCCAGAGCGATACCCGCCTGATCTACGCAATTTTGCACAGCTTTAATCATGGTGAGCGCGGATCCGCTCAAGGTGCCGTTCTCATCCACACAGATGCCGTCGCGGTAGTATATGGTTTTACCAGCAAAAATGAATCGATCAATATCAGCGCCAGCTGGTGCGGTGGCATCAGTAACCAGCACCAGCTTGTCACCTTTGATGCGTTTGCTGTTGCGGATATTAGCCCAACTGACGTGATAACCATCAGCAATGACGCCACAGTAAATCTCAGGCGCATCGTAGACAGCACCTACTAGCCCTGGCTCACGCCCGGCCAGATAAGGCATGGCGTTAAACAGATGCGTCGCACAGCGAATACCAGCGGCAAAACCACGTTTGGCCTCGTTCCAGGTCGCGTTTGAATGCCCTGCGGAAACGACAATACCAGCGTGGGTCAATTGCTGAATAACTGTCGAGGCAACCATCTCTGGCGCCAGAGTGATTTTGCTGATGACATCGGCATTCTCACAGAGGAAATTCACCAGTTCTGGATCTGGCTGACGGATAAGCGTTGCATCATGAGTCCCTCTTTTTACCGGGTTCAGCCACGGGCCCTCAATATGCAAACCCAGTGCTTGATGATGATTTTGTGCCAGCCAGGCACGCATGACTTCAACACTGTGCTTTATTAACGCATCGGAAGCAGTAATGAGCGTGGGTAAAAAGCTGGTGCAACCGTGCTTCACATTGGTCCGTTGCATTATTTCCAGCGTTTTCACCGAGATGGTTTGCAAAGAGTCGTTAAACTGAACACCACCGCAACCGTTAAGTTGAAGATCAATAAATCCGGGGGCGATCAAGGCACCGGAAATATCACGTGTTTCCAGCCCGGAGGGCAGTTCATTGACGGGACAAACATTGTCTATCAGGCCGTTGGCGATAACGACAGCATGATCGTCGAGTACCTGATGGCCAGTAAAAATACGACCATTAATTAAAGCGTACATTGTGAGCTCCCGGCTTAGCGATTAAAGGTTTTTGATACTTTCAGCTTCCAATTCGCGGAAATATTTAACGGTTTTCACCTTCAGTTCCATGGTGGAGGGTTCGTCACATACCATAAGCGCTTTGGCATGAAGCTGTAGGCAACTGATGGTCCACATATGGTTCACATTGCCTTCTACTGCGGCCTGGAGTGCCTGAGCTTTGTTGCGTCCACTGACCAGAATCATGACTTCTTCGGCATCCAGTAATGTACCCACGCCAACAGTTAATGCATATTTGGGGACTTGATTGACGTCACCGCCAAAAAAGCGTGAATTGGCAATACGGGTCTCTTCAGTCAGTGTTTTGATGCGTGTTCGGGAAACCAGGGACGATGCCGGTTCATTAAACGCGATATGTCCATCATTCCCTACGCCCCCCATGAACAGACGGATCTTACCGTAAGACTTGATTTTCTCTTCGTAACGCTGACATTCAACAGCAATATCTTCAGCGTTGCCGTTCAACAGGTTAATATTTTCCTGCGGAATATCAATGTGATTGAAAAAATTTTGATACATGAATGTGCGATAACTTTCCGGATGATCAGGTGGTAGTCCTACATATTCATCCATATTGAAGGTCACCACATGTTTAAAGCTGACTTCACCCGCGTTAAACAGTTCGATCAGCGATTTATATGCTTCCAACGGAGAACTGCCTGTAGGAAGGCCAAGCACAAACGGTTTGTCTGCCGTAGGGCTGGCATCATTGATGCGCTGTACAATATATCGTGCAGCCCATTTACCTACATGTGCTGCGGTGGCTAAAGGAATCAGTCTCATAAAGGGTTCTCCTGGCGGATTGGTGAGGTAATCGAATTTAAGTATGAGGGGAAAGAACACAATGGGTGCGTTTCCTCACCTTCATAGTATGTCTGTAGTGTAACTTGTTTTTTTGTGTCTTTAAATAAGTGGCAAAAATATAGTGTCATAAACTTTTTGTATGTGCTTTTTTGGTGATTTTTATCACATAATGATTGAGTTTAATTTTCAAGGCGAATTATTTTTTTACACTCCATGGTCAGGCTAGCCTGAGACTTTCTGTTGCTTGCTTAAGCGGATTGATTGCCAGAGGCAACACGAAACGAGGAATACTCGATTTTGTAAATACCCAGGGTAATCCGGTTACTTGACTGTGTTGTGTATTGAATGGCGTTTTATGGCAGATAAATATGATTGGCTGTGTTATTTGCCCACAAGGGAAGAGAGGGGAAGGTGAGTATATTAAGCTATTTACAAAGAATAGGTCGGGCGTTGATGGTGCCTGTCGCAACACTACCTGCCGCCGCCATTCTGATGGGCGTGGGTTACTGGATTGATCCGGCTGGTTGGGGTAGCCAAAGTGCTTTGGCTGCTCTTTTTATCAAGTCTGGATCTGCCATTATTGAACATATGGCAGTGTTGTTCGCAGTAGGTGTGGCCTATGGCATGTCTAAAGATAAAGATGGTGCGGCTGCATTGTCTGGATTTGTGGGCTACCTGGTGGTGACCACGTTGTGTTCACCCGCGGCGGTTGCCATGATCCAAAAGATTCCACTGGCGCAGGTACCCGCTGCATTCGGAAAAATTGAGAATCAGTTCATTGGTATTCTGGTCGGGGTGATCTCCGCTGAATTATACAATCGATTCAGCGGTGTTGAATTGCCAAAAGCGCTGTCTTTCTTCAGTGGCCGTCGCCTGGTGCCTATTTTGACCTCGTTGCTGATGATTGTGGTGGCGTTCGCGCTGATGCTTATCTGGCCAGTGATTTACAATGCGCTGGTTACGTTTGGTGAACATATCCAGCAGTTGGGATCGGTTGGTGCAGGCATTTATGCATTCTTTAACCGTCTGCTGATACCCGTTGGATTACATCATGCGCTTAACTCGGTGTTTTGGTTCGATGTGGCGGGTATTAATGACATCCCCAATTTTTTGAGTGGCCAGCAGGCAATTGATGCCGGGAAAGCCATCCCGGGGATTACCGGACGTTATCAGGCTGGTTTTTTCCCGATCATGATGTTTGGTTTGCCGGGCGCTGCGTTGGCGATTTACCACTGTGCGCGTCCTGAAAATCGTAGCCGGGTGGCCGGTATCATGCTAGCGGCGGCTTTTGCGTCATTTTTTACGGGGATTACTGAACCGCTTGAGTTTTCCTTTATGTTTGTAGCTCCGGTGCTGTACGTATTGCATGCGATATTGACCGGGATTTCAGTCTTTATTGCCGCCAGTATGCACTGGATTGCCGGATTTGGATTTAGTGCGGGTCTGGTGGATATGGTGCTTTCGTCCCGTAATCCGTTGGCGACACACTGGTATATGTTGATTCCGCAGGGATTCGTGTTCTTTATCATCTATTATGTCGTATTCCGCTTCACCATTATCCGCTTTAACCTGATGAC